>JBAUSV010000316.1:0-11388 GCA_049581885.1 Gammaproteobacteria bacterium | reverse complement strand
GCGCTACTGGGCGCCAGCCTTGGTCACCCCGGTGGTGCCGATGGCGGATTCGATGCACATGCAACGTGCCGTGCGAAGTGTGCCCGATGGCGTCCCACGCATGCGCTTCATCAACAGCACAATGTCGCGCACGAGGCTCTGGAGCAAAAGCAGGACGGCGGCGATCAGCAGCAAGCCGCCGATGCTCAACCGGTCCGGTAGCGCCGGTGCCGTCAGCCAGAACCCGACTGCGACGGCAGATATGAGTGCCAGTTCGCTTTTCTCGATTGCCGTCATTCACCACCTTGCATTTTCTTCCAGCGGGCGAGCAACGTATCGAGCTGCTTTTTGTAGTCCGCATAGACTTCACGCTGGCCCTGGGTCGGAGCGCCATCGGTCATCTCCAGCTTGGTGGCCAGCGTGTCGAGTACGCTGGTGACCGATTTCAGGGAGCCATCATCACCGGTTCGCCAAGCCTCCAGTATCTTCGTCTGCGCCGCTTCTTGGCCGCCTTCCTGCTGCAGCTTCCGTATAGTGTCGCCGCTCTCATGGTAGGCAGCGACCGCCCGTTCGAGATCGGCAGCCAGCCGCCGATGCATCGCCATGTTGGCGTCCATGTCTTTCAGCGTGTAAGTGGCTCGAGGATCCATCCGGACCGTCAGCGGCGTGGAATAAGTCTTGCCGTCCACTGAAAGCGAAACGGTGTAGTGGCCAGGGAGGGCGAGTTCACCCTGGGGCACCAGCGGGGTGTCACCCGGGAATACCGCCGAGATCGAGTAATGGTAGGTAATCGCCGCTGGCCGCTTTTCGCGCAGGTTCCACACGAAGCGGTGCATGCCGGCCCTCGTGACCAGTTTCGGTTCCGTATCGCCCGCCCACACGGCTTCGAAATAGCGGTCCGCCGGCAGGTCCTCGGGTTTCGCGTCGCTGGTGAAACGTCGTACTACGCGATCGTCGGAATCACGTACTGTAAGCGTCACCGTCCCTGCGGCAGGCTTGCGTAGCCAGTAGTCGATGACCGCACCTGTTGGCGGGTTGTCCGCAAGCGGCTCCGAGGGCGGTGGCGGCGTGTCGCGGTTATTGTCGTTGCGCAGGCGCATGGCCACGGCCGGCTTGAACAGGTGCGCTGGAGTCGAGCCGGATACCGCGGCCGCCTGGCGCAGTGGCGTGACGTCGTCGAGCGACCAGAATCCGCGGCCCATGGTGGCCGCGACCAGATCGTTGCCGTGCACGGTCAGGTCGCGTACCGAGGTCGTCGGAAGGTCGCGACCGAGGGGGTGCCACATTGCTCCGTTATTGAACGAAACGAAAACGCCGTGATTCGTCGCCGCATAAACCAAGTCGGCCTGCTTCGGGTCAGCCGCGATACTGGTAGTGTACTGGTCCGAGGGCAGCCCGTTGGTGATCTTGCTCCAGTGCCGCCCGCCGTCGTTGGTGCGGAACAGCCATGGGTGGAAAGCCCCGAGGCGATGCGTGTCGACGGCGACGAAGGTCGTCTCCGGATGGAGCGGCGAGGTGGAGATCGCATCGATCCTGGCCCATAGCGGCATCGCCTTCGGCGTCACGTTATGCCAGTGCTTGCCGCCATCCGTGGTGAGTTGCACCTGACCGTCATCGGTGCCTACCCAGATCGTGTTCGGATCCGTGGACGAGGGGGCAATCGTGAAGATGACGCCGAAACCGCAGGCTTTGGCGCCAGCGAGCGAATTCTGCGCTTCGGCACAGTCCTTGGCATGCGGGTTGCTGCCGGAGAGGTCGCCACTGGCAAGCTGCCAGTTGTTGCCGTCGTCGGTGGAACGGAACAGCACCTGCGAACCGAAGTAGAGGGCAGGGTTCTTGCTGCTGCCGAAGGCGAGCGGGTCGATCCAGGTATAGCGGTATTTCACGGTGCGCGGGTCGGCGCCGTAGCTCGACACCGGCCACGGTGAAACGTCGGTGACCTGGTGGGTCGCGGCGTTCCAGCGCGACACGTAGCCGCCGAGGCCGCTGCCGAAGACCAGGCTCGGATCGCCCGGCTTGGGTACGTCATAATCACGTTCGTCTCCACCCACCGGATGCCACTCGCGGGGGCCGATGACGCCGTTGGGGCCGCGGCTCGCGATTGCGACCGTGCCCGAATCCTGTTGCCCGCCATAGATCCAGTAGGGGAAGCGGTTGTCCGTGGCGACATGGTAGAACTGCGCGGTGGGCTGGTTGTACCAGCTCGACCAGCTCTTGCCGCCGTTAACCGTGACCACGCAACCCTGGTCAGCCGCGGTAACCATGTGGTCGGGGTGCTTGGGGTTGATCCACAGGAAGTGGTAATCGTCGCCGCCGGGCGAGCCCTTGATGATGGTGAAGTGCTTGCCCCCGTCGGTGGACTCGTGGATGGAACGACCGACCACGAACACGGTGTCGGCATTGTCCGGATCCACGGTCACGCGGCCGAAGTAGGACGAGGACAGTTCAGGGTCGGTGTTGACCAGGTGCCAGTGTTCTCCGCCATCGGTCGATGCGTAGAATCCGGAGCCGCCGCCGGCCATCATGTTGTCGGCGCCGATCTTGCCCGAGGCAGAGACGATCGAGGCATAGACACGTGAGCCTTTCACGGCCAGGCCGATACGGCCCAGGTCCCCGTCGGGCAGGCCGTGACCCGTGAGCTTGTGCCAGTGGCGCCCCCCGTCGGTGCTCTTGTAGATGCCAGAACCCGGCCCCGCCTGTGGCTGGAAGTAGTCGAGCCAGGGATGCATGCGCATCTGCCAGGCGGCTGCATAGACCACGTTCGGATGATCGGGGTCGCTCGCGAGATCCACCGCGCCGGTCTTGTCGTTTACGTATAGAGTCCGGTGCCAGGTCTTGCCACCGTCGGTGGTGAGATACACGCCGCGCTGCGGGTTGTCATTGAAGATGTGGCCGAGTGCTGCGACCAGCACGTGATCGGGATTGTGCGGATCGATCACGATGCGTCCGATGTGGCGCGTATTTTTCAGCCCGACGTTTGTCCAGGTCTTGCCGCCGTCGGTGCTCTTGTAGATGCCGTCGCCGCCCGCGATGTCGTAGCGCGCGGCCACCTGGCCGGTGCCGACATAAATCACCTGCGGATTGGAGGGTGCAATCGCCAGCGCGCCCACGGTCGCGGACGCCTGGTGCTGCATCAGAGGCTGCCAGGTGCGGCCGGCGTTGACCGTCTTCCAGACACCGCCGTCGGCGGCGCCGAAGTAGAACGTGTTCGGCTGGTCGGGCACGCCGACCGCCATGGTGGCCCAGCCACCGCGGAAGGGGCCTACCAGCCGCCACTGCAGGCTGTTGGCCGCCGCCGTTGCCGGCGAATTCGATTCAGCATGTGCCGACAAGGGAACGAGGGCGCTGAGCGCCAGCATGGCGAGTACGGACAGACGCTGGAACATGTGGGGGACTCCGGTGTGTCACAGACAAGTAACGAATTATGCGCCTCCGCGGGGCCCGGACTCAAATCTGCCGTCCGGCCGGTCTGCCCGATGCTGATAGCATTAAGCAAAACCGGAGGGGTGGGCCATCGAACATTCAAACCTGACCGGCGGCGCAGTCCGCGAGTCCCCGCCTCGCCGGCTCGGCGCCTTCACCGGGATCGCCATCGTCGTCGGGATCATCATCGGCAGCGGCATCTTCCGCGTGCCCGCGATCACCTCCCAGCACCTTCCCTCGGTGGGCTGGATTCTGGCGGTATGGACCGTGGGCGGGCTGATTTCGCTGGCGGGGGCGCTCAGCGTCAGCGAGCTTTCGGCGATGTACCCGGAAGCGGGCGGGCTTTATATCTATCTCCGGGAGGCCTTCGGCCCCGGGGCCGCTTTCGTCTTCGGGTGGATGTGGCTGATTACATCGCCGGCCTCCTGGGCCGCGCAATCGGTGGTCTTCGCCGCCTACCTGGCAAGCGTCGTGCCCATGTCCTCACTCTGGCCGCAATTCATCGCGGCAGGGCTGGTGATCGTCGTCGCGGCGTTGCAGTACGTTTCCGTGAAAAGCGGGGCGGTGCTGCAGAACATATCCATGGTGGCCAAGATGGGCGCCATCGTCGTGCTCTCGGTCGTGTTGTTCGCCCTGGGTGGCGGCAGTGCCGGCAGCGGATCCCATGCCGCGGCGGTGAACGGCATCCACCTCGCCGGGTTCGGCGTGGCCTTGATCTCGGTGCTCTGGGCCTACGATGGCTGGGAAAACCTGACTGCCCTCTCGGGCGAAATCAAGCGCCCGGGCCGCAACCTTCCGCTAGCCCTGATCCTGGGTACGGTCCTGGTGATCGCGGCTTACCTGCTGATCAATGCGGCCTTCCTGCACGTCTTGAGCCCGGCCGAAATCGCCCATAGCCCCTCCGTGGCAGTGACCGCGCTTGGAACCGTGGCCGGCGCATCCGCCAAAAGCTTCATCGCCGCGATGGTCATGGTATCGGTGATCGGCTCGCTCAACGGCAGCACGATGTCCGATCCGCGTGTCTTTTTTGCCATGGCCGAGGACGGGCTGTTCTTTGCATCGGTGGGGCGGCTGCACAAGCGTTTCCGCACGCCGCACATCGCCATCGCCATGACGGCGGCGCTTACACTTGTCTTTATTTTCTGGCGTTCGTTTCAGGAGCTCGCCGAAGCGTATGTGCTGGGGGTCTGGCCTTTCCTGGCACTTGCAACGGTCGCGCTTTTCCGGCTGCGCCGCACCCGACCCGGTCACGAGCGCCCCTACCGTGCGCTGGGTTACCCGTTTGTGCCGGCGCTCTTCGTGTTGGCCTCGGCGGGCGTCATGGTGTTTGCGCTGATCAAGACGCCGGTTGCCGCTGGTCTCAGTTTCGGCTTCACCCTTTTGGGCATTCCGCTCTATTACCTGTGGCGTTTCATGCGCCGGCGCACGGCAGTTCGCTGAAGCGCAACGCAATGGCGCCAAGGTCGGCAGGTTCCCTGCGCGGAGCTCTGTCCTTGACCGGTGTGGCAATGTCGTCGAGGTAATCCGGCGCCCGTCGATGCGTTTCAGGTGTGTCAAGCGCATGCCACCCGAAAGTCGATGACATAGGTGTTGGTAGCCCCCGAACCGCTGGTGACCACGGTCAGGCCCCCATGGTCGGACTCACGGCTTGCGGCGGTGGCACGTTCGAGTACCTCTCGATTGAGGCTCGATCCGTTCGCCGAGACGATCTTCATGCCCGGGGCGAGACCGGCCTCGAAGGCGGGCCCCTTCCACGGCACGTCGTAGATCCGGCCCTTCTTGCCGACGCTGAATCCGATGGAGAACATGGCTTCGCGTGCCTGATTGTAGGCTTTGGTGTATCGGAGTACGCCAGCTTCCATCCGCCAGTGGTCAGGTCACCCAGAGGCGCATGGTCGGTGGTCCGGTCGAGACGCTTACGAAGGTCATCCGACCAGGCGTAGTGCACGACCGAGTCAAGCGTCTTCACGATATCTTCAAAAGTATAGGTGTGCGTGACGTGGCTGCCGTTGTCGATGCCGAAGAGCTGCTTTGCGAAATCATCGAGCGTGTGCTTGCTGTGCGTCAGTCCGCGGTCAGCGTGCGCACGTCCTTGGGAACATCGAGATGGAGGGTGTACATGTCCGCCGGGTCGCGGTGTCAGGCGACGGTTTTACCATGCGCCTCGAGCTTGAAGGCCGTAACGTTGCCTTCCGGTCCGATAGGGTCGTGTTCGCCGTGGACGTATTTGGGGTAGTAGAGTGTGAGTTGGCCCGGCGAGACCGGGATTTTTCGGTTACGTGGAACACGTGCTGTTGTGGAGACATAACGCTGACCTCCAGATCGGTGGGTGCGTTGGTATGGCCGGCCATGGCGGGCGTTGCGAAAAACGCCGCCGCGAGCACGGAACAGGAAGCGGGTAGGGGGCGCATGATGGCCGTCCCGCAAAACCTGAGCGTACAGTACCGGCCACGGTACCGCGGTGCAAGCGGCGGGAAAAATCCTTCACCCGAAGCGCGCAATCTTGACTATACTTACCAAAGGGAGAAGCAAACGAAGAAACTCTGAATCGTTCAGCGGCTCCCGCGGGTCATGGAGGATTCGCTGCGAGCCGGTCATGCAAGTGTCCGGTTCGACGTCAGCCAAATTCGGACGGCTACGGAGTTGGGGACTCTGAAGATCAAGGATGAAAACCAGGGTGTCGACAACTATCAACTTGATGAATTGTATTCAACAGGAGAGAGTTCAGATGAAGAAAATTCTTACCCCCCTATGTATTGCCTTGGCAGCCGGCGCGTTCGCGCTGAGTGTGAACGCCAATGCTGCAACCAGCAACGACACGTCGCATCACATGACTGCGCAGCAATCGAAATTTGCCGAGTGTGCACATGAATCCAAGGGGCTTAAGGGCAACGCGCATAAAGAATTCATGAGCAAATGCTTGAAGGGCGACATGAAAGCCGCCGAAAAGATCAAGGCCGAGGCCATGAAGAAGCAGAAGAGCGAACCCAAGCCGCCGGTAAAATAAGGCCGCGACACAGCCACATTTAAATAATGAGCTTTAGGACATGGGGCACACGGAGGTGCCCCGCTCGTATATGCCGCATTGCGTTGGCGGCCCGGCTGAATTAGAATGCCACGTTCGGTCGGGGTGTAGCTCAGCCTGGTAGAGCACTACGTTCGGGACGTAGGGGTCGTAGGTTCAAATCCTGTCACCCCGACCACTAATCCTCCTTATCTCGCTGGCCGCTTATCTGGTGCTTTCCAGGCCGTTCAGTGCGATCGGAGCCAGTGCGACGGCCTCACCCGTGAAATTGTCCCAGTGCCAAGCCAGGGTGTGGCCGGTCACAGGGTGCGTGAACGTCGGCGCCAGTTCGGCGAGGGGGCGTAGCACAAAGGCGTATTCGAGCACGTCGGGCCGGGGCAGAATGATCTCCTCGCTGTGGATCACCTGCTTGCCATAGAGCAACAGATCCAGATCCAGTTCCCGCGACCCTGCCGTTGTCTGTGATTGCCGTCCGGCGTTCGATTCTAGTGTCTTGAGTGTCCCGATCAGCGCGGCGATGCCCAGATCACAATCGATACCGGCGACGCAATTGATGAAATCCGCGCCCTTGAAGCCGAGCGGCGGCGAACGGTAGGCGGGCGAGATATCAAGTGCGCCGAAGGCATTCTGCAGAGCACGCAGTCCCGCCGGAATATGGCGCTCGGGGTCGATGTTGCTGCCGACACCGATGTAAGCCCGGACTTCAGGCATTGCCGCGTTCGATGCGGACACCCACTGCGGCCGCCCCGGTCACGGCGCCGGGTTTGCGAACGGTAACCCGAACCCAGGGGATGCCGAATTCCTTGCGCAGGCACTCGGCCGTCGCTTCGGCCAGGGTTTCGACGAGTCTCCAGCGTTTGCCGCTGGCCAGCTCGCGCACGCGTTTGGACACAGCCTTGTAATCCACGGCGTCCTCGATGCGGTCACTTGCCGCTGTGTGGGCAGCATCGGTAGCGAGTTCCAGGTCGAATATCACCTGCTGCAGGATTTTTTGCTCCCATTCGAAAATGCCGATGTGGGCTTCGATCTTGAGTGTTTCGATAAGAACGCAATCCATCAGGCAATCTCCATTGGGGGGTGCAGGGTTTCCAACGGCCACCGCGCGTGCACGCCATTTTTCACCCGATCTCCGGCCATCCAGCGGCGCCACCCGGCGTGAGCGATCATGGCCCCGTTGTCGGTGCAGAGCGCGGGGTCGGGAAAGAGCACGCGCGTACCGGGCAGGGCGTGCAGGCGTTCGCGCAGGCGCCGATTGGCAGCGACACCGCCAGCGACGATGAGCGTATCCAGGCCGGTGAGCCTCAGCGCCCGCTCGCACTTGACGGCGAGCGTATCGACAACGGCCTGCTCGAAGTCACGCGCCAGATCGGCACGTGCCTCGAGGTCGTCGGGGATGAGTTCGCGTGCGGCATAGAGCGCGGCTGTCTTCAGGCCGCTGAATGAGAAATCGCAGCCGGGGCGATCGAGCAGCGGACGTGGCAGCTTGAAGTGTCCGCCGCGCGCTGTGGCGGCGAGTTCGGCCAAGGCCGGCCCACCCGGATAAGACAGGCCGAGCAGGCTCGCTGTCTTGTCGAAGGCTTCGCCCACCGCATCATCGAGCGTGGTGCCGAGCAGGCGGTAGTCGCCGAGTGCACGGGCTTCCACGAGCAGGGTATGGCCGCCGGAGACAAGCAGTACGACGAACGGGAAGTCCGGTGCGTCGTTGACCATCAGCGGTGCCAGCAAATGCGCTTCCAGGTGATTGACGCCGATTGCCGGTACCTCGTGCCCTGCGGCGAGAGCCTGCGCCAGAGCGGCGCCGACCAGCAGCGCGCCCACCAGTCCCGGGCCGGCGGTGTAGGCAATGGCATCGGGTGCGGGCGCGTCGTGCAGGGCGCGTTGCACCATCGGCGCCAGCTGGCGCAGATGATCGCGAGCGGCCAGCTCGGGTACCACGCCGCCGTATTCGGAATGCAGATCAATTTGGCTGAACAGTTGTTCCCACACGATGCCCTCGCCGGTGGCCCACAGCGCCACACCGGTTTCGTCGCAGGAGGTTTCGATGCCAAGTACGTTCAACGCCGCAGGCCCCTCAGTGCAGGTACTTTTTCATCCAGTCCACCCAGCGCCGGTACACGTCGGTGGTCTGCACGATGTCGTGCGGGAAGTGCGTGTCTTCGGGATAGGCATAGAATTCGACGGTCACGCCGTTGTCGCGCAGCGCGTGATACCACTCGTAGCTATTGACCAATGGCACGTTGGGGTCGCCCACATCGCCCATGATGAGCGTGGGCGCGGTGACATTACGCGCGTATTGAATGGGCGATTGCTCGCGCCAGATTTTCCAGTACTCCGCGCTCCACGGTGAGCCGCCGAAAAAGTAGGTGTCACCGCGCTGGTAGTAGGCAATGGTGTAGTCCATCACCCAGTCGGTGAGTGCCGCACCCGAGACCGCCGCCTTCCATACCGCGTAGTGGCCGGTGAGCCAAGTGGTCATGTAGCCGCCGTAGGACCAGCCGCTGACACCTATGCGTTTCGTATCCACGATGCCGAGATTTTCGACTGCCTGCAGGCCCGCCATCACGTCCTTGCCGGGCCCTTCGCCGGTATCGCGGTAGATGGCGTGCTGGTAGGCATCGCCAAGGTTGGTGCTGCCGCGGTAGTTGGGTTGAAACACCAGGAAACCGGCGCTCGCCAGCAATTGCGTCAAGCCATCGAAGCTTACGGTCGAGGCGCCTTCCGGGCCGCCGTGAATCTTCAGCACCAGCGGATAAGTTTTGCCCTTGCGGTAGTCCACGGGATAGGTGAGCACACCGTCCTCGTCGAAACCGCTCGGGCCTCTCCAGTTGACGGTGGCACTGTGCCCGAGTTGCAGCTTGTCGACGAAATCATTGACGTCGGTCAGTCGCCGTGGCTTGGCATGTGGCGACTGCATGGTGTACAACTCGTCCGGATGGGTGGCGGTATCGCCGACAAAGGCGATCAGCCCGGTTTTCGATACGTTCATGCCGCCGCTGGCTTCCACATCGCCCAGGTCGATGCGATGTGCCTTGCCGCGCAATGGCTGTACCCAGAACACCGAACGCGTGCCGAACTGTCCGGCGAGCAGCAGATCCTTTCCGTGATTCATCCACGCGAAGTTATTAAAGTTGCGCGCCAGCGCGTGTGTCGCATCGTAGGTGTTGCCCCCCGAATGCACATACACGGCATTGCCGTTATTTTCGTCGCCACCGCGTACACGCAGAAAAGCGAGCGCCGTGCCCTGCGGTGCGTAGTCGGCGCTGTTGGCGCCTTCATCGTCAACCAGCGTGTGAGGTTTGCCGCCGCTTACCGCCATCTCGGCCAGCACCGAGTGAAACGACGGGCCCCAGTATGCGCTGGGATATTCGGTAAACACGATGCGCTTGCCGTTGGCGCTCCACGCTGGATCCGTGGCGCCGCCCTGATCCGTATCCAAGCTGAACGTGCCCTCGGTCAAGCGCCGTGCCGTGCCGCCATCGCTCGCGATCACCCACAGGTGCCAGGGCGCCACGTCTTTGCGCAACTGAAAGTTTCCGTCGGTAACTCTGAACACCTTGTTGTGCCCCTTGATCGCCTTTTCGTTGAGAGGTGAATCCTCCGCTATGTAGGCGATCTGCTTGCCGTCGGGACTCCAGCTGAAGGTATCCACGCCCTGTTTGGCATCGGTGATGCGGTGCGCTTCACCGCCCTGCATGGGTAAAATGTAGACCTGCGTTTTTTGATTTTCCGTGTCCTTGGCCAGGAAGGCGAGCCTTGTGCCGTCCGGTGACCAGCGCGGCGAAGATACGCTCTCGCGCTTACGTGTGAGTTGGCGCTGTTGGCCCGTTGCCGCATTGACCAGCACCAGCCGGGTATCGCGTTTGTCCGTTTTCCATACCGGCGTGGACATCACAACCACGATCTGTTTGCCATCGGGAGCAATTTGCGGGTCGGATAAAGTGGTCAACTGCCGCAAATCCTTCAATTGAAAACCGGCGGCCTGTGCCGCATGGGAAAACCCGAGGCCAACGCATAAACAGGCGGCAGTAAGCATTACCGAGCGTGTTATTTTCATCGAACACTCACACGGAAAACCAATGCCCATCTTACCCGGATCGCTCGGTGTGTAGGAGCTCGGCTAGCTTGGCGATAATCGAACAATCGCTCAGCATGGCTGCGCTCCCGCATTACGCCGGTGTCGGTTCGCGGCGGGCGATGAGCAGATAACTATTGAATGGTGTGCGGCCGAACAAAGGCGTGGTGTGAATGCTCAGTCCGCTATCGGGCAGTGCGCCTTGCCGTGTTTCCAGGCTCGGGTAGTCCCGCACGCCATAGCGTATCCAGCGCGACCGTCGGATGAAAAATTCTTCGGCCCGCGTGACTGCGAAACGCCACGAACGGTCACGCAGCACCGTACGGATAATCAATGCCGCTCCGGGCGCTACGCGGGCCGCTGCCGCGCGCAGCAGATCGTACTGAACATCCGCTCCAGATCATGCAGCACGTCGAGTGTGACTACATGGCCTTGCCAGGGCGCAAGCGCTTCGCATGAGCCCTGTTGAAAACGGATCTCGCCGGTGGTGCGCAAGGCGTGCTGCGCAGAGCGAATCTCGCGCTCGTCCATATCCACACCGAGGTAGGGCCCGCGGCAGCCGAAAGCGTGCAGATAATGTGCGAACAGGTCGATTTCGCAACCGATATCGAGCACCGGCGCCGGATACGTGGCGATCTCTTTTGCAGCAGCGGCGTACACCGGGTCGCTGCGCAGTTTGCCTTGCGCGTACCCCCCGCAGCCAGCGTCCGGCGTAGCAGCGCGAAATGTCCCGCAATTGCCTTGCATTCGGTTATGCGAGGACGGCGGGCACCGGCACCGGCGGCTTACGAGGCCTGCCGCTTCAGTTCCGCGAGAGCTGCATTCAGCGTGGCACTGGGACGCATGGCTTCGCTGACAAGTTTTCGGTCCGGAAGGTAGTAGCCGCCCA
>JBAUSV010000315.1:0-1895 GCA_049581885.1 Gammaproteobacteria bacterium | reverse complement strand
CCCCTGCGCCGGGCGCGCGAGGCGATCCGGGCCCAAGGCGGCGCGGCGCGGGCCAACGTGTTTACCCGCATCATGCTCGCCCAGTTCCGCCAGATTCCGTGGCGTGGCATTCCCTTCATGCCGGTCGAGTTGATCCTGTTACCAAACTGGTTCCCGTTTCATTTCCTGAAAGTGTCCTACTGGTCGCGCACGGTGATGGTGCCGCTGCTGGTGCTGGTTTCGCTGCGCCGCCAGGCGCGCAACCCGCGCGGAGTTGCGATACAGGAACTGTTTAACACGCCGCCCGAACAGGAGCGCAAATGGTTCAAGATCCGTTCGCTGCGCGGCGGCATTCTGCTTTATCTGGAGCGCGCGGCGCGACACGGTGAGGCCATTATTCCCTGGGGTTTCCGGCGGTGGGCGTTCCGGCGTTGCGAGCGCTGGATCATTGCTCGACTCAATGGTGAAGGCGGCCTGGGCGCGATTTTCCCGGCCATGGTCAACGCCTACGAAGCGCTTGATGCGCTGGGGTATGGCCCGCATCATCCCTTGCGCAAAACCGCCAAGCGGGCGCTCGAATTGCTCTTGATCGAGCGCGGCGACACCACCTACTGCCAGCCCTGCATGTCGCCGGTGTGGGATACCGGACTGGCCGTGTTGGCTCTGGAGTCGTCGGGCGGGGCCGAGAGCGAAGTCCGCCAGGCGCTCGCGTGGCTGTGCGACCGTCAGTTGCTCGACGAACCAGCGGACTGGAAGGAATACCGTCCTCACCTTCAGGGAGGCGGCTGGGCGTTCCAGTACCGCAACGACTACTATCCCGATCTTGACGACACCAGCGTGGTGGCCTGGGCCATGCACCAGGCCGACGCCACGGGCCACGCCGAACGGATCGAACGCGCCGCACACTGGCTGGCCGGATTGCAATCGAAGAACGGCGGCTTTGCTGCCTTCGATGCCGACAACACGCATTACGCACTGAACGAAATTCCCTTCGCGGATCACGGAGCGCTACTCGATCCACCTACCGAGGACGTCACGGCGAGATGTGTGGCGTTCTTTTCCCGTCTCGGCGAACGCTATCGGATACCACGCGACCGTGCGTTGGCCTACCTCACCCGCACCCAGCAACCGAACGGGGCGTGGTGGGGACGCTGGGGCTGCAACTTTATTTACGGCACCTGGTCGGTGCTGGTAGCCTTCGAGCAGTCCGGCATAGCGCCCGATAACGCACGTGTGCGCCGAGCCGTGGACTGGCTGAAGTCGATCCAGCAGGAAGATGGCGGTTTCGGGGAAACCAACGACAGTTACGCCGATCCGGCGTTAGCCGGCCACGGTGTAGCGACCCCTGAGCAGACCGCATGGGCACTGCTCGCATTGATGGCGGCGGGCGAGGCCCACAGTGCGGCAGTCGAGCGCGGTATCGCATGGCTGCTCGATCATCAGGGCGAAGACGGCTTGTGGCACACGGACCAATTTAACGCGCCGGGATTTCCGCGTGTGTTCTATCTGCGTTACCACGGCTACAGCGCCTATTTCCCGCTGTGGGCGCTGGCCCGTTACCGTAAGCTTGGCCCCACGGCCTGATGCGACATTGATTACAGGCGTCATCGTCCCGCTCGTCATTGAGGCGCGCACCGCCCGCCCGTTGCGCCGCGACGACTGGCGCATCATGCATTCGGGTGTCGGCGCGAGGCATGCACGCAAGGCGGCACTGTTGCTGCTCGCTGCCGGCGCCGATCGCCTGCTGGTGTGGGGCACGGCCGGGGGGTTGGTACCCGAATTGCGGCCGGGTACCCTGATCATACCGCGACTTATACGCGATGAAGCGGGAGCGGAATACCCGACAGACAATAATTGGCGGGAAACGATACGAATGCGGTTACCGCCCGCGATGCCGTGTGTGGACACGGCACTGG
>JBAUSV010000314.1:0-19053 GCA_049581885.1 Gammaproteobacteria bacterium | reverse complement strand
GTCCAGCATTTTTCTGGCCGGAATGCCCTTGCATAGTCTGATCTGCTGAATTATCAAACCCTGTTCCACGTCCAGAATACCCAGTCCCTATCGGTGTAACGGTACCCTTTGCACTCACATGGCTAATTTGGCCAGTGTCTATACAATATTCCCAGTAAAGTCCCCAAAAATCTACATAGGTTAGAGGATTGCCTGCAACATAAGCGTAGGTATTAACACCTGCCGCCAACCCCAGCGGATCGCTCTGCAGATACCTCCCCAGTGCAGGATCGTAGTACCGGGCATGGTTGTAGACGTTGCCTGTCTCGGCATCGAAGTACTGGCCCGGATAGCGCAGGTTGAAGGTGAAGCTGCCCGTGGGCTGGCCGGTGCCGAACGGCGTGGGATTCCACTGCCACACGACCGAACCGCTTGAATCGGTGATGGTGCGCGGCGCATCGCGTTGATCGGTCTGGATGTAGTTGGTGCCGGAAGGCGTGATGACAGCTATCGGGCGGTTGCGCAGCCAGATGTATTCCTTCTCCATGGCTCCGTTGCCGGCGTACTCGCCGAGCAGATGTCCCGCCTGATCGTAAACGAAAAGCGTAGTCGCCATGCCTTTGCCTGCCGTGGCGACTTTACTCACCCGCTCTCCGAGGGCGTTGTAGCCGTAGCTGGCCCTGGCGCCCCCATCGACCATGACAAGCCGCCCGGCAGCATCATAGCCGTAAGTAGTGTTCCCTTCTGCGGTGACATCACCATCGGCGTCGTACTGGAAGGTATCCGCATTCTGACCGGTAACGCTGAGGAGCCAGTTGCTGTCGCTGGCATAGCCGTAACCGGACGTCGCACTCCCCGCGGCAAACGTGGTGCGGTTGCCGTCGCTGTCGTAGCCATAGCCGAGCGCGCCGTAGGCTCCGTTCGCACTCGTGAGCTCATTGAGCGCGTCGTAGCCGAAGCCCTGCGAGTTGGCGCCGTTGAGATTATCGGTGATGGCGGTCACGTTGCCGGCCGCATCGTAGCCCAGGGATTTGTTCACCAGCGCGGGCGAACCGAGCACCAGGCTCGAGAGCCAGCCGTCCTGGGTGTAGCTGCGGGTCTCGGTAAGCCCGTTGGCGAAGCTCAGCGAGGCGAGCGGCCCGAAGGGCTGCCAGCTTATGGCCGTCGCAATCGGAATGCGGGTCTTGCCGGACCAGGTATCGACCGCCGTGACTCGCCCCGCGGCATCGCGCGTGTAGGTGATATGCAGCCCGTCGGGATAGCCGAGGTAGGTTAGATTGCCGGCGGCATCGTAGCCGTAGGTAACGGTGAAGCTTGGAGCGGTACCGGAACTAGGGCTTTGGGTGACATTGCCCGTGGCATAAATCGTGCTCGTCTCGCTCGTGACCCGCCCGAGCACGTCATAGGCGAGGCTCGTCTGATCGTAGCCGTTACTGTAGCCGGTCAGATGGCCTACCCCGTGGGTGCCCTGGTCATAACTGAAAGCGGCGTTCTCGTTTTGACTCGGGCCGAAGCTGATGGCAGTGAGCCGATTGAGCGCATCGTAGTAATAGCGAGCGGTGACACCGTTGGCGTCCGTGCGGCTCGTGGGGTTACCCGCCGCGTCGTAGGTGTAGCTCGTAGTGCCGGTATCGGGGCTCACTCGCTGGGTTGTCTCGTCGAAGCCGTTGACGGTGTAGTTCGTCGCGAGGTCCCGCGGGTCGGTGACATGGGTGATGTCGCCGCGACTGTTGTAAGCGTAGCCCACGGTGTTCCCATCCGGGCGGGTGATCGTGCTCAGGCGATTGAGTACGTCGTAAGCATAGCCCCAACTCTTGTTGTCGGGGTTGGTATAGGCGGTCACGTTGCCGTTGCCGTCGTAGCCGTAGCTCGCGGTCTGGCCGGCCGAACCCACTATCGTCGCGAGCTGCTCGAGTGCATTGTAGGTGCGGCTCTGGGTCTCGGTGACTGTCCCGGCGGCGTTCTTCACCTGACGCTGGGTGATGTTGCCCGCGCCGTCTCGCGCGTAGACGATCTCGTTCCCGGCGGCATCGGTGATGGAGGTGACCCAACCGGCGGCATCGTAGCCGTAGGTGTAGGTCTCGCCATTGGGCAGCGTGAGCTCCGACAGCCAGCCGTTGGTGTTGTAGGTGAACCCGGTCGTCGACCCGTCATGATCCACCGAGGTGATCCGCTGCATCGGATCGTAGGTGAGCGTGGCGCCCCCCCCGTTGGGCATGATGATCGCGGTCGGATTGCCGTTCCCGTCGTAGGCCGTGAACTGGGTCTCGTGCCCCGCGGCATCGGTGAGTGTCGCCACATCGCCGCTCGCATCGTAGGTGAAACTCGTGGTTTGCGTCACATCGGTGCGGGGCCCGGTGATGCTCGAAAGCAGCTCATTCGATCCGTAGGCGTAGGAGGTTGCGCGTGCCGCACCACTCGCCACGTCCGTCACCGTCTTACTGGTGAGCTGACCGGCATCGTTGTAGGTGAAGGCCTGGTCCTGGACGCTGTCGGTGATGTCGGTGGGAAGCCTGAGCGCCGTATTCCAGGTCGTGTTCACGGTGCGCGCGAGGCTGGTGCCTGCCGCCTCCGTCCTCGAACTCTGCAACCCATCGAGCAGGTAAGTATAGGTCGCATGAGTGCCATTCATGTCGGTCGAGGACGCTAACGTACCCTGATCGCCGTAGGTCGCGCTTTTCGTCGTGGCAAAGCAGCCGACACACGGATTGTCCGTCGAGGCGAAACGCACCGTGCCCCAGGTGGTGGTAAAGGTAATGTGCTGGGTCGCGCCGCTCGAATCGGTGACATCGGCGCTCGCATCCGCATCATTGTAGGCGACCGAGATCGTATGCAGCCCACTCGCAAGCGAGTATTGAATTGCACGCCCCTGACTGCCGTAGCTCCAGCTCGCGTGCGTCGTGTCGTCATTGTTCAGAATGGCGGTCAGCGCATGCGGATAGCTCGCATCCCCATACTGGTAGTACACGTAGCGCCCGTCGGGGTTCTCGACGGAGGTGAGGTTATCGTTCGAATCATAGCCGTAAGTATATTGGCCACCGGCGGGATCGGTAATGGTGGCGATATGGCCCGAGCCGTCGTAGGCGATCGCGAGCGTGCGCCCGAAGGGGCCGGTGACGCTCGTCAGGTTGCCGTTCGCATCGTACTGATAGGTCCGGGTGAGCCCATCCTGTCTCACCACCGAGGTCAATTGACCCTGCGTGTTGTAATCCTCCGTCTGCCCCGAGTCCGCCAGATACGTATAGCCGCCGCTGGAAGCGTCGTAAGACATGGCGCCCAGATCCGATGGGGTTTCAGGAGAGGGAGCATAGCCGCTCGTTTGGAAACTAAAGACACGGCCATCGGGTCGGTAGACGGAGAGCCTGGTGTAGCTGCTCCCTCCGCCCGGGGGTGTGTAATTCTTTTGAATGACGATCTTGCGGTCAAGGTTGCTGCTCCAGCCGTAGCCGAAGAGCGAGTCAGTGCCAACAAAACTATTATAGCTACGCCTGACAACCAAGCCGAAGGGGCTGTGTGCGCGGTAATCGATTGCGGTCTCATAGACATTGCCGACCCCCACGTTGATGGGGTCGCCTTCCTGACAACTGCAGTTGGGATTGCCGGTGTTCTTGCGCGCTTCATCGGGTGCGGTATTGGTGTCAAGTATGCACACGGAGCCGCTTGGCGTCGTACCGGGCGGACAAGCGACGGTCACCCCTCCCCATCTGGTGGCGAAAATTTGATCACCGCCTCCGCAAGCGCTGCCATGCACAGTGAAATTGGCAACATACCCGGTTGTCGCATCTATGCTCGGGAGAGTCGTCACAGAGTAATTACAAGATCCATTTGCCCACGGATTCCAGTAATTTAGGTATAACTGCCACGTTAATATGCCCTCCTGCCCTATCGTCGACGCCGGCGGTACATTAAAATACGCATCCATATCCTCATAAGGCGCGACCCACACAGGATTCGGCGTGGGTTGATTTTTCGGAATCCAGGTGGTGATGGCCCACGCCGAACCGACGTGGCCAAGCGCCATCATCCCTACAAGTAGCAGACACACTCTTCCCCACCGAGCGTTGGCCATTCGGCGCGATTTGCCGCTCCAACGGATGGATTTCGGAAACATCGAACGCAACGTCTTTGCCTGTGCATTGTGCATCGTTTCGCCCTCTCGTTACAGGCGTATCGACACATACAACTCCTGGCTGTGCCGAAGCCCTGGCTTATGGTCATTTGCATGCCGATTATTTGAATAATATCAGAACAATGGCATGACGTCTGTAGGAATCATCCTACAAATAGTCCTCCATCACTTGGCGAGCATCAGTAAGTGCCACGCAGGAACTGCGATCTGTCTTGAATGCGGGCTTAGTCTAAATGACGAAAGATGGATCGGATTTACCCTACCACGTAGGCAGGCTACCCTCCAGCGTCCACTTCGGAGAAAGCCCCTCGGGAGGCGGCTTCTGGCCGAACTGAGGTCTACGTCGTCTTCTACCAAGAATTCTGGTCGTCGGGCGTTCGAATCCGAGCCGACATGCCAGCGCTCCCAATCGCGACTGTAGCCGCTCTCCCCCAGTTTCCAGTTCCGGAATTTGACTTTGTGTGCTTGTCACACTATCATTTAGTGTAGTCAAGACACTTAGGTAGGCAATGGCTGCCGTTTCCACCGCCGAATATGTCCAGCCCGCCGTCACCGCCGATACGGCGGTATTCTCCGTGCGTGGGCATGAACTGGTCGTATTGACCGTGCGGCGCGACCGCGAGCCCTTTGCCGGCTGGTGGGCGCTGCCGGGCGATTATATCCAGGCCGAGGAAGCACTCGATGATTGTGCGACGCGCGCGCTGGCCGAACAGACCCACATACGCAACGTGTACCTGGAGCAGCTTTACACCTTCGCCTCGCACTACCCCGGGCGCTGGGGCCGGGTGTTCAACGTGGCCTATTTCGCGCTCGTGCCGTTCGCCTCGGTCAAGTTGCCCGAAGACAACCGGATCGCCTGGCACGCGCTGTCACGCTTGCCGCGCCTGGCCTTCAACCACGAGGACATTCTGACCGCCGCGCGGAGCCGGCTGGTGGCCAAGGCGAGTTACTCCACCATCGTGTTCCAGTTACTGCCTCCGGCCTTCACACTGGCCGAGGTGCAATCGGTCTACGAAGCGATCAAGGGCGAAGCGCTCGACAAGCGCAATTTCCGCCGCTTCGTACTCGGGTTGAACGTACTCGAAGCGACCGGCGAACAACGTCGCCAGGGCGCTCACCGCCCCGCCATGCTGTATCGCCTGAATCCGGGCGCCGAAAATGTCGAAGTCATCCGCTGAACGAGGCTAACGATGATCATTCAATCCCTGCTCGATACGGACCTGTACAAACTGACAATGATGCAGGCCGTGCTGCATCAATTTCCTTCTGCGCAGGCGGAATACCGATTCCACTGCCGTACCGGTGACGTCGACCTGCGGCCCTACACCCACGCCATCAACGCCGAAATAGACCAATTGGCCGCGCTGCGCCTAAGCGAAGCCGAAAGTAGTTGGCTCGCCACCCTGCCCGCGTTGAGCGAAGACTTCATTGCTCACCTCACGCGCTTCCGTTTCGATCCGCGCCAGGTCAGCGTACGTCCGGGAAACCGGCAACTCGAAATCACGATCCGCGGGCCCTGGGCCTCGACCATTCTCTATGAAGTGCCCATTCTCGCCATCGTCAGCGAAACCTGGTTCCGGGCAAAGGCGCCCGATATCGATTTCTCCATCGCCCTCATGCGGCTCGGTTTCAAGGCCGAGATGCTGCTCGACACCGCCGGTTCGGATTTTTCCCTGATCGAATTCGGCACCCGCCGCCGTTATTCACAGCGCTGGCACGAAGAATTGCTGCGAGGTTTGCAGCGGCTGGTACCGGATCAGCTCACAGGCACCAGCAACGTCGACCTGGCCCGCCGTCTAGGCCTGCGGCCCATGGGCACCATGGCACACGAATACTTCCAGGCCTGTCAGGCGCTCGCTCCCTCGCTTGCCTCGGCTCAGCGTTTCGCACTCCAGTCCTGGCTGCAGGAATACGGCACCGCACCGGGCGTCGCGCTCTCCGACACCTACGGTACCGAAGCCTTCCTGGCCGATTTCGATACCGAACTGGCTCGCCGCTACGCCGGTGTACGGCACGACTCCGGTGACCCCTTCGCATGGACGGAACGCATGCTGGCCCACTACGCGGCCGCGGGCATCGATCCCCGCGAAAAGACTTTTACCTACAGCGACGGCCTCACAATTCCGCTCGCTCTGGAGCTTTACACGCGATACCGCAACCGGGCCCGACTCGCGTTCGGCATCGGCACGAACCTGACCAACGATGTGGGCCCATCACCACTCAATATCGTGCTCAAGATGACACAGCTGAACGGACAGACCGTGGCCAAGATTTCCGACGATCCGGGGAAGATGATGTGCCGTGATCCCGCCTATCTCGATAACCTGCGTGAGGTGTACCAACGCAAGGCGGTCGGGTGAAACGACCGGTATCTCGCAAACGGTTACAGATAGGGAAGCAAATCGGCCACACTTTCCACGGCGGGGCCTTCGACTTCGGCATGCGGGTCGCTGCCGAGATCGGGCCGCGTGATGGTCACCGTCGCCAGTCCGGCCCGGCGGGCCGCAGTGATCGCGCGCAGATTATCGTCGATGAGCACGCCCGCCTGCGGGCAATCGGGTTCCAACGCAGCCAGGCGTTCATAGAACACGGCTTCTTCCTTGGCAGCGCCCAGGTGGTGTGCGCTGATCACGGCATCCAGCCAGGCCCCAATCCCCAGATGCCTCAGTTTGAGCGCCAGCACGCCCGGATCTGCATTGGTCACCAGAACGCGCCGATAGCGCCGCCCCGCCTTTTCGAGAAACTCGAGCGCCCCGGCCTGCAGCCGCACGTTATGTGCCAATTCAGCAGTCAAGGCCGTCAGGTCCACATCGAACAGACGCGAGAGATTGGGCAGCGAATACCACGCCAGCGTGCCGTGAATCACCGCCAATTCGCGAGCAACATGCGCACTGGCCGCGTCATGATCAATTCCACGCGCTTCGGCATAGGCACGCGGCAGGGTGTGCTGAAAAAACGCGCGGTCGAAGGCAAGATCGGTGAGCGTGCCATCCATATCGATGAACAGCGTACGCACGCCATCCCCCATCTCGTGTTCCTGTAATCCATTTATTAATTCATTCATACGGTTATCATACCGACATGAATTCCTGCGGTAACGAATATCGGGCACTCATCGAGCCCCTGGACACCCTGTCCCGCGAAGCGGCCGTCGCCATTCTCGACATTTACGGTAGCAAGGATTTCAGTGTGACCCACAAGGACGATGATTCTCCGCTCACTGCCGCCGACCTTGCAAGCCACCACCTGCTCTGCGAGGGATTGGCGAAGCTCAGCCCGGCACTGCCCATCCTGTCGGAAGAAAATGCCGAAAAAATAGAGAGCCAGGAACGTCTGGCCTGGGATCGTTACTGGCTGATCGACCCGCTCGACGGCACCAAGGAATTCGTCAAGCGCAACGGTGAATTCACGATCAACATCGCTCTCATCGAAAACGGCCTGCCCGTGCTCGGCATCGTGCACGTACCCGTGACCGGCATGAGCTACATCGGCATGGCCGGACAGGGCGCCGAAAGCCGCGACAGCGGCGGTCGGCGACGGGACTTGCGCGTGGCAGGGCCGGTCGGCGCGCGCCCGGTTCGCATCGTCGGCAGCCGCTCTCACGGTGGCAGCGAACTGGAAAACTTTGCTGCCCGGCTGGGCGAACACGAATTTCTTGCCGTGGGCAGTGCGCTCAAGTTCTGCATGGTGGCGAGTGGTGAGGCCGATGTCTATCCCCGTCTCAAACCCACCTGCGAATGGGATACCGCGGCCGGCCAGGCCGTGCTGGAAGCGGCCGGCGGCGAGGTCATCGAGCTGGATGGAAAGCCCATGCGCTACAACGCCAAGATCAGTCTGGTCAATTCGTTTTTTCTGGCCAGTGGCGATCCCACCTGCGACTACACCATAGCGCTAGCCTGAGCAGAGGAGAAGCTATTCGCCGCGGTAGATACAGCCGGAGTTGCAGGTCTCGGCCACTTCCACCGCGCTCAGTCCCGGCAGTTTCGGTTCCAGGCGCTCCCAAATCCAGCGCGCCAGGTTTTCACTGGTAGGATTTTCCAATCCCGCAATATCGTTCAGATAACGGTGGTCGAGCTGGGCGAAAAGCGGATCGAACGCGACGCCCACATCGGCAAAATCCATGACCCAGCCGGAGGGTTCACTCACCGCACCAGTCAGCGCGATACGAATACGAAAGGAATGCCCGTGCAGGCGGGCACATTTATGCCCTTCCGGCACATTGGGCAGCCGATGCGCAGCCTCGATCTGAAAACGCTTGTAAAGCTCCATGTGATGAGCCAGAACGGAATTCTGGGGTTATTTTCGCACGCTTGCCGGTAAAGTGGCGGCGCGCTAGGATGGGAGAACGATCCAGACCGGCAGGGAGAAGAAAAACCACCATGAACGGACCGCTGGAGCCGGAAGACCTGCGGGCGCTGCGCAAGCGTCTGCAAAAACTGCAGAGCGAGCATCGCGCGCTCGACGAACGAATTCGTGCCTGCGAATCCGCTCCCTATGCCGATCAGCTCGGCCTGCGCCGCCTGAAAAAGCGCAAGCTGTTCCTGCGCGACGAAATCGAGAAAATGCGCAGTGCCTTGATCCCGAACCTTAACGCCTGACCCCGGACCGCCCGGCATATCCAATCCGGGCGGCCCGAAATCATTCCTACCGACAAGGTCTTGGCATACCACCCATTACTGAGCAGACACCGGCGCCATCACCGCCTTGACCTTGATCGGCTCCCCTACTGCCAGCGTCTGGGCGCCGGCTTTGTAGGCCTGCTTGTTGAACTGTTCGACATCCTGTCGGAGGGTACCGTTGAACTTGGCCAGCACATCCTGGAACTGGCTCTCCATGTCCTTGACCTTGCCCATCTGCTCGGCGTTCGGCGCCTGGTTCGGGCCCATCTGGCCAGCCATCTGGTACAGGCCGAAGAAACGCTCGCCGAAGCGCGATACGAAGTGCAGGTCATCCTCCGGCACCGAACGCTGGACCTCGGGGTTGTAGAGCTTCATGGCCAGGGCGCCGAGCTTCTTCTTGAGCGCCACCGCGGCATCATGGACGGCGGCCTTGTCACTGCCCTTCACCGCATCAGCCGTATTGCTGATCACATTGCCCAAGGTGTCCGTCATGGCGTGCGTACGCTCGAGGATCTGCACAAGAGCGTCCACATCGTTACGCAGGGTCAGGCCCGTATCCAGGGCCTTGCTCTGCGTGGACATGGGAATGTTCAGGCGCGGATCGGACATGACCTGCACGGTCTGTTCGCCGTTGTGCTTGGCCACGCTCACCTTGACGTGATACGTACCGGGAAGCGCTATGGGCCCGTCCGGACCCTGGTCGCCCCGGCCGAAGGCACTCTTCATGAACTTCGGCAGCTTGGCCCCGTCGTAGCGCATGTTCCAGGCGATGCGGTTGATGCCGGCCTTGGCGGGCCCATGGAAGGTTGCCACGGCATTGCCTTTGGCATCAGTCACCGTAATAGTGGCCTTGGCCCCCTTCGCGGGCGACTTGAGGTAGTAGGCAATGACCGGGCCGCTGGGCGGGTTGGGAGCCACGAAAGCCGTCGGCGCCGGGCCGATGTGACGACCGAAGTACTTCACCCATTCCGTACCGGTCGAGGCGGTGAACAGGTGGAAGTCGTCGTGCGTGATCGCATCCGTCCACTCTTCCAGCGGCTGGATGTTGTCGAAAATCCAGAAACCGCGGCCATGCGTGGCCAGCACGAGGTCGTGCGGGCTGCGCGTGAACTTCAGGTCCCAGACCGCCATCACGGGCAGGTTCGCCGTGACGCGCATCCAGTGGCTGCCATCATCGTGCGACACGTACAAGCCCTGTTCGGTGCCCAAGGCGAGCAAGCCCTTCTTGTTCGGATCCTCGCGCACCACCACGGCCGGGACGTTATCGGGCAAGCCGCTGTTAATGCGGCTCCAGCTGCCCCCGAAATCGGTGGTCCTGAACACGTAGGGGTGCTTGTCGCCGAGCATGTGGGCATCCACCGCCACGTAGGCCGTGCCCGCGGAGAACGGCGACACGCCGATCTTGTAGATGCGTCCGAGGCGAGCCGATGACGGCAGGTCCGGCGTGACCTTGTGCCAGTGTTTCCCGGCATCGCGGGTCACCCAGACAAGTCCGTCGTCGGTGCCGACCCACATTACCCTGTGGTCGGTCGGAGCAATGGCGATCGACAGGATGGTGTCGAAGTTCTCGGCGCCGGAAATGTCGTGGTTGACCGGACCGCCGGCCACCGGCTGGTGCTTCTTGTCGTTGCGGGTCAGGTCGGGGCTGATCGGCGACCAGTTCTCGCCGCCGTCCGTGGACTTGAAGACCACGTTGCCGCCGAGATAGACGGTATTCGCGTCGGTCGGCGACACGGTGATCGGCGCTGCCCAGTTGAAGCGGTACTTGAGCTTGGAACTGGGCATGTCATTCGCCCCCCACATGTAGGGCTTCAAGAACTTGGCCGTCATCGTCTTGGTGTCGATGCGGAAAGCAAAGCCATCCTGTGAGTCCGAGTACACGATCGAGGGATCGGACGGCGCCGGGACGGCCTGCACGCCATCGCCGCCGGCGGGATTCCACCAGTCCGCGCCCCAGATGCCGCTGTACTCGAGGCTGTTGGAGGGGCCGCAGGCCGCATTGTTGTCCTGCAGGCCGCCGCAGATCTCGAACGGCTTGGTGTGACCGATGGCGACCGCGTAGAACTCCTCGATCGGCAGGTTGTTGAAGTAGCGCCAGCTCTTGCCACCATTGAGGCTTTCGAAGGCGCCACCGTCATTACCCTGGATGATGCGGTTCGGGTCCTTGGGATCGATCCAGATATCGTGATGGTCGACATGCACGCCGCGATCCAGCACGTGCGCGGTCTTGCCGCCGTTGTTCGAGACCATCAGCTGGAAGGAGCCGAAATAGACCTTTTCCGGATTGTTCGGGGCCACGGCTATCGTCGAGAAGTAGAACGGGCGCACGTCGAGCCCGTGATTGTTGCTCACCGCATGCCAGTGGTCGCCCATGTCGTCCGATTTCCAGAGCAGGTTCTTCTTGGTCGCCATGAGCGCATAGACCTGGTTCGGATCCGAAGGCGCGACAGCCAGGGCGACGCGGTTGCTTGGGCCGTCGGGGAGCCCGTCGGTCAGCTTCTTCCAAGTACGGCCGCCATCGAGCGAGCGCCAGATGCCGCCGTCCTTACTGCCGTTGATCAGCGTCCAGGGCTTGCGCTGCATGGTCCACATGCCCGCAAACATGACGTTGGGATTCTGCGGATCCATGGCGATATCGCTGGCGCCGGTCATATCGTTGACGTAGAGCACCTGCTTCCAGGTCTTGCCGCCATCCGTGGTCATATAGACGCCGCGCGTCTTGTTCGGCACCCATTCGCTGCCGAGCACAGCCACATAGACGATGTCGGGGTTCACGGGATTGACGACGATGCGCGAAATCTGGCCGGCGTCAGCCAGTCCCTTGAACTGCCAGGTCTTGCCGCCATCGGGCGAATAGTAGACGCCGTGGCCATCCAGGACGTCGTTGCGCGGATTGGACTCACCCGTGCCGACCCAGATGTCGTTGGAATTGGAAGGCGCAAGCGCCACGGCACCGATCGAGGCGGCCTGTTTGGTCATCAGGGCCTTCCAGTTCATGCCGTCGTCCGTGGTCTTCCACAGCCCGCCGCCGGCGGCGCCGACGTAGTACACGCCGGGCTTGCCGGGAATGCCGGTCACCGTGGTCACGCGACCACCCGAGACCGCGGGACCCAGGTTGCGCACCTTGATATTGGCGAACGGGTCCGGCCCCTTGCCGGCGGCCATTGCCGTGCCGGCCAGAGCCAAGCAGGCCAACGCGGAAATCAAACGAATCCGAAACATGAAACTCTCCTTTTTTGAGGCTTATGGTTGGCTCACCGCGCCATTACGGGCGCGAGGAAGAAATCGATTCTACGCTTTTGCGCAATCATGTGCAGCGTTTCATGCACTGCGACGCATGCGCTCTGTACGGAGCAAGGCGTCCAGAGCGTGGAAATCATGATGGCGTCCATCGGCAAGCTGCGAAGGTTCGACATGTGCCAGAGCGGTTGCGATTGAGGCGATCCGTTTCGGGTCGAGCCGTTCCCAATCCTCGAGCATTTGCTTGATTGCCACACGCTTGAGGTTGTCCTGCGAACCGCAGAGCGTGCAGGGAATGATCGGAAACCTGCGCATGCCCGCATACTTTTCGATATCGCGTTCACGACAGTAATACAATGGTCGGATGACCATATTCTCGCGGTCATCGCTCAACAGCTTGGGGGGCATGGACTTGATGCGCCCCGCATAGAACAGGTTGAGGAACAGCGTTTCCAGCGCATCGTCCATATGATGACCAAGCGCGATGCGGGTAAATCCTTGCTCCGCCGCATAATTGTAGAGTGCGCCGCGCCGCAAGCGCGAACACAGTCCGCACTGGGTCTTGCCCTCGGGCACCTTCTCGCGCACCACACTGTAGGTGTCCTGCTCCAGTATCCGGTACGGCACGCCCAGGTCCGCGAGATATTCCGGCAATACATGTTCCGGAAAGCCCGGCTGTTTCTGGTCGAGATTGACGGCCTGCAACTCGAAGCGAACCGGCGCCCGGCGTTGCAGTTCGAGCAGCATGTCGAGCAAGGTGTAGGAATCCTTGCCGCCCGAAAGGCATACCATGACGCGGTCGCCTTCAGCGATCATTCCGTAGTCTTCAATTGCACGCCCACAAGCGCGCAGCAGGCGCTTGGTCAGTTGGCGCGCAGCGACCGATTCGGGGTTCACGGCGAAACGAAGCGGTAACCGAAAACGAGCGCGACGCTTTGCCGGGCACCGCCTTCGAGGTGAATCCCGAAAGTCCCATGGGGTGTCACGGTGAAATCGAATGCGAGGTACGGATTGGTGGAACGCGCGAAGCTGAGGGATTGATCACCGGCTGAGAGCGACTCCTCGTTGCCCGAAGCGTGACGATATACCACCCCTGCTGCCACGCTGAACCAGCGGATGCTGTAGCGCGGCCCTACCGCCGCCGAATACGACCACCAGCGATCGGCAAAGCTGCCGCTGGCGTTGGAATTTGTCAGACGATGGTAGGCCGCAGTGCCTTTGAAACCGAGTGCAAAATGCGGCACGATCCACCATTGATAACGTGCAATCAGCCGACCATACTCTCCGCTCGGCGAGAAGTTCGCTGCGTTCGGATTGTTGTCGTATGAAAGCTCGCTATAGCCCACTTCCATGGCCAACGAAAAATCGCGCCCGAAATACTGACGCAGTGCGAGTCCGGCTTCGCTCACCTGTGCCTTGTAGGTAGCGGAACCGATGCTGAAATCGGTTTGATAGCGTTCAAAGCTGACGGCCGCGCCAATGCTGTCGGAACTCTCCTGGGCCTGGGCGCAGTCGGGCACCAGAATCGAAGCGAGCACGAGAACCGCAATCAGGACTACCGGTCGTTTCATGAATGCCTCCGTTCGGTATATACCTCGGCCAGAGCCGTGCTGACGCACGGATGCACGAATTCGTCCACGTTGCCCCCGAGGCGGGCGATTTCACGCACCAATGTCGAGGAAATGAACGTGGTGCTCTCGCCGGGAGTGAGGAAAACGGTTTCGATGCGCGGCTCAAGGCGCCGGTTCATGATCGCAAGCTGAAACTCGAACTCGAAATCCGACACCGCCCGCAGTCCGCGTAGAATGGCCCCGGCCTTGCGTTCACGCGCATAGTGAATGGTCAGCCCCGAAAAACCCACCACTTCCACCCTCGGTTCGTCGGCGAACACCGTTTTGGCAAGCTGCAACCGTTGCCCGTGATCGAACAGCGGCCGCTTGGTCGTATCCGCGGCCACCGCCACGATCACGCGCTCGAACAACCCGACGGCACGACGCACCAGATCCTCGTGACCGTTGGTGACGGGATCGAAAGTACCGGGATAAATCGCGAGCACGTATCAACCTGTTTGCAATCAATCCAGAATGATACCGCCCGCCGCAGCCCGAGTCCACAAAAAAGGACTTTCGCTTCGCGCCTGCTATGACAAAGGGATAGGAGAAACAAGGATCGCGGCCGAAGCCGCACCCGCGGCTGCCGCGCTCTAAACTCCGGGTTTCCGGCGACGACAACGGATGGTGTCGAAGGCAATCAGCGCGAGGCCGACCACCACCCCGGCTATGGCGCCGATCAGATGCGCCGTGATCAGCACCGGCCCGTGAAGGAGCTCCACGCTGGTGGGCAGTCCAGCGCCGCTTGCCTGCTCCCAGGTGAGCTTGCCGGCCAGCAGCACGAGCATCGCCGGGCCTTCCCAGCGCCGGGCCACGATCAGAAGCAGCGCCCCGGCGGCCCAATACGTGTGCGAGACCCCGGAAATCCCGAGATACCAGACAACGCCCGGCCAGGCCCACCACACCCCGAGCCCAATGGCCCAGCTTCCGGCGACGGTCGCCAGCAGCCAGCGCCAGCCGTACAGCCGCTCGCCGCACAGGATCCACAGCAGGACCACCCCGAACATATCCATGGCGACATGTACCCAGCCGGAGTGCACGAAGTTGCCGGTAAACAGGCGCCACCATTGTCCCGCGGCCACCCCGGACCGGGTATAGCGCAGGGCCAGGCGCACCGGTTCGCCGCCGAAGGCGAGGCCGACACACACGGCAACGACCACCCACATCGGCCACGCAAGCAGGACCCGTTGTCTCAATTCCTCGATAAAGTGCCGCTGGCTGTCTCTACGTTCAAGGTTCACGTCAGATTCATCCTTATGGGCCATTCGGCCATGCTGCTCTGTCCCCTCTTCCCGATTCGGTGGCATGGATCAGGGACAGGAGGCACGGACAGGCCGAAAGCCCTCGTCCAGACCTGTTCTTGTCCATGCCTTCCCGCATGGTAAAACTCCACGGCCTTCCGTGGCTGCCCGCTCGGCGAATCGAAGCGGCGTTCGATTATTCCCGCCTCACCCCGCGGGGGAGAAGGTGCTCATTATCGGTCATTAGAAGGTGGCCATAAAAAAGGGGCGGCCGAAGCCGCCCCTGAATTAGCCCATGAGTGGACTCAGTGGATTACCGGCGTGCCTGGTAGCGGCGGCGCCGACTCCACTCGCCCACCAGCGCGAGCCCGAGCAGACCCATCAGACCCAGCCAGCCAAAGCCGGAACTGCCCTTCGAACCCTGCGGTCCGGGCGGGCCGGCAGGTCCGGGAGGACCCGTGTTGGGGTTGGTGCTGATGTCGGCCGTGTTATTGCTCATATCGCTGTCCGGCTCTCTGGCACTGATCGTGAAGGTGCTGTCCACCGTATTCGCGTCCTGGTTGGCCTGAACCACGATGATCTCCAGAGCGCTTGCTCCCTGAGCCAGCGTTCCGAAGTCGCAGGTCACGGTCCCCGAAGCCGCGGTGCAGCTTGTCGCATCGCCGTTGGAGGCGAGGTACGTCACGCCGGCCGGCACCTTATAGGTCATCGTCGTCTGCGTTGCCGAACCCGAACCGGTGCTCTGGATGTTCTGCACCACCAGGGTGTAGGCCAGATTGTCGCCGGCCTTGACCGTGCCGGTCGGGCTGACGCTGCCGGAGATCGCGAGGTTGATCGGATGCGGATCCCAGGTGACCGTCAAGGGCACGTTCACATTCGGATAGGGCGAGCCCGTCACCTCCAGGTAGGCCTGCGAGGTGGTGAACTCCTTCTGGCCCGTGCCATCGAAGGTGAGCGTGACATCGGCCGTGGCGCCTGCAGCCAGCGTGGCATCAGTCGGCGATACCGTCAGCCACGGGATCTTCGCCATTCCGCACCCGGTGTAACCCGGCAACACCTCGGCGCTCGTGAGACCGGTGAAGGAACCATCCTGGCCGCCCCACTGGTAGAAGCCGCAGCCGCCGCCGCTACGATAGGTCGTCACGATGTTGTTCGGCAACGGACTCCAACTGTCAGTAGAGGGATCGTAGATCACACCCTGGTTGGTGATCGTGGCGAAGCTGGCAGTCACTCCGTCCTGGACCAGGAGTTTCCCAGCCGCGGTGGCAATAGACACCGCACCAAAGATGTCATAGGGCATGGGTGCTATGGCCGTCCAGCTGTCAGTGTTGGGATCATAGACGTAGCCATTGCCCGTTTCGGCAGAGCTGCTGATCGTACCGCCAGCGCAATAGATCTTGCCGGCGATCGCCCCGCAATTGGTCCAGGCGACCGGCGACGGGTAGTTGGCCGCCGCACTCCAGGAGTCGCTCGCCGGATCGTACACCTCGACCGCATTGCTGCCGGGGCAACTCGAACCGTTCAAGCAACCGCCGATCACGTACAGCTTGCCGTTCAGGGCAACCGCAACGGCCGCGCCGCCCTGCGAGTTGGGATTATCCGCCCCGGTGGTCCAACTGTCGCTGCTCGGGTGATAAATGTCGAGCGTAGCCGAGTTGTTGCCACCGCTGTCCCAACCGTCTGTGACGTAGATCTTGCCACCGAGGTAGGCACACGCCGGTTTTTCCACGCCGGCACTGGGGTAGTTGGCAATCGGCGACCATGTCCCGCTGGCAGGATCGAACATGAAGTCCGAAGCCGTGTCTGACCCGCCGCTGATGCCGGTGAACGAGTACACCTTGCCCGTCGTCGGATCGGACGTGCCGCAGGTGTCGAGCACCGGTATCGGGTACGGCGCAACCGCACTCCAGGCCGTACCCGGGGCGGATGCTAACGTTTGAGTATTACCGGCCTGGGCCTCGGCATTCAGACCCCGCATGGCGAGGCTATGCAGACTCGCCGGGCTGAAGTGGCCGTGGATGTTGTGCAGCGGAGCCCCTCGGCCCATCATGACCGGACCCGTACCCGGAGGCGGCGCGTCGATCGCGAGGATCTTGAACACCCCGGAGCCGTTGCCCGTGTTGGCGATGGTCAGCGTCTTGGTTAACGTCTCGCCTACGGTCACATGCACATTGAAGCTCGCCGGATTAGCCGTGAACTGCGCCGAATCGAGGGCGAAGTTCTGCTGCAGCAAGCCGTTATTGGCAACGGTAACGCTGGCCGTACCGGGCGAGAATAGCCCGTCGGTAGCGGTCAGCGTCCGATCACCGGCCGGGGAGAACAGGATGTACAAGCCATTCGCCAGGTTCGGGTCGGCCGGATTGGCGAAGGTGACGGCACTCGACCCCGTGTCGTCGGTCACCGTGGCCCCGATCAGCGGACTGCCGCCGTTCGCGTTGGTGATGCTGCCTTCGGTCAGTCCGCCGGCAATCGGCGCACAGGTTCCGATGGAGACATCGTCGACCTGCGCATACCAATTGTACGAAGTGCCGGGGGAATAATAGCGCCAGCGGAACTGGATGCTACCGGTAGCCGGCACATAGGAGCCGACAGGCACCTGCACGTTCACACCCGGCAGGGCATAGAGCGTGCCATGGGCCGTCGTCCAGTGCGAGATTGTGGTCCAGGTGGTACCGCCATCCGTGCTGTAGTCGAGGTCCAGCGCATCGCCGCCGAGCGGGATGTAGTTGGCCTTGTACTTCAGAACCGGATTAGCCGGCAGACTGGTCACCGGTATCGGCGGTGACACCAGCGAGGTGTCGTAGGGACCGCTACCGCTACCGGCCGCATTGCTGTCGGCATCGGCCGCTGCGCCCGTACCGCCGGTGTAGTTGACGTTGTACGGCGCCGGTTCCGACGAACTCTGTTCCCACGCCACCGTGGTGCCGGGCGGCGCATTGACCACCGTCCAGCCCGTGGGCGGGAAGGTGCTGCCGTTGAAGTCCTGGCCGAAGCCCTGGACAAAGCCATAGCCCGGCGCGGAACACGACGAGCCGACGGTCAACCCAAAGTCCTGGGTAGAGCCGGCAGTCGCCAGGGTCAGCGAGGCCACAGCCGGCGTATAGCCGTTCTCGTGCGCGGTCGCCTCCACCGTGTACTCGAGGCCGGCAGGCAGGCTCACACTGTAGTCGCCGGTGGACGGCGCGGTCCACAGGTCGGCCACCTGGCCGTAGCTCGGTGTGGAGACCTTGACCTCGGCATACAGCGGATAGCCGTGGCCGGAGCCATCGGTCACCGTACCCGAGATCGCCGCCGATGGGGCGGTCGCCAGGCTGAAGTCCTGGGTGGTGGTCGTGTTCTGGATGATGCTCACCGGGGTCGACGGACTGGTCGTGTAGCCGAAGGCCGCCGCCACCGCGGTATATGACATAGGACCGGTGCTGGTGGCCGGGACCGTGGCCGAGTAGGTGCCGTTGGGACCCGTGGTGGCGACATAGTCGCCGGGGGTCAACGTAACGGTCGCACCCGCAATCGCGGAACCGCTCGCAGCCGCGGTCACCGTGCCGGACACGGTACCGATCGGGCCGAGGCTGCAGTTGTCGAACTTGAACGCAGCGAGAGCGGTGGACCAGTTGTACTGGCCGGTCGCGGAGATGTACTCCTGGGAGGTCCAGAAGGTGCAGTCGTCCACCGGGTCAACCACCGTCGCCGAGTAATCGCCCCAGCGATTGCCGGTGCCCTGCTGGACGCCGGTGCCGGTCACGAACATGGTCTCGCCCGCGTCCAGCACGCCGCTGGCAGCGCCCACGGTCTGGCCGGTAAAACCGGCCGAGGGATCGAGGCTGGTGCTCGACATGCTGTAGCCCAGGCCGATATCGCCGACATGGTCCATCGCAATCGAACCCATCCAGCGGCTGGTGCCATCGCCCGGCATGTAGGTGCCCTGCTGGGCGATGGTGAAGGTGCTCGTGGAGGTAGCCCCCGCCGGTGCGTCGATTTCGTACCAGCGAATGCCCGCCGGCGGGTTGGAGGGCCCGCCACCGCCACTGGTGCCGACCGTCTGGTTCACGACCATCGCCTGATGGTCGCCGTAATTGCGGTAGGCGAGGCGGAACATGAGCCGGTCGCCGAGCGAGTCCAGATAGTCCCCGGAGCTCGCCGGGCTGGGCTCGGGAATGCAGGCGCGGGCCAGGCCGCAGATGCCGTCGTTGAACTGATTCACCGGAACCGAGACCGGCCCGGTGAGGGTCGCGGCG
>JBAUSV010000313.1:0-6306 GCA_049581885.1 Gammaproteobacteria bacterium | reverse complement strand
GGCGCGACCGCCGAAGACATCGCCGCACTGGGCGAGGAGGAAGAACGCTGGAGCGAACGCGTCGCCGCGTTCCGCGACTACAACCTGTACTGGCAGCAGCACGGATTCTCCGCCATGTTCGCCCGGCTCCTGCGCGAGCAGCAGGTCATCCAGCGCACCCTGGCACGCGACGACGGCGAGCGTGCCATGACCAATCTGCGTCACCTCGCCGAGCTGGCAGAAACACATGCCGCGCATTATCCGGGCATCGAGTCTTTCATGGCCTGGCTCGCCCGCGAACGCGCCGAGGTCCACCGCGGCGACGAGAGCCGCGAGCTGCGCCTGGAAAGCGACGACGAGTTGGTGCGTATCGTCACCGTGCACAAGGCCAAGGGCCTGGAATACCCGGTGGTTTTCCTGCCGTTCCTGTGGGACGCGAAGAAGCCCGCGAAGGACGACAAAAACCCGGCGGTGCTGACCCATGACGACGACCTCGAGCCGGTGCTCGATCTCGGTTCCGAGGAACTGGATCAACGCCAGAAGGGGGCACTCGATGAGCACCGCGCCGAGCAGGTGCGCCTGGCCTACGTTGCGCTCACCCGCGCGGCGCACGCCTGCTATCTGCTGGGCACGCCGGCCAAGTACGTTGAGCACAGCGCCCTGGCCGGATTGCTCGAAGTCGGGAACCCGCTCGAGTTCGAGGCTGCACTGAAGGACTGGTGCGCGGCCGCGCCGGACGGAGCCATGCGCTTCCGCGAGCCGCTACGGGCGAAGCGCGCCCTCAAGGTAGCCGGAGAGCGCCCGCACGGCGAGGCGCGCTCTTTCACTCACACGGACCGGCTGCATCAGCGTTTTTATATTGCGAGCTACAGTTTGCTTGCCGCCGATGCCGGCGGGGCGATGGCGGAGCGCCCCGACTGGGACGAGACGGTGCAGGCCGCGCCGATCGTCGAGGCTGCCGCCGGCATCCATGCCTTCCCGGCGGGCGCGGCGAGCGGCACCTTCCTGCATGCGTTGCTGGAAGCCATCGACTTCGACGGCGAACCTGCCGGGCACGAGTCCACCGTTCGCCGCGTGTGCGCGGAATACGGTTTCGACGACTGGGCCGACACCCTCGTACCCTGGCTGGCCGATCTGTTCGCTACGCTGCTCGACCCCGCGGGCTGCACGCTCGCCGACATCGCACGACCGCAGCGCCGCGACGAGATGGAGTTCTATTTCCCTATCGAAGGGCTCGAAGCGGGCGCCCTGGATGCCGTGGTGTCGAAGTTCGCGCCGCACGGTTCGCGCCCTGCGCTCAACTTCATCGACGTCGCGGGCCAGATGAAGGGTTACATCGACCTTATCTTCGAGCGGGACGGCCGCTACTGGATCGTGGACTACAAGTCCAACCGCCTGGGAAGCGAGGTCTCGGCCTACACGCAAGATGCCCTCGACCGCGCCATGGCCGAGCACCGCTACGACCTCCAGTACCTTATCTATACGGTGGCGCTGCACCGCTACCTCGCCAGTCGCATCCCGAACTACGATTATGAACAACACTTCGGTGGCGTGATGTACCTGTTCCTGCGCGGCATGGCCCCCGTCGCCCCGTCGCCCCGCGGCGTCTGGCACACCCGCCCCGGCTACGCCGACATCCAGCGCCTCGATGCGTTGCTGGGCGGGTGCGATGAGTAACGTCTTGTCAATGCTGCGCGAAGCCGGCGTGATCGACGATCTCGACCTGGCCTTCGGCGCCTGGATCGCCGTAAGGGATGGCAACGCCGTCGGCCTCGCTGCCGCGCTCGCGTCGGCCGAAGTGAACAAAGGCCACGTCTACCTTGATCTCGGCACCGCGGCCGAGCTGTTGCGCGCACACGATCACGAGCCGCCCGCCAATTGGTCAAAGACACTGGCCAAAGGCAAAGCGGTCGCCGCCCCCGGCGAGCGCGCGCCCCTCATCCTCGACGGCAACCGCCTCTACCTGCACCGCTACTGGCACTATGAAACCCGCGTCGCCGATGCCCTGCGGCGCCTGGCCCAGCCCGTGACGGGCATCGACGACAAAAAGCTCGGCCGGCACCTGCGCAAGCTGTTCCCCGACATGGCCGACGGCGAACTCGACCGCCAGGCACTGGCCGTCGTACTTGGTGTTACCCGCCGTCTCGCGATCGTCTCCGGCGGCCCCGGTACGGGCAAGACGACGACCGTGCTCCGGCTCATCGCCCTGGCGCAGCAGCTCGATCCGGATCTGACGGTCGCCCTCGCCGCACCCACCGGCAAGGCGGCGGGCCGCCTGGCCGAAGTCATCGCGAGCGAGAAGGTGCCCGCCGGCGTACGCGAACGCCTGCCCGGCGAACCGCAAACCCTGCACCGCCTGCTCGGCTACAATCCGGCCCGCCAGACGGTCAGACACGACGCCGCGAAACCGCTGCCTTACGACCTGGTCGTAGTGGACGAAGCCTCCATGGTGGATCTGGGCCTGATGGCGCGCCTGGTTGATGCGCTGGCGCCGGAGGCGCGCCTGGTGCTCGTCGGCGACCGCGACCAGTTGGCCTCGGTCGAGGCGGGCGCCGTGCTCGGCGACATCTGCAGCGTGGCCAACGGATTCGAAGCGGGCGAGGCGAAGCGCCTGGAAACCCTGCTGGGCGCAGAGATGCCCAGGGCGGAAGGTGCCGTATCTCCCATCAGCGCAAGCATCGCCCTGCTCAAGCGCAACTACCGCTTCGGCGAAGGGCCCATCGGCCACTTTGCCGACGCCGTAATTGCGGGCAACACCCAAACCGCTCTCGCCGCCGCCGATGAAGTCAAGCTGACGTGGCGTCAGCTCACCAACGAAAAACAATTAATCAGCGCCCTGGCCAACGTCACCGACCAATGTTTTCGCCCGATTCTCGAAGCCAACTCCCCGCAAGAAGCTCTCGACCGCTTCAACCAGTTCCGGCTGCTCGCCGCAGAACGCCACGGCGTCTTCGGTGTCGAAGGCCTTAACGCCCGTGTGGAAAGCGTGCTGGGCGTCCACGCCATTGACGCCTGGTACGAAGGGCGCCCGGTCCTCATCACCGAAAACGATTACGAACTCGGCCTCTACAACGGCGACTTCGGTCTCGCCTGGCCCGGCGGAAACGACCGCCTGATGGTCTGGGTTGCCGCCAGCGACGGCGACCTGCGAGCCGTCAGCCCGGCACGCCTGCCCGCCCACGAAACCTGCTATGCCATGACGGTCCACAAGGCCCAGGGCTCCGAATTTGATCGTATTGCCCTCGTCCTGCCGCCACGCGAAAGCGCCGTCGTCACCCGGGAGCTGCTTTATACAGCCGTTACCCGCGCCCGCAAGAATGCCGAAATCTGGGCCACCGAAGCAGCGCTGAGCTCCGCCATCGAGCGCCGCATCCGCCGTGCGTCGGGGCTGGCAGAGCGCCTGGCCACGAGCAGAAGGTGATTCGATTTTTCCAAATTTTAATGTTGCTAATGATGACGAGGATGTGTTTGCTTTTGACACACAGTTTTTCAGGTAGTTGCTAAACTTTGAATCAGAATATAGGTCGATGCGCCGGGTTACGACAACGTTGAAAAAGTCGGTGTAATCGGCGAAACGAGAATAGCCACGTGATATTTTTCCGGGGTAGGTGTGTATGAGAGAGCAGACATTGGCAACGGGCGCGAGGCATGGCAACCGATGTGAAGAGCATCGTCGCTCGACGCGCCGAGATCTCCGCTTGGCAAACACCCATATAGCTAATAGGGGGATCTGAGTTTGGACCAGCTTCGCCCTTCAGATTTGAAAACGATTTTGCATTCCAAACGTGCGGAAGGCGTTGCGGGACAGGGCCAATCGCACTCTCGGTCGGCTGGACGAGATCTCGCTCGTCCTGACGGACAAGCAGCTTTTTCTCTATCAGCATGTGCTCAAGGAAGCGGCACTCTAGTCTCTGGGCGAAGGCACGCAGTCCTCATTGTCCGACCTGCTGCTTTTTGGGTGGTCAAGTTGGCATCGGCTATTGCAACAGGTATTGACGCAGGTCAAATGGTCTCTGCCGGTCTTGTGCAATGCTGTATTTAGAAAAGGTCAATGACTGCGGCGGAGGACGGACATGGAGAAGTTAGTGGTGCTGGGGGCGGGATTGGGTGGTTTGCCCTGCGCCCTGGAACTGAAACACCGTTTTGGCGATGCGCATGAAATCACCCTGATCAACAATGCCAGGACGTTCCAGTTCGTGCCGTCCAACCCGTGGGTCGCCGTGGGTTGGCGCCGGCGGGATCAGGTGGAGGTGGACCTGGAACAGGTGACGCGCAAGAAAGGCATTCGCTTTGAGGCGCAGGCCGCCAAGGAGGTGCTGCCCGCGCAGAACCAGGTCTTGCTGAACGATGGCTCGAAGGTCGACTACGACTATCTCGTGATCACGACAGGTCCCACGCTGGCTTTCGACGAAATAGAGGGCCTGGGCCCGGACGGGTTCACCCAGTCGATCTGCACGCTCGAACATGCGGAAAAGGCGCAGGCGGCCTACACGGTCTTTCTCGATAATCCAGGCCCGATCGTGGTAGGGGCGGTGCAGGGCGCGAGTTGCTTCGGGCCCGCCTACGAATTCGCCCTGATCCTGGATCGGGACCTGAGCCGGCGCCGTCTGCGCGACAAGGTGCCGATAACGTTCGTGACCAGCGAACCGTACGTGGGACATCTGGGGCTCGGTGGCGTGGGCGATTCAAAAGGCATTCTCGAGTCCGTCCTGCGCAAGCGCGACATCAAGTGGATAACTAACGCCAAGGTGGATCGGGTCGAGGCCGGGCAGATGCACGTGACCGAGCACGATGATGCGGGGCAGCCGAAGCAGGAAACGGTGCTACCGTTCAATTTCAGCATGATGCTGCCCGCGTTCAAGGGCGTCGCGGCGGTTGCCGCTGCCGCCGAACTGTGCAACCCGCGTGGTTTCGTGCAGATCGATGAGTTCCAGCGCAACCCGAAGTACCCGAACGTCTACTCGGCCGGCGTGTGCGTGGCGATTCCGCCGGTGGAAAAGACACCGGTTCCCACGGGGGCTCCCAAGACCGGTTACATGATCGAGTCGATGGTCACGGCGATCGTTGAAAACATCGAGTCTGCAATTGAATCGCGTGAACCCACAGCGCGGGCCACCTGGAACGCGATCTGCCTCGCAGACATGGGCAACAGGGGCATCGCCTTCGTTGCGCTGCCGCAGATACCGCCGCGCAACGTGACCTGGACCAAGGCAGGCCGGTGGGTGCACTGGGCGAAGGTTGCTTTCGAGTTCTATTTCATGCGCAAGATGCGGCAGGGTAAAAGCGAAGCCGGATACGAGCGTGCGCTATTGCGCTGGTTCGGTATTTCCCGCTTGCTGCCCGGCGGTCGCAAGGGCTGAGTTTCCGGATCCGAAGAAGAGAATTTGGCCTTGCGTTTTGTCATCCTTGGCATGACATGCAAGTCTTGGTCTATTGTCCGTTATTTTTGTTCGTGCACATTCGGATGCAGGACCTTTTGAAAGGCGGTATTGGGGGCCAGCACGATCGTGAGGCTGCGGCCATCGCTGACCTGCGCCGCCAGTCGACGGGTGTGCGCGCTGAGCCAGCCTCGATTTTTCGTCGGGCGGAAGCTACGCGAGCGTCCCACCGGCGACCGGTAATACGCTTATGACAAATGCATCAGTACGATTTGGACGATTTTCTTTTGCGAGACCTCGTCGCCGGGCGTGACTACATCTATCCAGATGGCGCCCTTGCGCATCAGTAGTCGCTGGACTCTGGGATCTGGCGCGCGCCAGGCCTCGTCACCTACATTCTTCACGGCGACGACCGGCGAGAGCACGGCAAGGTCTCCCTTGACCGCGTCGAGCTTTTTACCCGCCTCGGCGGCGGATTGCTCGACATACACGTTAAAGGTCAGGGACTTGTAGAAGTCCTGGCGCGAGCGGTACACGCAGCTGAACGTAGAGAGGTGTTGCGGACCCGCGACGTCGGCGACCGGCACCTGGAGTATCGCCGCCGCGTCGGCGGCTGTCAGTCCGCCGCAGGGACCGGGCTGCGGCGCACCGGCTTGTGCGCTCACGGCCCACAGGTTGGCGGAGAGCAGGCAAAGTCCGGCAACTAAGTTGGTCGGGTGTGATGCCTTCATGTTTGAACCTCCCGTATCCAAGCCGGTACTTCAGTGCAGATGCTGCAGCGCGATGCCCGCGAGTTGTCTGGCTTGGGCAACATTCGCGTGGGTTGCGTTGTGATTCATGTTGATTATGATCGAGGTGCCGTGGGCGAGCACGTGCAGCTGGAAGTAGCCCTGGCCTTTCATGAGGGTGGCCGCATCGCCCAGTCCCTTCATGTCGGTGTGGCTTCCCC
>JBAUSV010000312.1:0-8722 GCA_049581885.1 Gammaproteobacteria bacterium | reverse complement strand
GCCTTGGCCAGCGGCGACACCAGCTCCGCCAGCCCGGTCCCGTGCGAGGGGTCGACCAGCACCGGCAGGTGCGTATGGCGCTTGAGCCACGCCACGCTGTTGAGGTCCAGCGTATTGCGCGTCGAGGTCTCGAAGGTGCGGATGCCGCGCTCGCAGAGAATGACGTCTTCGTTGCCCTCGTTGAGAATGTATTCGGCGGCAAGCAACAGTTCCTCCACCGTCGCCGCGAGCCCGCGCTTGAGCACCACCGGCAGCCCGGAACGCCCGACCGCGCGTAGCAACGTATAGTTCTGCATGTTGCGCGCACCGACCTGAAGCGCACTCACCTTGCCGCTGAAGAAATCGAGGTCGGCCGCATCCAGCACCTCGGTCACCACCGCCAGGCCGTAGCGCTTGCCGGCTGCGGCCAGCATATCCAGTGCCTCGGGGCCGTGACCCTGAAAACTGTAGGGACTGGTGCGCGGCTTGTAGGCCCCGCCGCGCAGGCCCACGGCCCCGGCGGACTTGACGGCTTTGGCCGCGGCCGCGAGTTGCTCCTCGCTCTCCACCGCGCACGGCCCGGCGATGACTACAAAACGTTCTCCGCCCACGCTCACACTGCCCATCGACACGACAGAGTCGTCGGGATGCATGGCGCGGCTCGCCCGCTTGTAGGGGGCTGAATCGCGAATCACCTCCTCGATCAACGGATGGCGATCCAGGGCGAGGCTTTCCAGCACGGACGTCGGGCCGACCAGACCGTACACGCGCGTGCCCTTACCGGATACGGCGAGCGGCGTCAGATCCTTGGCGCGCAACTCGTCCAGAAAGCGCTCGCGCGCCTCTGATTCCACCTCGGGTTTGAGCACGAAAAACATCTCTTACTACTTCTCCGGATCACCAAAACAAAAAAAGCCCGCTCTTGGCGGGCTTTCCTGAATTCTCCCGACGCCAGTGCGTCATGCAGACAGGGTCAACCCGCAGCCTTTGCTCCGGGCCACCACCATGTCTGATTGATACGCATCTGCCTCATGGGCGCAAACGTTATCCACTGTACGCGTTTCTGTCAAGCCCTGGTAAGGTGCAGTAAAGTATTCGATTGAAACTTCACTAAACCGAGCGCCATGACAAAACTCACGGCTCTGCCTCTGCTCGACACTCCGGCTCAGCTTGCGCGGCCCGAAACAGCCTATGCGAAGTGCAATCCGGAGGACGCGGCCCTCACAGTCATGACCGACCTGCAACGTCAGCGGGCCATCACGATCTCACCTGACGAGACGATCGAATTTGCCGAAAAACTGATGATCGGCGCCGGTGTACGTCTGCTGCTGGTGATCGACGGAGGCAGCCTGCTCGCGGGTGTGATCACCTACCGTGATCTGCACGGGGCAGGTGCTTTGGCAGCTGCGGCACGCGAAAGGGTTGCGCACAATGCGTTGACAGTCGCGCAAGTCATGACCCCCGCCGCGCAGATCGAAACTACTTCCCTTGTCGCCCTGAGACATACCCAGGTACGCGACGTTGTCGAACTGCTGCGCCAGCACGGACGGCAGCACACCTTGGTTACCGAAGCCGGCGAGAATGGTCGGGTCACGGTGCGCGGCATATTCTCACTCACCCAGATTGGGCATCAGCTTGGCGTGGCGATCGATTCCGCTGGACGCGCGCAGAGCTTCGCCGAAATCGAGCACCTGATCGCGGCCGAGTGATTTCTTTCCAGCCTGAAATATAGCCGTTCGTTACTTACCGAGCACGGTTTGCAACCAAGCGCCGATATCGGCGATTTCCGGCGGGCATACCTGATGCGCCATCGGGTAACGATGCCAGCGCACCGTGTAGCCGGCGCGGGCAAAAGCAGAGAGCGAGTTTTCGCCGAGGGCATAGGGCACCACGGGATCGTAACTGCCGTGGGCGGCGAAAATCTCCGGCACCGTGCCGGCGGGCGCAGGCACGCCGGTCACCCCGGCCACGTGAAATGTGGAAAGCGCCATGATGCCGGCCAGTCCTGAACCGTGACGAAGCAGATAATCGAGCGCAATCGCCCCACCCTGTGAAAAGCCGGCAATCACGATTCGCTTGCGTTCAATGCCCGCAGCGATTTCGGCTGCCACCAGAGACTCAACCCGGGCCACGGAGGCAGACACCCCGGCATCGTCCCAGCGTCCCTCGAAGTCGAGCCGGTCAATGTCGAACCAGGCGCGCATGGGCATGCCCCCGTTCAGCGTGACCGGGCGCACCGGTGCATGCGGAAACACGAAGCGAACCGCAAGATCCGCCGGCAGACCGAGCTGGGGGACGATGGGCTCGAAGTCGTGGCCGTCGGCGCCGAGCCCGTGCAGCCAGACGACACTGGCCGTCGCCTCGGTTGCGGGCTCGATGACGACGCTGCCGGAATCGTTCTCTTTCATGCGGTGATTCTACCGTGTTGGCCGGTCCGGGCCGACAATCCGGTCAATGCGGGTAGACTGTCGGCACAAGACGCTTGCCAGACACGGGGCGCTCGCCACCGCCATGCAGAACATCTTCGACTTCCTCCTCCACCTCGATCGCTACCTGGCCGCCTTTGCCCAGCACTACGGCCTGTGGGTGTACGCGCTGCTGTTCATCATCATTTTTGCGGAAACCGGCCTGGTCGTCACTCCCTTCCTGCCCGGGGACACCCTGATCTTCGTAACAGGAGCTCTGGTCGCATCGGGACATATCTACTGGCCGGCCGCAGTGCTTGTATTTCTGATCGGCGCGATACTGGGCAATCTGTCGAATTACGAAATCGGGCGCGCTCTGGGGCCACGTGTCTTTACCAACCGTTCACGATGGCTGAACAAGCGTCATCTGGAGGAGGCACACGCGTACTTTACTCGCTACGGAGCCATTACCATTATCATTGCCCGTTTCCTGCCCATCATCCGGACATTCGTGCCCTTTGTGGCAGGTATCGGCCGGATGTCGCGATTGCTCTACTTTGCCTATACCGTCGCAGGCGCGGCGCTGTGGGTCAGCAGCATATTTATCGTGGGCGTATTTTTCGGCAATATACCGTTCGTGAAAAACAACCTCACGCTCATCGTTCTCGGCGCCGTCGTTGTTTCCCTGATACCGGCGTTGGTTATCGTGGTGCGCAAGAGGTTCCGGCATCCCGCCGAAAACGAATGACCACGGTGGCACTCGCCTGGAGCGGCGGCAAAGACAGCCTGATGGCGTTGCTCGCACTCGAATCCACCCCCGGCATTGAAGTCAATGCCCTGGTCACGACCGTGACCGAACCCTACCGGCGCATCAGCATGCACGGCGTGCGCGAGGTACTGCTCGACGCCCAGGCCAGGGCACTCGGTATCGAGCTTGCCAAGTGTCGCCTGCCGGACGCCCCCGACAACGAGACTTACCGCGAACGTTTCGCCGCCACACTGCACGCACTGATCGATACCGGCATTGCCGGCGTTGCCTTCGGGGACCTGTACCTGGCCGACGTACGCGCCTTCCGCGAAGACCAGATGCAATCGCTCGGACTGGAAACCCGCTTTCCTCTCTGGCACAAACCCACCGCCGGGCTGGCCCGGGAATTTATTGAGAACGGCTACCGAGCGATGGTGTGCTGCGTGGATAGCGAGCAACTGAGTCCGGCGTTTCTCGGCCGCGAATACGATGTCACCCTACTCAAGGAGTTACCCGCGAGTGTCGACCCTTGTGGTGAAAACGGCGAGTTTCATACCTTTGTCTACGACGGCCCACATTTTGCCCGCCGCATCGGCTGCGACCCCGGCCGTACGCACATCGCCGATGAACGTTTTCACTTTCTGGACCTGAAACCGTAGCGCCATTAGCGGGACAGCCCTGGCACTTGCGTGACGGGACGCTGCCGAAGCGCCGTATAATCGAATAGAGTCACAAGAACACGCGGAACCCGATGCGCAACTGCCTGATTCTGGGCTGCGGCCGCAGCGGCACCAGTATGCTCGCCGGAAGTCTATTCGGCGCCGGCTATTATATGGGCGGCAACCTGTACCGGGCACGCAAGGCCAACCCCAAGGGATTTTTCGAATCGCTGCAGATTAACGCGATCAACGAACGCCTGCTCAAGCCGCTGGCCCCCTCGCGCAGCACACAATGGTTCCTGCGCATCTGGCGTGCGGGGTTTCCCTCCGAACGCTGGCTCGCCGAGATTCCAGTGGGCACGCCGATCCACGCACCTTCGCCCCGCCTGACGCGGCGCATCCGTCATCACCTTGGCCACCGCCCCTTCGCCTTCAAGGATCCGCGCTTTTGCTACACCTTGCCCGTGTGGCGTCCTCACCTGCCGCGCGATACCGCCTTCCTGTGCATCTTCCGCGAACCCGGGCGCACGGTCGCCAGCATTCTCAAGGAGTGCGCCGCTCTGTATCCCGATATCCGCCTCAGTGAAGATGAGGCATACGCCATCTGGCTTGCCATGTACGACCACATCCTGCACCGACACCGCCAGCAGGGCGACTGGCTGTTCGTGCACTACGACCAGATGCTCGACGGTTCCGCGCAGCCGCGCATTGAAGCCCATCTCGGCACACGCATCGACCGTCATTTTGCCGATACTCGCCTGCAGCGCGCCCGGTTTAGTCCGGCACCGATCCACACCCTCGATACGTACCGCACCTTGTGTTCGCTCGCACGCTACCCCGTCTGAAAAGGGCTTTCAGCCGAGTACAGGCTCGTCGCGGCAGCGGGCTTGCGCTTGCCGTCCTGGCACTCGCGCTGAGTTTTGCCGCACCGGTGGTACTCAGCGGCTTTGGCGTATTCGCGCGCCTCGCCACCCTCCCCGTCTGGGTTCTTGCCGGAGCACCTGCCCTCATGCTGGCCGGCTGGATCGCCAATGCCGGGCGCGTGCAGTTGCTCACCCGCGCCAACCATTGCCGTCTTGGTTTTGGCCAAGCCTATCTTATTTCCGCCGGTGGGGATTTCGGTGCGGCACTCGGGCCTGGCGGACTCACCGGCATCGCCGCCTACATCTTCCTGCTCGCCCGCGTCGGCGTGAGATCGGCCGTTGCGACCGCGCTCTTTGCCTTGGAACGACTACTGGATCAGTTCATTTTTGCCGCCGCACTCGCGGCCAGTGCCGTCGGGCTCGCCCTGGCGAATCAGAGCACGCATCCCTGGCGGCTGTTCATCATTTCCTTCGCACTCTGTGCGGGCATCGTGGTTGTCATCCTGGCCGCGATTGTCGAATATCGCCGACTGCTCGGCGTCGCCGCCTGGCTGCTTGTGCGGTTGCGTTTCGACCCGCTACGCCGGCGCCGCTTCATCGCCTGGAGCTTGCGTTTTCGTCACAGTCTCACCGAAGTGGCCCGCCTGCCGCGACCGGCGATTGCGTTGCTTATCGCGTGCGCGACCGCCTATTGGGCGGCGCGTTTCGCCATCCTGCCGCTGGTAGCCGCCGGTATGCATGCTCCGGTCCCGTGGGCCTATTTGCTCGCGGTACAGGTGCTGGCCCTGTTCGCCGGCCAACTCTCGCTGCTCCCGGGTGGCACGATCACGGTTGAGGCAGTGTTCGCGGCCCTGCTGCTGCCGTGGCTAAACCGTCACGATCTCGGCCTCATGCTGCTCGTCTGGCGCGGCAGCGTATTCTATTTCACGCTGGTCGCGGGCGGCGGCGCCTTCGCCTTTGCAGCCAGCCGGACTCGCGTTAAACTCGACGCATGAAATCCGAAAGCAAAACCGTCCCCAAATCGCTGCGCGACCGCATCGGCGACTTGGCTTGGCACGTCACCCAGGAAGCCGGCACTGAACGGCCCTTTACTGGCGAGTTCTGTGACCACTTCGCAGCCGGGCAATATCAATGCATTGTCTGCGGCAACGACCTGTTCGATTCGGGCACTAAATTCAGCGCCCACTGCGGCTGGCCGAGCTTCAGTGACATTGCAGATGAAAGCCGCATCGAAACCCACGAAGACACGAACCACGGCATGCGCCGGATCGAAGTACGTTGCGCCAACTGCCATGCCCATCTGGGCCACGTTTTCCCGGATGGCCCCGGCCCCAAGGGGCTGCGTTACTGCATCAACTCTGCCGCCCTCGATTTCGAAGCGAAGGACTGAGTTTCAGCGGCTGTGTGGAGCGGGTGCCGTGGCAGGCGGTGGCGGACAACGCTCCGCCCACGGCCGTATTCGCCCGAGGGGTATCAACCGCTTTGTAGCTGGCGGAGGCCCTTTCTCCTTTGTCGGCAGACTGCTGACCGGCGGGGAAAGGCCGGCTTGCATGGTACGCACCACGGAGGGGTAAATCGTGCGCGGCGCGGTCGCTTTATAGGGAACGCAATTCGTCGCCATGCGAGACTCGTGCGAGCCAGCGCCGCTAGCGGTCGACATGGCATAACCCGGGGTCATCGGCACCGGAGGCTGGTTAGTGCCCGCCACCGGGTGCTCGTTCGCATTTCTGCAAGCGCCTGTCGTGGCGAGCGCGCAGGCCGCAACCAAGCCAAGAACCCGCTTCGTGTCATTGGGCAAACCATTCATATTGACACTATAGTCCCAAATCCGTCGTGTGGACACGGCAAATGGTGCCCCGGGCAGGAGTCGAACCTGCGACCTACCGCTTAGGAGGCGGTCGCTCTATCCACTGAGCTACCGGGGCAATCGTGGTTCCTGCGTATGACAAGTCTAGCAAACACCTTTGCAACAGATGCCGATCGACCTGCCGTATGCAGTGAAGTCGATAATTTGTTACCCTCATTTCAAAAGATAGTTCAGCGCATGGGCGACCATCGCAAACTCAAAAAGGGGGAAAGCATGTACCGAAAACAGCGGGCGTTTACTTTGCTGGAATTGATGATGACGCTTGCCATCCTGTCCATCATCACCCTGATTGCCGTTCCCGCCTGGCAGAGTACCTTGGCTTATGGCCACCGGGCCGCGGCACTCAACGCGCTGCGTGACAGTCTGGCCTTTGCCCGCACAAGCGCCATTACTAGCGGACGTACCGTTGCATTGTGCACCAGCGCCGATCACGCGAACTGCGACGAAGGCGACTGGGACGAGGGCTGGATAGTGTATGTCGACCGGGATCGGGATTACGACCGAGGCACCGAAGAACCTCTGCTGCGCGTCCACGCTGCACTGGACTCGAATAGCCACCTGAGCGGCAACCGACTGATTGCGCACCACATCGGCTTCCAACATGATGGGCTGATGTACGGAGTACACAACGGCACCATCACCTATACCACTACGCCGCCACGCCCGGCATTGAAGCGATGCCTGGTGGTAGCGCGCAGCGGACGTATTCGTGCCGCCAACGGCACCAACTGCGACTAACCCGCATCGAAAGGGGGGAATGGTGCGGAGGGCACTAGAACCAAGCCTTGAAAGGCCTATTTGAAATAGCCTATTTTAAATAGTGTTTCTAAAAGGTCTGACGAGAAAATCCCCCAGTTGATGCTTGCTATCCCCGTACGATGCAACAGACTTTTCCCACCGCGGGAATGCCATACCTTTTATAAGGGCTGAAGTATCTAAGGTCTAGTGCTTTGCTTGTTTATACCAGGATTTTAGCTGCTTTAGGAGTCGTGCGTGACTACCTCCATTGAAACGCCACTCGCATTCCTGCAAAAACCAGTAGAAGTTCTCCGACTTGATGCCGTTGTGCTTGCGCATATGGCGCTTGGCCTGATTCCAGAAATTCTCGATTCCGTTGATGTGATTCTGCCGCACGGCGAAGCGCTTTGAGTGGCTGGTTCGCCGGTGGTGAAAGTCGGATACATCCAGCGCGTTGTAGGCCCCGAGGGCATCGGTATAGACGGTGCTATCGGGCTCGACTTTCTCCCGGATAATCGGCAGCAACGTCTCGATTCGAGCACTGGGAATAATCGCCTCATAAACCTTCCCACCGCGCTTCAAAAGCCCGAATACGACCACTTTGCCCGCCGCGTCACGGCCTAGTTTGCCCTTGCGAACCCGGCCAAAATAGCTCTCGTCCGCCTCCACCTCCCACACAAAGCTGATAGTTCGGCAGCTTGCTGGCGATGAAGCGGATCGCGGTGTTGGGTTGAACGCCGACGATCTCGACCACCGCCAGGGCTGTACTGCCCGCCACAAAGTGCTCAATCAGCCTGCTTTTCTGGCGTGCGCTGAGCCAACTTTTGCACTGATACATCGTAGCCATAATAGAGTCCTGCACGGCCTCTTAGCTATTTCAGCCCCCTCCGTTCAGTAATTCTTCGTAGGCCTGGCGCATGGCGGTGGCCAACTCGCCGTTGCTTCTGGCCAACCGCACGTCGAGTCCCTCGACGGTCGCCACCGACACCACGCCAGCGAGCGTGCTGACCAGCACCGCTTCCTCGGCTTCGGCGAGCACATCCCACGGCAGCCGGATCTCGATCTCGTAGCCGTTGCCCTCCGCCCAACGCAGCAGGACGTCGCGGGTCACACCCGCCAAGGCGCCCTCTTCGCGCCCCGGCGCATACAGCGTGCGCCCCAAGCGTGCGATGACGTTGCCATGCGCCGACTCGCACACGCGGCCCTCGGTGGTGAGGATCAACGCATCGTCGAAGCCCCGGATCTGCGCACGGCGACGGGCCAGTACCTGTGGCAGGTAGCTCAGGGACTTGACGCCGGCGAGCGGCGAGTGCGGATCGGAGCACCACTCGGCCACGCCGAGATGAACGCCGGTGTCGTACCAGTGAGCCGGATAGCCGGGCAACGGCCGCACCAGCGCCGTGACCCACCCCCCGGCCGGTTGGGCCAGCCCCGCCTCGCGCACCACCTGCACGCGCAGGTAC
>JBAUSV010000311.1:0-12861 GCA_049581885.1 Gammaproteobacteria bacterium | reverse complement strand
GGCAAAAACGCTACGATACCCCCGTGGAGATCCCTTTTTATCCGACCCGGGTGCTGGCTCAGGATTTCACCGGCGTGCCGGCGGTGGTCGATCTGGCCGCCATGCGCGATGCCATGAAGCAACTCGGAGGCAATCCCGAAAAAATCAATCCGCTTTCCCCAGCCGAACTGGTCATCGACCACTCCGTTCAGGTGGATTTTTACGCCAGCGCCAAAGCCCTCGCGAAAAATGGCGAGAAAGAATTTGAACGCAACAAGGAGCGTTACTCTTTCCTCAAATGGGGCCAGGGCTCCTTCCAGAATTTCAAGGTCGTGCCACCCGACACGGGCATCTGCCACCAAGTCAACCTGGAGTATCTGTCGCGCGTGGTATTCGGCCGCGAAGTGGAAGGCAAGCTTCGCGCCTATCCCGACACACTGGTAGGCACCGATTCGCACACCACCATGGTCAACGGCCTCGGCGTGCTCGGCTGGGGCGTGGGAGGCATCGAGGCTGAGGCCGCGATGCTTGGCCAGCCCTCGACCATGCTGATTCCACAGGTGGTCGGTGTAAAGCTCTCGGGCACCCTGCCGGAAGGCACCACCGCGACCGATCTGGTGCTGACCGTAACCGAGTTGCTGCGTCAGAAAGGCGTGGTCGGAAAATTCGTCGAATACTTCGGCCCCGGCATGGCCAACCTGCCGCTAGCCAACCGGGCGACGCTCGGCAACATGTCGCCCGAATTCGGCTCCACCTGCGCCATTTTCCCGATTGACGAGGAAACGCTCAATTACCTCCGCCTGTCCGGCCGCAGCGAAGAGCACATCGCACTGGTGGAGACCTATGCCAAGGCCCAGGGCTTGTGGCACGAACCCGGACAAACCCCCGCCGAGTACAGCGACGTGCTGGAAGTCGATCTCTCGCGCATCGAACCCAGCATTGCCGGACCAAAACGGCCACAGGACCGCATCGCACTGAGATCGGCCAAGGACGTGGTGGCGAAGCACATGACTGCCATGGCGGGCGAACGCAAGCAGCACCCGCAAGCCGATGCCGTCGCCTCAATTACCATGGACGGCGAAACGTTCGAGGTCAAGGACGGCGCCACTGTTATCGCCGCGATCACAAGTTGCACCAACACCTCCAATCCGGAGGTGATGCTGGGTGCTGGCCTGCTTGCACGCAAGGCACATGCACGCGGTTTGAAGCCGAAACCCTGGGTCAAGACCAGCCTGGCCCCCGGCTCCAAGGTGGTTACCGATTACCTCGAAAAAAGCGGCTTGCTGAAAGACCTGGATGCGCTGGGCTTCAACCTCGTGGGTTACGGCTGCACCACCTGCATCGGCAATTCGGGTCCGCTGCGTCCCGAAATCACCCAGGGCATACACGACCAGGATCTGATCGCCAGCGCGGTACTTTCGGGGAACCGCAACTTCGAGGGCCGCATTCATCCCGAAGTCAAAATGAACTTCCTGGCCTCGCCACCGCTGGTGGTTGCGTATTCGCTTATCGGCACGATGCACGCGGACCTGCTGAACGATCCACTCGGCACCGACATGGATGGCAAACCCGTTTATCTCAGGGACATCTGGCCCAGCCAGAAGGAAATTTCCGATCTGGTGCTCAGCAGCATCAACTCCGGCATGTTCTCGCAGGTGTACGGTGAAGTATTCGACGGCGACGCCAACTGGAACGGTCTCGACGTGCCCGAGGGGGAAATCTACCGCTGGGACGAGCAATCCACCTACGTGCGCAATCCGCCTTACTTCGACGGCATGGGCATAAAACCCGACACCATCGACGACATCCACGGTGCACGCCTGCTGGCCCTGCTCGGCGACTCCGTCACCACCGACCACATCTCGCCTGCCGGCGCCATCAAGAAAGACAGCCCTGCCGGAAAATACCTCATGGAGCACGGCGTGGAACAGAAGGACTTCAATTCCTACGGCTCGCGCCGCGGTAATCACGAGGTAATGATGCGCGGCACCTTTGCCAACATCCGCCTGCGCAACCTGCTCGCACCGGGCACCGAAGGTGGCGTCACCACGTACATCCCGAACGGGCAGACAATGTCGATTTACGATGCTGCCATGAAGTACCAGCAGGAGAAAACGCCGCTGCTGGTCATCGCAGGCACAGAATACGGCACCGGATCATCCCGCGACTGGGCCGCCAAGGGCACCCTGCTCCTGGGCGTGAAGGCGGTGATCGCCAAGAGCTTCGAACGCATCCACCGCTCCAACCTCATTGGCATGGGCGTGCTGCCGCTGCAGTTCAAGGACGGCGAGGACGCCGCATCTCTGGGCCTGACCGGCAAGGAAACCTTTTCCGTTACCGGGTTGCAGCACGGCGATGCCGACGAAGTCACGGTGGAAGCCGGGGGCGACGACGGCAAGACCACCCGCTTCACTGCCAAGGTGCGCCTGGACACGCCCAAGGAACGCGACTACTACAAGAACGGCGGCATCCTGCAGTACGTGCTGCGCGGCCTGGCCGCCTGATCCCGTATCCGGAAAAAGAAACCCCGCTCCAGTCTCCCGGAACGGGGTTGCCGGGTCAATGACCCGATTCGCTCAGAAGTGTAAGCTAGCTCCGACCGTGAAGTTGTTGTTGGTGTAGTTGCCGATGTTGGATCCGAAATCCTGGTACATGTATTGACCGAACAGCGAGAGGCTGTCTGACAGGCGCCAGGCAATGCCCGCGCCATAACGCATCGCATCCTGCGTGCCGCCGCTCATGTCGCCCGTGGGATCCGCCCAGCCGTAACCGACCTTTGCAAACGGCATCCAGCTGCCGTCCTGGCCGAGCGGAACGCCCGCCAGTACATCAACACCGTACACGTTGGTTCCGGTGTCGACCTTCCGGTTCGATCCGTTGACGTTGTGGCTCTTGCTCTGGTTCCAGTCCCAGAAGGCGTCTCCGCCCAGTACGAAATGGTCGGCCAACTGGAAGTTGTACCCGCCGAACGCGCCTGCGGTCATGCCCTGCTCCGTGCTGAGCCCATCGGCCGAGACCGAGTTGATGCCCGCCTGGATGCCCACGTACATCCCCGTCCAGGGGCCAGCGGCAAATGCAAACACCGGAGCCAGAACGAGCACCCCGGCAGCGGCGATACGTGCTAATGATTTCATGATATTTACCTCATCACCAAGCCTTACCAAGATGCAACCCGACACACTAGCCGGCGCCTGTAAGTTGTTGAAATTTTAATATCTTTTACCGGCGAAGTTCTTGATCGTAATCAACTTTCATATCGGTTTTCGGGGGTCTCCTTGACCCCGGGCCGCCCACCCGGACCGTATGCCCCGGTGCCGTAGGTGTGTCCGATACTAAAAAACCCCGCCGTGCGGCGGGGTTCATGGCGTCAACGCCCGGTATCCGACGGCTCAGAAATACCAGTTGTAGCCGAGCATGATGTTGCTGTTCTTGAAATCGCCATTACTCAGATTATTGGGAATACTGACCTTTTGATACGTGTACTGGAGCAGCACTCCGGAATTGGCAGTGATGCGCCACATCACGCCCGCACCGTAACGCGCGCCGTTCGCACTGCCGCTCAGGTTGCCGCTGATGTTCAAATGGCCATAGCCGACCTTGAAGTAGGGCAGAAAATTGTCGACGGCGAAACCGGCCAGAAATTCTGCACCAAGTCCTCTGGAACCGTAATTTGCATTGTACCCGGGCATGGAATCCACACTGTGATCGGTGTCGGTGTTCCAGACCGTGTACAAATCGCCGCCAAGCACCAGATTCGAATTCACTTGATAAGTGTAGCCGCCGGTCAGTTCCTGGGCGAAGGCACTGCTCGAACCAAAGCCATTATAGGAATTGCTGTTGACTCCCAGTTGTACACCCGCATACCAGCCAGTCCAGCCGTTGACGCTATGCTCGAAACCACCCGCGTGTGCCGTAGCGGGAACCAACACCATTGCCAGCGCAAAGCTGCCCAGAGCTAGAGGTAATCGTTGCATGAGGTGATACTCCAGATAAAAGGAATCGTTTGGCACAACAGTTATAAACCAAAAAATGACGCATTGTCTCGGCTGTTCACATAAAATGATTCCGCACGATCAAGATGCGGAGTCCGGATAGCTGGTACACAAGCGGTCTGGCTTTAGCTGCCGAAGTGGTAGCTCACGCCCAGGGTGAGATTGTCGTTTTTCCAATTGTCACTGTTGCTGCCGTATTTGGCATGCATGTACTGGATGGAGACGCTCACCGGCATGCTGATCTTCCATGCGAGACCGGCCCCGACACGCCATGCAGTATCGCTTCCGCTTGCATCGCCGGTGCCCTCGAGGTGGCCATACCCCAGTTTGACATAAGGCATGAAAGCGCCCGTCATGCCAACCGGGAAGCCGACGAGTCCGTCAACGCCGTATACGTTGGAACCGAAATGGGAAGTCGTTCCGAGGGCGAACGTATGATCGGTCTGCTTGTTGTAGTTATAGAACACATCGCCGCCGGCAACGAAATGCGTAGAGATCTGGTAATTATATCCACCGTCAAGCCCCAGGGTCAGGGTATTCTCGGAACTGAAATTATCCAGATTGGTCTTGTTAACGCCGGCATCAGCCCCTACGTAGGCACCCGTCCACGAATACGGCCCGGAATTCGATCCGGCTGCCACTGCCAGAACGGGCGCGAATAGCAAACCACTCAAAGCCGTCAGCGCAAAAACACGTCTCATACCATCCTCCTTGAAAACATTTTGAGCTTGGACTCACGGAATTACTTTCCGCTTGATCCCGTAGACATTATATATCGCCTATTCGGCGTGCCAGCCAACCTCGGCCCGTGCGAAGCACAGACACATTCAAGCGTATTCGAAGACGTCGAAAAACATCTGCATCCATGGCGTCGCCAAAGAGGCAAATCGTCCGGGTTCGCCATCGCCCACAGCGCAAGGTCACTATCGCCAGGGAGGCACCAACGACCACTCCATGCAAAGCACGAACACTCCGTTGCGTTCCGTTGCGTTCGACCACCATGGATTCGTCTTCATCCAGCAACACCAGCCGCAAAATGGAGCGAGGCGCCAGACGCAAACCTTCGGTATACACCCATCGTGCGCCACCGGTAACGACGGCAAGAGCCGCCAGGGACTTGAGCCAGAGCGGCCAACCCGATGTAAAAAAAGCGGTGGCCGACAAAAGACTGACACCCGTCACAAACAGGATCAAAACGGGCGAAGCACCCGGCGTTATATCAACGACCGGGGCTGAGCGCTCGGATGACATCGGCCAGGTGTTCAGGCGGGAGTCGGCGGCCCAGCAGCCAATCCAGCATATCGGAGTCGTTCTGTTCGAGCAGATCGGCAAATGCCGCCTGTTCTTCTGCGGGCACTTTGGGATAGACGTCGTTCAGGTAACGCTGCAGCACCATGTCGAGTTCGCGCAGGCCACGCCGCGTTCTCCAGCGCAGCCGGCCCATCGGCGGCGGCTCCCATGTCAAGAGTTCCGCTCCGGACTCACGATTCCCGTTCGGCTATGAGCTTCTTGATTTCTCCTATCGCCTTGCCCGGATTGAGACCCTTGGGGCAGGTATTTGTGCAATTCATGATGGTGTGGCAGCGATACAGACGCCAGGAATCCTGCAGGTAGTCCAGGCGTTCCCCGGTAGCTTCGTCGCGGCTGTCGGCAATCCAGCGATACGCTTGCAATAACACAGCCGGACCCATGTAACGATCGCCATTCCACCACCAGCTCGGACAACTTGTGGTGCAGCTTGCGCACAGAATGCATTCGTACAGGCCGTCAAGCTTTTCCCGATCCTCTACGGATTGCAGCCGTTCGCGGCTGGGTGCCGGAGAATCTGTTTTCATCCAAGGTTGGATCGAAGTGTACTGGGCGTAAAAATGCGTCATATCCGGTACCAGATCCTTGACCACCGGCATGGCAGGCAGCGGATAAATGTTGATATCGTCGCCGGACACTTCATCCCACCCGGTTGTGCAAGCCAAGGTGTTCGTTCCGCCCTTTTTATCTCCGATGTTCATGGCACAGGAACCGCACACGCCTTCTCGACAACTACGGCGGAACGTCAACGTAGGGTCGATCTCATTCTTGATCTTGATCAGCGCATCGAGCACCATCGGCCCGCACTTGACGGTATCGACTTCATAAGTATCGACCCGCGGATTGTCGCCCGAATCCGGGTCGTAGCGATAGATATGAAAACGCTTTACGGTCTTCGCATCCTTCACGTCGTTCGCCTTGAAGGTACGGCCCTTGCCGATACGCGAATTTTTCGGAAGTCTGAATTGCGCCATTGTCAAATCTCCAATTCTTCCCCGGTTCCTGATTTCATTTCGAGCCCCGAGTCCCGAATTCAATACACCCGCTTCTTGGGCGGAAAGGGTTCGATCTCGTCGGTAAATGTGTAATTGTGCACCGGCCGGTAATCGATGCGGGGTTCGCTACCCTGTTCGTACCAAGCCAGTGTGTGTTTCATCCAGTTCTTGTCATCGCGTTCGCTGAAGTCCTCGCGGGCGTGCGCACCGCGGCTCTCTTCGCGGTTGGCCGCGCAATACATCATGGCAATCGCCTGCGGCAGCATATTAGCCAATTCCAGCGTCTCGGCCAAGTCGGAATTCCAAACCAACGAACGATCGCTGACACTGACATCGTCGAACAGGGCCGCCACTTTGTTGATGTTCTTCTTGCCCTCGGCCAGCGTCGGTCCATCACGGAATACCGACGCATCGCGCTGCATGGTGCGTTGCATGCGATCACGGATGACAGCCGTCGGCGTCTCGCCCCTGGCATAACGGATGCGGTCGAAGCGATCGAGCGACGCCTCGTGCGCATCGTCCTTGAGCGCCGGCGTCTTTCCGGACTTGATGGTACGCGCACAGTGATCAGCAGCGGCACGTCCGAAGACCACCAAGTCGATCAGTGAATTCGAACCCAGGCGATTGGCGCCGTGTACCGACACACAGGCCGCTTCTCCTATCGCCATCAGACCGGGAATCACGCTGTCCGGTTCGCTGTCCTTGAGGGTGACCACTTCGCCGTTGTGATTGGTGGGAATGCCGCCCATGCAGTAGTGTGCCGTGGGCAACACGGGGATCGGTTCCTTGCTCACATCGACACCGGCGAAAATGCGTGCGGTCTCGGATATACCAGGCAGACGTTCGTGCAGCACGTCGCTGCCCAGGTGTTCGAGATGAAGGTGAATGTGGTCCTTCTCTTCGCCCACGCCGCGGCCTTCGCGAATCTCGATCGTCATCGCGCGCGAGACCACGTCTCGAGAAGCCAGGTCCTTGGCATGCGGCGCATAGCGCTCCATGAAACGCTCGCCGTCGCTGTTGGTCAGGTATCCGCCCTCGCCTCGCGAACCCTCGGTAATCAGGCAACCTGCGCCGTAAATGCCGGTGGGATGGAACTGAAGGAATTCCATGTCCTGCAGTGGCAGTCCGGCACGTAATACCATGCCGCCACCGTCGCCCGTGCAGGTGTGCGCCGAGGTGCACGAAAAGAACACGCGACCGTAGCCACCTGTGGCGAGGATGACCTGTTGGGCGGCAAAGCGGTGCAGTTTGCCGGTCATCAGGTCCCAAGCCAGCAAGCCTCGGCAGGCACCGTCTTCCATCAACAGGTCGATAGCGAAACACTCGATGAAAAACTCGGCCTTGTGCTTGAGCGACTGCTGGTAGAGCGTGTGGAGCATGGCATGCCCGGTGCGGTCGGCTGCCGCACAGGTCCGCTGTGCCGTGCCTTCGCCGAAATTCGTCGTCATGCCGCCGAAGGGACGCTGGTAGATCTTGCCCTCCTCGGTCCGTGAAAAGGGCACGCCCCAGTGTTCGAGTTCCACCACCGCGGCGGGCGCCTCGCGGCACAGGTACTCCACAGCATCCTGATCGGCGAGGTAGTCACCGCCCTTGACCGTATCGTACATGTGCCACGACCAATGATCCTCGCCCATGTTGCCAAGCGAGGCGGCGATGCCGCCCTGTGCTGCGACCGTGTGACTGCGGGTTGGGAAGACCTTGGTCACGCAGGCGGTCTTGAGTCCCGCCGCAGCCAAGCCCAGAGTGGCACGCAGGCCCGAACCGCCAGCCCCGACCACCACGACATCGTAGGTGTGATCGATGATTTCGTAATCGCCCTGGCGGCGTGTCTTCTCGGTCATGTTCAAAAACTCCTGAAAGCGACCAGTGCCGCAGAAACGATACCGAGCAACGCCAGCGCGACAGCGGCAAAACGGATCGCGGTAATAAGTGCAAAGGCACGGCCCGGGTGCAACACGTAATCCTCGATCACCATCTTCAGCCCGAGAAAGCCGTGCCAGAAAACAACCCCGACCAGCAACACCACGAACAGCAACACCCCGGGTTGATGCAGCGCCACGGCGGCACGTGTGTAACCGAGATGCATGACCCAGAAAAACAGCACCACGGCGGCCAGCCCCAGGGGAATAAGCGCGAGCGCCGTGATCCGCTGAGCCAGCCAATGACGGGTGCCGTTACGTCCCGACCCCAAAACGCGAGCCGTGGCCAGCGGTGTGCGCAAATCGCTCATGCTGCACCTCCCGCCGCCAGTATCCAGCCGAAGGCCCAAGCGAAACCGGTAAGCACCAAAGCGCACATCACCACGATCCAGCCGCTGCTGCGATACACCCGCTTGGTGAATCCGTAGCCGGCATCCCACATCAGGTGGCGAATGCCGTTCAACAGGTGAAAGAAAAAGGCCAGACTCCAGGCGCACAGCAACACCTGGCCTATCCATGAATGGAAAAACCAGCCCGCCCGCGCGAAGGCTACGGGCCCCATGGCAAGCGCCAGCAACCAATAGACCAGGCCCAGAGCGCCGCTCAGCAGCACCAGACCGGACACCCGGTGCAGGATCGAGAGCGTCATGGTGATCTGCCAACGGTACACGCCGATTGTCGGCGAAGTTGGCATGGAATTTGATGACATGAGGCTACTCCTTGTAGTAACGTCCCGCGCCAGCGGGTCGATCAAAAATCCACACAGCGGCCCTTGCGTTCCCAGTCGCCGTAACGAGTCGGTTCCGGTCCGCGCGGTCCGTTGATTTCGCGTGGCCGTTCGGTGATCGTTGCTTTCCCGTCTTCTTGCCGCGGAGATTCGGCTGGCGGCTCGATGGTTTTTTCTGTCGGGTTCATGACTCAGGATTTTATCACCCGCGCGCTCAGAATGGCCTCGGCCAAAGCCAGATCTTCCGCGCGCGTGACTTTTACGTTATCCACCCCGCCACTCACCAGGCGCGGCGTATGCCCCGCCCACTCCATTGCGCACGCTTCATCGGTCACCTCGACACCCGCATCCAGCGCGCCGTCCAGCGCGGAAGATAGAAGTCCGTAACGGAACATTTGCGGGGTCAGAGCACGCCACAAACCATCTCGCTTCTCGGTTGCCGTCACATGCCCGGACTCATCGCCCCGCTTGAGCGTATCCACCACCGGCGCGGCCAGCAACCCGCCGACCGGATCGTCGTGCAACTCGACAAGCAGGCGCGACAGGTCTTGAGGTGCGAGACAGGGGCGCGCCGCATCGTGCACCAATGCCCAGTCATCGGCTACCGCCATACCTTCGAGCGCGCTCAATGCCGCACGTACCGAAGCGGCTCGCGTTGCGCCTCCCGTGACCGCGATCAACTTGCGTCCATTGTTCTTCGGAACGCAATCATGCCAGCGCGTATCACTTGCCGCGGTCGCCAGCACCAGACCCTCGATGCCGGTGGCCGTGAGCAGAAGATCGAGCACGTGCGCTAACAGCGGCTGGCCCGCTGCCATCTGGTACTGCTTGGGACTGCCTGCGCCAAAGCGCTGGCCGCTGCCCGCCGCCGGGACGATGGCCCAGACGCTCATCGCCCGCCTCCATGCACGGTAGACGGCTTCGGTGCTGTAAACGGTGGTCGTGCACCTGTCGAAGCGGTGCGCGGTGCGCGCACGATCTGATAAAAGGTCTCACCCTTTTTCACCAGGCCCAGGTCTTCCCGAGCATGTTCCTCGACCGCAGCCGTACCACTTTTCAAATTCTGTATTTCTTCTTGATGTCGCGCATTGTTTTTGTGCAAAGCTGCATTCGCCTTCTGTTGCTGGCGCACTTGGGCCGCCAGGTGCCAGCCGTGCGGCAAGCTGCCCGTCGAAAACCACAACTGTCGTTGCAGCAGAATAAAGCAAAGCACCAGCGCGGCGAGCACCAGCCAGCGCGTTAAGCGTCTGTTCGATCCAGCCATTCGGACTCTGCGTAAGGTCGCGCCTTGACAGTGGTATCCAGTGTTTTAAGGATTTCGAGCAAATCGCGCATCTTCGCCAGCGGCCAGGCATTGGGGCCATCGGACAGGGCCTCCTCGGGGCGCGGATGAGTTTCCATGAAAATACCCGCCACGCCGGTCGCGACTGCGGCGCGCGCGAGTGGCGCCACGAATTCGCGCTGACCGCCGGAACGTCCGCCGAGCGCACCAGGCTGCTGCACCGAATGCGTGGCATCGAAAACCACCGGGCAACCGGTCGCGCGCATCACCGGCAGGGAACGCATGTCGGCCACCAGGTTCTGGTAGCCGAAGCTGAATCCGCGCTCGCACACCATGATGTGTTCGTTGCCGGTGGATTTTGCCTTGGCCACCACATTACCCATTTCCCACGGTGAGAGGAACTGACCTTTCTTGATGTTGACCGGTTTGCCCGCCGCCACGACACGGAGGATGAAGTTGGTCTGGCGGCACAGGAAGGCCGGCGTCTGGAGCACGTCGACCACCGAGGCGACTTCGTCAATCGGCGTGTCTTCGTGCACGTCGGTGAGGATGGGTACTCCGTAGTTATCGCGCACCCGTTCCAGCACCTTCAACCCGTCCTCGAGACCCGGCCCGCGAAAACTCTTGATGGATGAGCGGTTCGCCTTGTCGAACGAAGCCTTGAAGACCAGGAGAATGCCCAGCTCCTCGCAGGTACGCTTGAGCGACTCGGCCACCTCCATCACCAGTGCTTCGCTTTCGATGACGCAAGGTCCCGCAATCAGAAACAACGGTTTATCGTTGCCGACGTCGTGCTTGCCGAGCTTCATGCGCGGGCCGCCTCACGAATTTCATTCTTCCGCGCCCGGGCCTTGCGCGCCGCGTCGATGAAACTCTCGAACAGCGGATGGCCGTCGAGCGGCGTGGAGCTGAACTCGGGGTGGAACTGGCAGCCGATGAACCACGGATGGTCGGCGAGCTCGATCACCTCTACCAGCCCGTCGTCGGAGCGGCCGGAAAACACCATGCCTGCGGCTTTCATCTGCTCCATGTACAGATTGTTGAATTCAAAACGATGGCGATGACGTTCGTTGATGACGTCGCTACCATAAATGCGGTGAATCAGGCTGCCGGGCACCAGGTGGCTGGCCTGAGCGCCTAGACGCATCGTACCGCCGAGGTCGGTATCGGCATCCCGCAATTCGATACTGCCACTGCGGTCCCGCCATTGCTCGATGAGCGCGATCACCGGGTGCTCCGTATCGGACTGGAACTCCGTGGAGTGTGCGCCCTCCAGTCCCGCCACATGGCGCGCGTATTCAACCACGGCGACCTGCATCCCGAGGCAGATGCCGAGATAGGGCACGCCATGCCGGCGTGCATATTCGACGGCCTGGATCTTGCCCTCGATGCCGCGCCCGCCGAAACCGCCGGGCACTACGATGGCATCCATTTTCTCCAGCGACGCGGTGCCTTCCTGCTCCACGACTTCGCTGTCGATGTAGCGTATGTTGACCTTCGTCGCACCAGCCAACCCGCCGTGGGCGAGCGCCTGATTGAGCGACATGTAGGCATCGGTCAGGTCGACGTACTTGCCCACCATCGCGATATCGACCTCGTTTCGCGGGTGACGCCGCGTTTCGACCACGCGCTGCCAGTCGGACAGGTCCGCGGGACCCGCCTCCATCTGCAGGCGCTTGAGCACGATGTCGTCGAGCCCCTCGTCATGCAGCAGCAGCGGTATCTCGTAGATATCCGCCGCATCCACGCCCGAAATCACGGCCTCCTCCCGGACATTGGTGAACAGGGCGATCTTGCGTCGTGCATCGCGCGGCAGCGGTTCCGTCGAGCGGCACATGAGCACATCGGGCTGGATGCCGATCGAGCGCAACTCCTTGACCGAATGCTGGGTCGGCTTGGTCTTGATCTCGCCCGAAGCGGCGATATAGGGCACCAACGTCAGATGCAGGAACAGGCAATTCTCGCGTCCCAGTTCCACCCCCATCTGGCGGATCGCCTCCATGAACGGCAACGATTCGATATCGCCCACCGTGCCGCCGATTTCCACCAGGCACACGTCAGCATCGTCCGCGCCGAGGCGAATCTTGGCCTTGATTTCGTCGGTGATGTGGGGAATCACCTGCACGGTGCCCCCAAGGTATTCCCCGCGGCGCTCCTTGCGGATCACCGATTCGTAGATCTGCCCGGCGGTGAAATTGTTGTTGCGCGTGGTGCGGGTACGCACGAATCGCTCGTAGTGCCCGAGGTCCAGGTCCGTTTCCGCGCCGTCCTCGGTCACGAACACCTCGCCATGCTGGAACGGGCTCATGGTGCCCGGATCGACATTGATATACGGGTCGAGCTTGACGAGGGAGGGCTTGATGCCGCGCGCTTCCAGAAGCGCGCCCAGGGATGCGGATGCAATACCCTTGCCCAGCGAGGACACCACCCCGCCGGTCACAAATACGAAGCGTGTCACGACGGTACCGGTGCCTGCTATGAACCGGGAAGACATAGTACCAAATCACCCCCGATGGCAGGTGAATTATTTTTTCCGATCAGCCCCACGCCGCGCGCCTACTACAATACGCACACCATGACCGTCCCCGATCCGCTTATCCTGCCGCTACTGCGCGCACGTCCGGCCCCGCCCGCGGCGTGGCGTTGGCCGCGCCTGCCC
>JBAUSV010000310.1:0-3754 GCA_049581885.1 Gammaproteobacteria bacterium | reverse complement strand
ACGTGGTGTCCTCGGCCTTCCACAGCGCCGGCCAGCGTTGCTCGGCCCTGCGCGTGCTGTGCCTGCAGGAAGAGATCGCGCCGCGCGTGATCGAGATTCTCGAAGGCTACATGCAAACGCTCACCATCGGCGATCCGGGCCTGCTCGCCACCGACGTCGGCCCGGTCATCGACCACGACGCCCGCGCCATTTTGCAGAAGCACAGCGAGGCGATCAGCAAGAAAGGCAAAGTCATCCGCCAGTGCGAACTGCCTGCCGCCTGCACCGACGGCAGCTTCGTCGCGCCGCTCGCGGTCGAGATCCCGGGCATCGAGGTGCTGGAGCGCGAGGTGTTCGGCCCGATCCTGCACGTGGTGCGTTTCAAGTCCCGCGACCTGGAAACGCTGATGCGCAAGATCAATGGCACCGGCTACGGCCTGACCTTCGGCGTGCACAGCCGCATCGACGGCGAGGCCGAGCGCCTGGCGGGCGTGGTCGGCGCCGGCAATTGCTACATCAACCGCAACATGGTCGGCGCGGTCGTCGGCGTGCAGCCCTTCGGCGGGCGCGGCCTTTCGGGTACCGGCCCCAAGGCCGGCGGCCCGCACTACCTGCCGCGTTTCGCCACCGAAAAGGCGCTCACGGTCAACACGGCAGCCGTAGGCGGCAACGCCAGCCTGCTCGCCCTCGACGACTAACGTTTATACGTAGGCGCGTGATCCAGTACTCCTTCTCCCCTCATCGAGGGGAGAAGGCCGGGATGAGGGGTGCGCCGCAAAGCGGCGAAGTATTCTTGCCCCTCACCCTGACCCTCTCCCCGCAAGCGGGGCGAGGGGATGGATTTTCAGTAGGCTATAGAGTCGATAGACTTGATTGGTCGTTTTAGTCTTCACGGGGCGCACGCGTCCCTTCTCCCCCGAGGGGAGAAGGTTAGGATGAGGGGCTCCGGACCGCCGGCATATTTGATGGAAAGGATGGTTCACGTATGAATATCAGCGTATTCGACCTGTTCAAGATCGGCATCGGCCCGTCCAGCTCGCACACCGTCGGCCCCATGCGGGCCGCGCGCCAGTTCCTGCTGGACGCGAAGGAAGCGGGTGCATTCGACAAGACGGCCCGCGTCGAGGCCAACCTGTACGGATCGCTGGCACTCACCGGCGAAGGCCACGGCACCGACAAGGCCGTGCTGCTCGGCCTGGCGGGCGAGGAGGCCGACAAGGTCGAGAACGAAACCATCGCCCCGACCATCGAACGCATCCACCAGACCAAAAAGATCAACCTGCTCGGCGAGCGCGAACTCGACTTCGACCCCAAGACCGACATCGTCTTCCACCGCGAGGAACAGTTGCCGCGCCACACCAACGGCCTGCGCTTCCGTTTGCTCGACGCCGACGGCACCGAACTGTTCAGCGAGGACTTCTATTCCATCGGCGGCGGCTTCATCCTGCGCGGCGACGAACCGGACGGCGGCGACATCGACCACGAAGTGCCGCACCCGTTCTCCAACGCCAGGGAACTGCTCGCCGCGTGCGACACCGCCGGTCTGCGCATTCCTGCACTGATGCGCGAAAACGAGAACAGCTACCGCCCCTGGGAAGAAACCCGCGAAGGCCTGCTGCGCATCTGGCAGGTGATGCAGGACTGCGTGGAAAGCGGCCTCAACACGCCCGGCACCTTGCCCGGCGGCCTGCGCGTCATCCGCCGCGCCCCCGGGCTGCGCGAGAAGCTGCTCGCCAACCGCAAGAGCAACGCACTCGACGTCATGGACTGGGTGAACCTGTTCGCCCTGGCCGTGAACGAGGAAAACGCCGCCGGCGGACGCGTCGTCACTGCACCGACCAACGGCGCGGCGGGCATCATCCCGGCGGTGCTGCATTACTACTGGCGCTTCGTCGAAGACGCGGACGAGGCCGGCGTCGTCGACTTCCTGCTCACCGCAGCCGCCATCGGCATGCTCTACAAGAAAAACGCCTCCATCTCCGGCGCCGAGATGGGCTGCCAGGGCGAAGTCGGCGTGGCCTGTTCCATGGCCGCGGGCGGACTTACCGCCGCGATGGGCGGCAGCAACGCGCACATCGAAAACGCCGCCGAGATCGGCATGGAACACAACCTCGGCCTCACCTGCGATCCCATCAAGGGCCTGGTGCAGATTCCCTGCATCGAACGCAACGCCATGGGCGCCATGAAAGCCATCAACGCCCAGCGCCTCGCCATGCACGGCGACGGCAGCCACCGCGTCTCCCTCGACGAAGTCATCGCCACGATGCGTGCCACCGGCCGCGACATGCAAAGCATCTACAAGGAAACCTCCCTCGGGGGTCTCGCCGTCAACGTTATTGAATGCTGAATAAAAACGGGACTCGGGACCGGGGATCCGGGACACGAAGCAACGCGAAATGACGCCACCCAATTTACCCTCCCCCTTGCTCGCATAGCGAGGGAGGAGAAATTGGAGGGGGATTCTTCTCTCTAACTCAAGCCGGGACGACTCCCAGCTTCTTGACGTTAAGCCGCCAGCTCGACTGTCACGCGGTAGCCGAGAGCCTGGGCCGCACGACTCAATGTGTCGATGGTCAATCCGGTGTCGGTGTCATCGAGCAGACGGTCGAGCATCGACCGGCTGGTGTGCATGCGCCTGGCCATTGCCGTCTTGGTGATGCCTTGGCTCTTCATCGCCTCCTGTAACTGCCAGGCGATCACTCGCTTGATTGCCCGTGCCGAGGACTCCTCAAGCACGCCGTCTTCGTCCAGCACCTCGTCCAGACTACTACCGATATGCGCGTTGCGCTTAGCCATTGCGAACCTCCTTCGCTCGACGCAGAGCCAGTGTCAGATCGTCTTTTGGCGTCTTGCCGGACTTCTTGATGAAACCGTGCAACAGCACCATGATCGGCCCCGATGTGGTGAACAACACGCGGGCAATACCCGCTTCTACCGTGCTTCGCACCTCCCACAACCCCGGATCCATCTTCCGTACCAGGGCATACCCAACGGCCAACCGAACTGAACGGTCTTGATATCCTCGCCGATCGTTTTGCGGTCTGCCTGCGTCAAGGACTTGAGCCATTCCCGAACCGGTTCACGGCCCTGTCCTCTAGTGTAAAAACGAACGTCAAGGATTGGTGGAAGCGAAGACACAAAACAAGCGTACCAAAATAAGTACACTTATGCAACAAGTCACTTTTGGCCTGTCAGATCTGCCGCGACATGCAAAGCATCTACAAGGAAACGTCGCTGGGCGGCTTGGCCGTCAACGTCATCGAATGTTGATCGGCTGACAATTTCGTCACATCCATATCTTTAAGGACCGGCTTGAGCTGAGGCCCGTGCCCATGCGCACTTTTTTGAATCGAGTGCTATAGTTCAGGCATGTTATGCGTCAAAAATACTAGATTAGATATCGATTCGACATGCAATCAGTGTTGCTTGTTTTGAAACGTCAGATTTTTCAAGTAGTTGCTAAAATTTGAGTCAGTTTATACGTCAATACGCCAGATTAGACGTCACTTTGACGTCTAGTTAGCGTTAGGCACTTTGCTGCTTAGGTGGTTGTATGAAGTACGGATTTTGTGTGGTGCTGTTGTTTGCCTCTTTCAGTTATGCCTCCGCTCATGAACCGGCCCCCGTGCCCACGACCAAAGAGGCAGCGGCTGAATGTAAAGCTCAGGGCATGGCATCAGATGAGGGATTCTGCATTCCATCTCTTGAACTGTCTAAGCGATTAGAGAAGGTAATTTCCTTGACCGATTGCACGGCAATATCTGGTATGTCCTGT
>JBAUSV010000309.1:0-2633 GCA_049581885.1 Gammaproteobacteria bacterium | reverse complement strand
CGGAGTACCTGAGGACTCAACTCACCGAGTTGAAAAAGCAGCCGTTTCGGTTCGACTCCATCGGCCTGGGGCTTCTTCTAATCACCATGGTCTGCTGGGAAGTAATGATCAGCAAAGGGCAGGAGTGGGACTGGCTGGCCGACCCTTTAGGGCGGGTACAGACCCTGTTGATCGTTTTTCTGCTGGCTCTGACCGGACTGATCATCTGGGAGTTGCGACACCAAGGACCAGTGGTCAATTTCCGGCCGTTGGGCGAGCGCAATTTCCTGGTGTCCTGTATCATTATATTCGTCGCCTACGCGGTGCTCTATGGCGCCAGTACGACACTACCGGCACTCCTGCAGTCTCTCTTTGGCTATGATGCTCTAAACGCCGGATTGGTCATGTCGCCCTCGGGCCTATTTGCGATCCTTCTGATGCCCGTTGTCGCCTTTCTGCTCGGCCGTGGCAAGGATGCCCGTTGGCTAATCCTGACCGGCCTGCTAATCATGGCAGCCGGCAACTACTGGATGTCCCAGATGAATCTCAATGTCAGTCCGGGACAAGTGGTATGGCCTCGAGTGGTGACCATCGTGGGCCTTTCGCTGTGCTTTGCTCCGCTCAACGTTGCAGCCTACCTTTATACGCCGATGAAGCTGCGGGGGGCGGCGGTCGGCCTGTTTAGCCTGTTGCGCAGCGAGGGGGGTAGTGTAGGTACGTCACTTGCCCAGACGCTTCATGAGCGTCTTGACCAGTTCCATACCACACGTCTAGGAGAGTATCTTGACCCTTTCAACCCTGCTGCGCACTCGTTTTTGCATCAGGTACAAGCGTTTTTTCTCGGGCACACGGGCGACCCGGCATTGTCTAAAGAGATCGCTCTGCAGAGCCTCGCTGCCCTGCGTTTGCAGCAGGCGTCGTCGCTCGCGTATTTCGATTGCTTCTGGTTGTTTGCGGTTATGGTACTGGTCCTGGTGCCTTTAGTGTTTTTTATGAGGCGCTCGGTAGCAGAGAAAGGTGCCCGCATAGGAACGGAATGAGCATGAGACCAGATCGGGATAGGCTTTTCAAGTCAATAGGGAAAAGGAGTTTTGTGATGGCGCCTGCATGTGGGGCCCATCGAGTCTTTCCTGATCTTTCACTCCGTGCCTCTCACGCAAAGCAGGAATTGGCGACGGCAACAGCCTTGTGACTATCTTCAGGAGTATTCGTTTATCCACGACTGGGAATGCTGGAGAAAGGTCGTAATGAGAGAGAATTCTGCAGCACACGTATCGGTACATAGACAGCTAGTGAGAGCGGTGCGCATCCACCAATTCGGCGGAATTGAAGCGATTGTGGTTGAAAAGATTCCGCGACCCGCGCCCACACAAGGACAAGTGCTGGTTAAGGTCAAGGCGGCCGGGGTGGGTCCTTGGGATGCTTGGGTCAGGGCGGGCAAGAGCGCACTGCCTCAGCCGTTGCCCTTGATTCTCGGATCAGACTTGTCAGGGGTTGTTAAAGAAGTGGGCGCGGATGTGGCTAACTTCCAAGTCGGTGATGAAATATTTGGGGTAACAAATTCGCAATTTACCGGAGCCTATGCTGAATAGGCCATCGCAGAGGCAGCCATGATCGCGCTTAAACCGAAGCGGCTGAGCTACATAGAGGCTGCCTCCGTGCCGGTAGTGGCGAGCACGGCTTGGCAAATGGTGTTCGACCACGGGCAAGTAAGTAATGACAAACGGGTGTTGGCGCATGGCGGAGCCGGAAACGTCGGTGCCTACGCGATTCAGTTCGCAAAGCGAGCCGGCGCTCAAGTTCTCGCTACAGGTTTCGATCGCGATTTGGATTACATCCGCAGTCTAGGTGCCGACCGACCTATTGACGTGCAGGCAGATCGTTTCGAACGGAACCTGGATGGCCTCGACGTCGTTATTGACACGATCGGCGGCGAACTGCTCGATCGATCTTTCGAGCTTCTAAAGCCGGGGGGCGTCCTTGTGTCTTCCGTCGCCATGCCCGATCAGGAAAAGGCTGCACGACATCGCGTTCGGGGAGTCTTCTTTCTCGTTAAAGTCACATCTGAAGGCCTATCAAGGATAGCCGACTTGCTCGATTCCGGACAGCTCACAGCGCATGTGGGGGCGGTGCTGCCCCTTGCTGAAGCGGGCCGAGCCCACCAGATGCTGGCCGGCAAGTCCCACCGGCGTGGGAAGATCTGGATCGCACGCTGGCGGTCAACGTGCGAGCCGTCTTCGTCGCCACTCAGGCCGCAGTCAGATACATGCAAGCGGGCGGCCGGATCATCAACGTGGCGAGCTGCAATACCATCCGTGTGCCATCTGTGGGTGGCGGTGTTTAGGCCATGAGCAAGGCCGCACTCGTCGGCCTGGTCAAAGGACTCGCACGTGACCTCGGCCCGTGGGGCATCACGATTAACAACATCCACCCGGGTCCCGTGGATACCGATATGAATCCCGCCAGGAACGATTTCGCAAAAGCCACGATAGAGCACGTGATGGCGTTACCCCGTTATGCTACAGGGGACGAGATTGCTTCGCTGGGGGCTATCTAGCAAGTCCCGAGGCATCTTACGTGACAGGGGCCAGTTTGAGCATCGACGGAGGGTACACTGCATAATTCAAGCTGAGCCACCGGTAAGAGTCTGTCCG
>JBAUSV010000308.1:0-2354 GCA_049581885.1 Gammaproteobacteria bacterium | reverse complement strand
AAGGACCGGTGGTGAGCGACCCCAACCGATCCACGAGGAGCCTGATTCGTATTTCTCCCGAAAGGGTCTTTTCCGCCGAAGGAATATTTTCCAAATCCAGAATCGTGAGCCCCTCAAGCCCCTTTATTCCGGCTTTATCGGGTAAGCGGGCGCCTTCGGGAAGAACGTATTGAAGGAGGAGTGTAACAACATCGCCCACCCGCGCCGAAGGTGGGGTGACGGAAGCGGTGAGCCCTCCTTGAGACCCTTCCCCATCAGCCTCGGTCCCCGTCGCCCCGAGCGCCAGTGACAGGCAGAAGAGAAAAAGAAGGAGAAGAAAGACTCGCGTTTTCACTGCCTCCTTCTCCTTTTGCCGAAAAGTGCGGTCAATGGTTCCACCAATGGCCCGTCCGTGGAAAGAAGCACCTGATCCACACCCGCCTTGCGAAACATCCGATCCAGATCCGATTCTCTCTCCGTGCGGTATTCATGCCATCTCTCCCTGAATTTCCTGCTGGAACTATTGATGAATGCGATTTGCCCCGTTTCAGGATCCTGCAACCTCATGAGCCCCACCCGGGGCAACTCTTCCTCCGCCGGATCCGCTATCCTGATCACCGTAAGGTCGTGTTTCCGGGCCGTCAAACGCAGAGGCCTTTCAAAGCCTGAATCCATGCAGTCCGAGATGAGAAAGACAATGGCGTGGCGTTTTACAACCCGGTTCAGGTAGTTGAGCGCATCCTCGATGCTGGTGCGCATGTCTTCCGGCTCAAAAGTGAAGATTTCTTTGATCAGGCGCCATACGTGTGACGCCCCTTTTTTTGAAGGAATATATTTTTCCACCTTCGAACTGAACAGGATTGCCCCCACTTTGTCGTTGGTTCGGATGGCCAGGAATGCCAGCATCCCCGCAACCTCCGCCATGAGTTCCCTTTTAAACTTTTTTCTGGTACCGAAAAGGTGCGAACCGGAAAGATCCAGAAGGAGCATGACCGTCAGTTCCCGTTCCTCGTGAAAGACCTTTACAAACGGGTGGCCGAAGCGGGCCGACACATTCCAGTCAATGGTCCGGATGTCGTCTCCGATCTGGTATTCCCTCACTTCGGCAAACTCCATGCCTCTTCCCCGAAACGCACTTTCGTACTGCCCCGCGTACAGGTTATTGGCCATCCTCCTGGTGGAAAAGTGGAACCGCTGGATCTTCTTGAACAGTTCAAGGGAGATCATTTCAAGGGACCTCGATCTGTTCCAACAGCCGAACTATCAGGTCATCCGTGCTTTTTTCCTCCGCCTCCGCTTCGTAGCTCAAAATAATCCGGTGCCTCAATATATCAGGCGCCATTGATTTCACATCCTGAGGAGTCACATATCCCCTGCCATTGAGAAACGCATGGGCCCTGGATGCCAACCCAAGCCAGATACACGCCCTTGGAGAAGCCCCGTAACTGATCATGGACGCCATTTCTCCATCCAATTTTCCGGGGCTTCGCGTGGCCCTGACGATCTCCACAATATAATCCAGGATCCTTTCCTCCATGTGAATGGTTCTCATGATTTCGGAGGCCTCATGGATATGTTCAAAATCCACAACGCCGGTAATAGCATCCCCATCCCGCGAATAAACCCTTTCCATGATCTGTTTTTCTTCCCCGGCCGACGGGTAATCCACTTTTATCTTCATCATGAATCGGTCAATCTGGGCCTCGGGAAGGGGATAGGTCCCCTCCTGTTCGATGGGGTTCTGCGTTGCCAGCACCAGGAAGGGATTTCCCAGGGGGAAGGTCGTCTCTCCAATGGTGATCTGCCTTTCCTGCATGGCCTCCAACAGAGCGCTCTGCACCTTGGCCGGCGCCCGGTTGATTTCGTCCGCAAGGATGATATGGTTGAATATGGGCCCCTTTTTGATCTCAAAGCTGACCGTATCCGGTCTGTAAAACTGGGTCCCCAGGATATCCGCGGGCAAGAGATCGGGTGTAAACTGAATCCGTTGGAAAGAAGTCCTTATGGAGGCTGCAAGGGCCTTGACGGCTGTCGTTTTGGCCAACCCCGGAAGGCCTTCGAGCAGGATATGCCCATCACACAAAAGGCCGATCAGCAGCCTCTCAATAAGGCGTCTCTGACCCACAATCACCTTCTCCATTTCAGCGATGATTTTTCGAAGCACCATGCTTTGCTTTTCAACCTGTTCCGTGATCTCACCGATATCCCTGCTCACGTCTTTTTCCTCCCTGAAAACGATTAAAGAAGATGGAAACTCGAAATTGGAAGAACTCTTATTACATGTTGTAACAAAATTTTTCAAGATGCATCAAGTTAGAAGGCCTCATGACGTACCTTATTCAAAAACACCGGCAGGAATGTAGTCACAAGGTCTT
>JBAUSV010000307.1:0-11948 GCA_049581885.1 Gammaproteobacteria bacterium | reverse complement strand
ATGTTCAACACAATTTCCGTCACAAAGGCAGCAGGAGTCAAGAATGCGTTTGGGGCACGGCGATCTGACGATGATGAGGAATAGTGCCTCGTAAAGCTTCACGGTGCTCCGGAGGTGAGCGGAGATGAGAACGAATGTCCGCAATGGGCCGGGTCCTTGAATGGCAATGTTTGGCCGAATCAGGACTTGCCGCTGTGGCCCCCAAACCGGTCATTCACACCCTCTCGACCCATGCGCTCGAAGCCCTGATTCCATTCGGCCACGCGCATTCCGCGGAATAACTCGATAGCCGTTTGAGCCCAATCCAATCCGATGCGAGGCCCTACATGATGCCGAGATCAGGACCGACGCAGGGCGATGAACGGGAGTACGAGCGCGAGCACGAGGCATCCGCCAAAGGCGTAGACCATGAGCGGATAGAGCGTGAAACCCGGTAACGCCAGCCTCACATGACCGAAGGCCGATGCCAGCGCGAACAGGGCCGTGTAAATTGCGATGACGAGCAACATCCCCGAGGCCGCGCGCTTGACGGGCCATTTGGCACCCACGGCGGGTTCGCGCCGTGCCGGAATGGAAATTGACAGCCCGATCATGAGCAGGACGGACACCACGAGTGCGACCAGGTCCGCAACGGGGCCCCACCCGGCGATCATCAATCCCGCGCCGACGATCAGTCCCACGGCAATCGACCAGAACGCGGCGCCGGCATGCGCGCGCCGCCAGATGAGCCCGAGCACGAGCGGTGCCAGCAGCGCGATGTTCACCGCGCTGTTCACGACCAGCAGGTGCAGGATGCTTTTCACGCCCAGCGCCCCGATGACACCGACCAGCCCCAGCGCGACCTGCACGCTGAAGCTCAGGTACACCGCACGGCGCCCCGTGAAGCGGTGCCCCAGGTAACGGTCGATGACGTCGAACTGCACGATGGAGGCGATGTTGTTGATCGCGGCATCGCCCGTCGAGAACACCAGCGCAAGGCCGCCGAGCAGGAAGAGCACCGCCGCCCAGGTCGGAAACAGGTGCACCACGAGCCGGGTCGCGGCCTGATCGGGCGCGATGGCGGGCATGAGGTGGAAGGCAATCATCCCCATGACACCGGAACCGATGGCGAAGGGAATCCACAGGGCCGGAAAGGCGACCATGGCCCGCGCCGCGCTACGGTCGTCATGGGCGGAGAACATGCGCTGCCAAAGTATAGGGTTGGCGATCGCGAGCGCGGCGAGCGTGAGGAAGAAATCGAGCATGTGCACCGGGCCCCAGGCGAGCACGTTGCTCTGACCGGCACCGAGGTGGCGCACGAAACTCGAAAGGTTCACGTCATGGGCAGCGAGCGCGAGACTCACCGCCACCGCGAGGCCCGCGATCATCAACTGGTAGACATGCGCGCGTGCCGTGCCCTCGTAACCGCCCAGTGCCGTATAGAGGATCAGCACGCCGCCCCCAAGCAGGATCGAGGGCGTCGTGCCGATATTGAGCAATGAATCCAGGACGATACCGATGGCGACGACGACGGACACGATTCCGATCACGCTGGCGAGCAACACGGTGACCAGCGCCGCCAGGCGGGTACGCTCGTCGTAACGCGTGCCGTAATACTCGACCAGCGTCACGCCGCGCGGCAGGGAAGCACGCATGCGAGATATCAGGTTGACCGGCCACACGAAGAACAGGATCGGCAACGCCACGCCCAGCGCGTACCAGATGGGCCCGGACAAGCCGTACTTGAAGCCGCTTTCCGCTGCCGCGAGCAACGTGTAGTTGCTGGCATAGACGGCGACGAGCGTAGCGACCAGCGCGCCCGTACCGAAATTGCGATGACCGACGTAGGCGACTTCTTCCGCTTCCGTGCCGGCCCGGTTCTTCAGAAAGTTGCGCAGGTTCCAACCCAGCAGGCCGAGAAAATACAGTCCGACGACAACGACTACTTCATTTCGCACCGCAACCTTCCCGGCGTTCCTGTCGTCCGATTATGCCTGATGCGCAATCGCCGACAGCCTCGATCCTGCGATTTACCCGTCTCCCGTCACGCAGAAACAGGCATTCGAATGTCCGTATTCACGATGCATTGGCGTCAGCAATCGACTGCGGATTCAATGGATCAATGCAACACATTGTGCGAAGCGCTCGGCAGGCGTTTCGTAGTTTAGCGTTTTTCTCGGTCGCTCGACAGCTGAAATTTGTCTTGCCGGTTCGGTACTTGCTTTCGATGTTCGTCCTCGGAGGATCCGAGGAAAATCCCATGGCCCTGCGGTGTTACTTGGAGGGAGGAGATCTGCGATCTGACCCGAACGTGAGCGAATTCGTTAAACTGCCTATCCTGTATCGGCAGCAGACCCTGAAGAAATGGCAAAAAGAGGCATATCCATGATGAGCACCGTTTCCCGTGCGCGGTTCGTCCGCGGGGCATTTTCCATTGCTACGCTGACGGCGTTGCTATCCTTGCAGGTCGCAGCGCACGCTGCGCCTGCGCATGAGTTTCTGAACGGCAAGCTCGCTTGGCGCAGTATCGGGCCGTCCATCGGCGGGCGGGTTGTCGCCGTGACCGGTGTTCCGGGTGTACGGAACCTCTTTTACATGGGCGCCGTCGACGGCGGAGTATGGAAAAGCACGAACTACGGGGTTACCTGGCATAACATCACCGACGGCAAGTGGTCGTCGGCGAGTGGCAGTGTCGGTGCGATCGCCGTGGCGCCCTCCAACATCAAGACGCTCTACGTCGGTACCGGCGAGTCCGACATCCGCGGCGACATGGTGACCGGAGACGGGGTGTTCAAGTCGACCGATGCCGGCAAGACTTGGCACTATGCCGGCCTGCGCAGCACGCGCACCATCAGTTCGATCGTCGTCGATCCCCACAATCCGGACATAGTCTATGCCGCATCGATGGGCCATGTGTTCAAGCCAAACGCGAATCGGGGCGTCTTCAAATCGACCGACGGCGGCAAGACCTGGCACAAAATCCTCTTCGTCAACGGTAAAACCGGCGCCATCGACCTGGTGATGGACCCGCACAATCCGCAGGTACTGTATGCCGCCATGTGGCAGGCCCAGCGCAAGCCCTGGACACTCATTGACGGCGGTCCGGGCAGCGGGCTGTACAAGAGTACCGACGGAGGCGCGCACTGGACGAACATCTCGCGCCATCCCGGCTTGCCGCAGGGGCTGCTTGGACGGATCGGCGTGTCTGTTGCGGCAAGCAATCCCAAAGTGGTGTACGCAATCGTTCAGGCCAAGGGCGGCGGCGTCTTCCGCTCGGACAACGGCGGGGCCACCTGGAAGCGCGTCAATGACAACTGGAGCCTGCGCCAGCGTGCTTTCTATTACACGAGCATCTACGTCGACCCTAGCAATCCCGACACCGTGTACGTTCCGAACGTCGACGGCGTGTGGGTGTCCCACAACGGCGGCAAGGCGTTCGCGCTGCTGAACATGCCTCACGGCGATAACCACATCGTGTGGATCAGTCCGACTGATTCGAAGCTGCTTCTGGTCGGGAACGACGGCGGCGCGACCGTATCGACCGACGGCGGCAAGACCTGGAGCACGGAGCATAACCAGCCGACCGGTCAGTTCTATCATGTCGCGATCGACAAGGCGTTTCCGTTCAACGTGTACGGGGCGCAACAGGACGAGGGCTCCTTCGAGGGTCCGAGCGCCGTGCCGGGCGAACCCGTACCCACCCGCGCCTGGCACCAGGTGGCACTCGGGGAAAGCACGTTCGTCGCGCCGGATCCCGGACATCCGGACGTGACCTACGGCAGCGACTACTTCACGCTCATGCAGCGCTATAACTGGGTAACCGGGGCGCGGCGCTCGGTGAGCCCCGAGCCGGAGTATCGCGACGGGGGTTCCGCGGCCCAGATGAAGTACCGCTTCGGCTGGACGCACCCGATCTTCTTTTCTCCGGATAATCCGAAGAAACTGTTTCTCGCTTCGCAGTACGTCATGACGAGCGAGGACGGCGGGCGCACCTGGAAAATCATCAGCCCGGATCTGACGCGCAATGACCCGGCCACCGAAGGGCCGACGGGCGGCCCGATCGACCTGGACCAGACGGGCGCGGAGGTCTTCCCGGACATTTCGGCGCTCGCGGTCTCCACGGTGGATTCGCACGTGATCTGGGCGGGTTCCCAGGACGGCCTGGTCCATGTCACCACGGATGACGGCCGACACTGGCGGCTCGTCACGCCGCCGCAATTGAAGGAATGGGCGACGATCAGCTCGATCGAGCCTTCCCACGTTTCCGCGGGCACCGCCTACTTGGCCGCTTCGCGCTACATGTGGGACGACTACCGGCCGTACGTGTTCAAGACCGTCGACTTCGGAAAGCACTGGACGGTGCTGACCCGGGGCCTGCCGAGCGACGAGCCGGTCTTCGTCGTCAAGCAGGACCCCGAAGACTCCTCGCTCCTGTTTCTGGGCACTATCAACACCGTGTACGCGAGCTTCGACGGCGGTGCGCACTGGCGCTCGCTCGGCCTGAATCTGCCGCACGTGGAGGTCCGCGACCTCGCGATTAATACACGCGAAGGCGAAATCATCGCCGCCACGCATGGCCGTTCGTTCTGGATCCTCGACAACCTCTCTTTGCTCGAACAGATCTCGCACGGGGCGCGACCGGACAAGAATTCGGCATACCTCTACGCACCGCAGGCCACCTGGCTGACCAGTGACTATCCGCTGTCCCGTGCGACCGTGTTCTTCCATATCCCTCAGCGCTACGACGGCAAGACCCCGGTAAGCCTCGAGTTCCAGGACGCTCAGGGCAACGTGGTCCAGCGGTTCACGCTGCACTTGAAGAAGAAGCACAAGAAGCTGGCCGCGACTGTTCGTGACAACCTGCAGCCGTCACAGACCAGGCAGATCGCCGAGGAGAAGCAGACGGCAGTCTCGCCGGGCACGAACCGGTTCCACTGGAACCTGCGCTACGCGGACGCCACGAACGTGATCGGGTTCGAGCCCCCCGAACCGGCGGACGGCATGACCGGGTGGGTGAGCGGTCCGCGCGTGAACCCCGGCGCCTATACCGCGGTCCTGACGTACGGAAAGCAGTCCTACAGGCAGACGTTCGAGGTCAAGCTCGATCCCCGGCTGCATGCTACCCCCGCGGCCCTGAAGCAGCACTTGGCACTCCAGCTCTCGCTGCACCGCACGCTCGACGCGCTGGATCAGGACATCAACGCGGCGATCACGGCCCGCATGAGACTCAGAAAAGCCGTTGCCGCGCACAAAATCTCCGACGCTGCGGCGGCGCCAGCGCTCCATGCGCTCGACAAGGCGATCCACGGCGTCGTGCAGCTCCACGTGCGTTCCAGTGAAGGCGACGTGCTGCACAACATGCGCCTGCGCAGCTTCATTGCCTACCTGCAGACCAGCATCGGCCTGGATTACGGTATGCCCGATCCGGCCCAGGTGGCCGCTTACCGCCGCTTGCAAGCTGAGGCGCAACAGGCCGAAGCTACGCTGCGGACTGCAACCGCCGCAGCCACGCGTTTGCTCTGAACTATTGTGGAGGAGCGGCCCACGTTTTCCAGGGCCGCTCCTTCGCGAGGTGGTATGTGGGCAAATGGAGAATGCTCGAATCGGAGCGGCGGTACGGGCCATAACTGAATGTCCACTCTCAACCAGTTTCCTGGCTGACTGCATCTGGCCGACAGAAGTCATAGCGGCGGGGTCACTGGCAGTCGTATATTGACATATCGGAATTTAACGATATAATAAGCCCATGGATGAGATCGCCATCTTCAAAGCACTCGCCAACGAGTCGCGGCTCAATATCCTGCACTGGATGAGGGATCCGGACACCCATTTCGGTCCGGCCCCGAACGGCGAGTGCCGCGAACGCCGCGTGTGCGTGGGCGAGATCCAGAAAAAACTCGACCTCTCGCAGTCCACCGCCTCGCAGTACCTGGCCCAGCTCCAGCAGGCGGGCCTGATCAAGGCCAAGCGCTGCGGCCAGTGGACATTCTACGTGCGCGACGAAGAGACGCTGCGCAAGGTGGGCAAATTCCTGCAGAAAGATCTGTAAGCCGCTGAAAGACGAGTGGCCCTATTTCCGAATTGTAAATTGTAAAAGGAGGTACAGCATGCAAACCCGTAAACTCGGAAAAAACGGTCCCACGGTCTCGGCCATCGGACTGGGCTGCATGGGCATGAGCGAATTCTACGGATCGCACGACGACGCGGCCTCGATCGATGTCATACACCATGCACTCGATGCCGGGATCAATTTCCTCGACACCGCAGACATGTACGGCACGGGCCGCAACGAGGAACTGGTCGGGCGCGCCCTGAAGGACCGCCGCGACAAAGTGGTACTCGCCACCAAGTTCGGCAATGTGCGCGGGCCCAACGGCGAATTCCAGGGCGTTAACGGCAAGCCCGATTACGTGCGCAAGGCGTGCGACGCGAGCCTCAAGCGACTCGGCGTGGATACGATCGACCTCTACTACCAGCACCGCGTGGATCCAGAAACACCGATCGAGGACACGGTCGGCGCCATGGCCGAGCTGGTAGAGGCCGGCAAGGTGCGCCACCTCGGCCTGTCCGAGGCCGCATCCGACACCCTCCGTCGAGCGCATGCCGTGCACCCCATCACCGCGCTGCAGACCGAGTACTCGCTGTGGAGCCGAGAGGTCGAGGACGGCATACTCGACACCTGCCGCGAGCTGGGCATCGGCTTCGTGCCATACAGCCCGCTTGGCCGCGGATTCCTGACCGGCGCGATCCGCAGCCCGGACGACTTCGAGGAGGGCGACTACCGCCGCCACAGCCCACGCTTTCAGGGCGAGAACTTCATCCGCAACTTGGCGCTGGTCAAGGCGGTGGAACGCATGGCGGCCGACAAAGGCTGCACGCCCGCGCAACTGGCCCTGGCCTGGGTCCTGGCGCAGGGCGAGGATCTGGTGCCGATCCCGGGCACCAAGCATATCCGCTATCTGGATGACAACATCGGAGCTCTGGACGTCCGGCTCAGTGACGAGGACCTGGCCGCGATCGACGCAGCCTTCCCCCGCGATGCCGCCGCCGGGACCCGCTACCCCGAAGCCATGATGGACCGCGTCAACCTCTGAGGCGTTGACGTGTAAGGAAAGGCACTGAAGCGCGACAAAATATCGATATTCGTAAATATTTGAATATATTGCTATTAGAGGAACTTCCAATGACAGAACAACAGCCCCTGCTGACCCCCGTGAACGTGGGTCCCCTCACCCCGCCCAACCGCATCGTCATGGCCCCGATGACACGCAGCCGGGCAGACAACCCCGAACACGCCCCGACGGCGCTGCATGCCGAATACTATGCCCAGCGGGCCGCGGCCGGGCTGATCATCACCGAGGCAAGCCAGATCTCGCCCCAGGCCGTGGGCTACATCAATACGCCCGGCATCCACTCGGCGGCCCAGGTCCGCGGCTGGCGCAAGGTGACCGATGCCGTCCACGAGCGCGGCGGCCGTATCTTCATCCAGCTCTGGCACGTCGGGCGCATCTCGCATCCCGATTTCCACGGTGGCGAACTGCCGGTGGCGCCTTCCGCTCTCAACCCGCACGTCCAGGCGTTCACGCCCGCGGGCTTCAAGGACACGGTGACACCGCGCGCCCTGACCACGAGGGAGGTGCGAGACGTCGTGCAGGACTTCGTCCGCGCGGCGGAGAACGCCATGCACGCCGGTTTCGACGGCGTCGAGCTGCACGGCGCGAACGGCTACCTGATCGAGCAGTTCCTGCGCGATTCGAGCAACCACCGCGACGACATCTACGGCGGCGGCATCGCCAACCGTGCGCGTTTCCTGTTCGACATCGTGGACGGCGTGGGCAATGCAATCGGCCACGAGCGGGTCGGCGTGCGCCTGTCACCCGGCAACGTCGCCAACATCGGCGCCGACAGCGACATGGCGGCGCTGTATGACTTCGTGATCGGCGTGCTCGACAACCACCCGCTGGCTTACCTGCACCTGGTCGAGCCGGGCGCCGGCGCCCAGAGCGGCACCAATGCGATCAAGGACATCACGCAGCGCTACCGCACGATATTCCACGGCACACTGATTACCAACAACGGTTACAACCGCGAAAGCGGCAATGCCGTCATTGCCGCCGGCGACGCCGACCTGGTGGCCTTCGGGCGCCCCTTCATCGCCAACCCGGACCTGCCGAAACGCTTCCGCTTGTCCGCACCCCTCGCGGAGGGCGATCAAGCCACGTTCTATAGGGGCGGCGCGGGCGGCTACGTGGACTATCCCGCGCTGGAATCCGAAGCCGCCTGAACCGCAGGAAGTCTTCTTTTAACCAGCAATTCACTTCGACTCAAGGAGTTTTCATGAAACTGTATTACATGCCCGGAGCCTGTTCGCTCGCCGACCACATCACGCTGGAATGGATAGGCAAGCCCTACGAGACGCACAATCTCAGCCACGACGACCTGAAGAAGGATGATTACCTGCGCATCAATCCCACCGGCAAGGTGCCGGCCCTGGAGAAGGACGGCTGGGTACTGACCCAGAACGCGGCGATCCTCCACTACCTGGCCGACACCCATCCGGAAGCCGGTCTCACCGGCGACGGCACGCCCGAGGGTCGCGCCGAGGTGAACCGCTGGCTGGGCTTCGTCAACGCCGACGTGCATCCCGCCTTCGGCCCGCTTTTCGGCGCCGCCGGCTACCTGGGCGAGGAGACCTTCATAGAAAAAGCGAAGGCGCAGGCCAAAAAGCTCATCCGGGAAAACCTCGAACTGGTCGACCAGCAGCTCGAGGGCCGGGACTGGTTGGTCGGCACGCGCTCGATCGCCGACCCCTACCTGTTCGTCATCCTGCGCTGGGCCAAGGGCATGAAGATCGACCTCTCGGGTCTCGACAACCTGGAACGTTTCTTCCAGCACATGCATGGAGACGCCGCCGTCAAGAAGGTCCTCAAGGACGAAGGTCTCGGCTGATTGCACACCCTCCGCTCTGCCGCGCCCGCCCGCCATGGGCGGGCGTGACAGAATGGGCCGGGATACAACTTGGTCCGGCGAGCCGGGGCAGGGACAGACATGACACAAAAACACGGCACCACGTTACGCAGTCTCCTGCCCTACCTGTGGGAATTCCGTGGCCGGGCTCTGATTGCAGTGGCCTTTCTTATCCTCGCCAAGCTGGCGACGGTCGCCATCCCGATGGCGCTCAAGCACATCGTAAACGCCCTCAACGCTCAGCATGGCGCACTCGTATTGCCGCTGTTCCTGCTCATCGCCTACGGCGCGCTGCGCTTTGCCTCTACGTTGTTCGGCGAACTGCGCGACCTGGTATTCGAGTTCGCCGCGCTGCGTGCCGTGCGTCGCGTTGCACTCAAGGTCTTTCGGCATCTTCATGACCTGGACCTCGCCTTTCACCTGGAGCGCCAGACGGGCGGCCTGTCGCGCGACATCGAACGCGGCACGCGTGGCATCAATTTTGTACTGAGCTTCATGCTCTTCAACATTCTGCCGACCTTGCTCGAGATCGGGCTGGTGACGGGGATACTGCTGTGGAACTTCTCGGCGTGGTTCGCCGCGATCATCCTCGTCGCCGTGGTGCTGTTCATCGGTTTCTCTATTTTCGTCACCGAATGGCGCATGCGCCACGTGCGGCGCATGAACGAACTGGACTCGAAGGCCAACACACGCGCGATCGACAGTCTCATCAATTACGAGACGGTGAAGTACTTCACCAACGAGGAATACGAGGCCGGACGCTACGACGCGCAGATGGCACAATGGGAAAAGGAAGCGCTGCGCACCCAGTATTCACTTTCCACGCTCAATGCCGGACAGGCGCTGATCATCGCCCTCGGCATCACCGCCATGATGCTGCTCGCCGGCTACCAGGTCGTGCACAAGCAGATGTCCATCGGCGACTTCGTGATGGTCAACGCTTACATGGTGCAACTGTTCCTGCCGCTCAACTTCCTCGGCTTCGTCTATCGCCAGATGAAGCAGGCCTTCGTGGACATGGAGCGCATGTTCTCGCTGCTTGACCGGAGCACTCAGATAGCGGACAAGCCCGATGCATCGACACTGTCCGCAACCCGCGGCGAAGTGCGTTTCGAGAACGTACGCTTCGGTTACGGACCGGATCGGACGATACTCCACGACGTCAGTTTTACCGTCCCCGCCGGCGAAAAAGTCGCCGTAGTTGGCCCCAGCGGCGCAGGCAAATCAACGTTGGCCCGCCTGCTCTTTCGCTTCTACGATGTGAGCAAGGGCCGCATCCTGATCGACGGACAGGACATTCGCGATGTTACGCGCGACAGTCTGCGCCGCCACATCGGCATCGTGCCCCAGGACACCGTGTTATTCAACGATACGCTCTACTACAACATCGCCTACGGTGATCCCGATGCAGCACGCGAAGACGTCGAGCGGGCCGCGGAGATGGCCAATCTCAAGCTGTTCATCGAGTCCTTGCCCGCCGGCTACGACACGCTGGTCGGAGAACGCGGCCTGAAGCTTTCGGGCGGCGAGAAGCAGCGCGTCGCCATCGCCCGCGCAATCCTCAAGAACCCGCCGATCCTCGTGTTCGACGAGGCGACATCGAGCCTGGACTCGCAGGCGGAACAGGCGATCCTCGCGTCGATGCGCACGCTCGCCCGGGCCCGCACCAGCCTGGTGATCGCCCACCGGCTCTCGACCGTGGTCGATGCCGACGAGATCATCGTGCTGGACGCCGGGCGCATCGCCGAGCGCGGCACACATGCCGAACTCCTGCGTGCGCACGGCCTCTATGCCCGGCTATGGGAACTGCAGCAAGCCGAGGAAAAAGACCGCCAGCCGCCGGCCGCGGAACCGGCCGCTCCCGCCTGACGACGCCCGGTCCATCGACGTCAAACGTCACCGAAGCCGGGCGCAGCACCCGCCCGTCCGGCAGACGAATGCGGACGGCGAGGCGGTGCGTTCCAACGACCAACGGCCACTCGTACACCGGCCCGGGCGTGCTCGCGATACGGTGCCCGTCCAGGTACCAGCCGAACCGCTCCGCCGAGGCGGGGACGTCGTCGAGGCGGAACACATAGACCTGTTCCGAGCGGCTGATGCGCGGATCGAGCGCGAGCGTTTCGCCGGCCAGGGGACGCGCAATCCTCGTGCGCGAAGCCGCCGACCGGCGCGCGACGACTGTATCCTCTAAATGCCAGTCGTGGCGCTCGATGCAGGGACCGGGCCCCATGCGTTCGCACACCGCGACGCGCCGCAGGCGTGGGCTGCGCCATAGTCCGGCGTAGGGCCGGTTGCTGCGCAACCGCGCGAAGATGGAGCGCAACACAAGCGCCGGTCCGGCGGAGCCGGTGATCGTGTCCATGTCGCCGCCCTTCAGCCGTCCCATCCACACGCCCACCGTATAGCGGTCGTCGAAACCCATGGTCCAGGCGTCGTGGTAATTGCTCGAGGTGCCGGTCTTCACCGCCGTGGCCTGAGGCAGATCGAGCACACTGGCATCGCCGAACTCGGCGCTGCGCGCATCCGGGTCGGAGAGGATGGAGGCGATGAGCGAGGTGACGTCCGGACGCAATTCGGACAGCGCCCGGGGCACGGACGTAGCGGCCAGCACGTGCAATGGCAGGAACCGCCCGTGGCGCGCCAGCGCGGAATAGGCCTGCGTCAGTTGGAGCAGCGGCACCGGGCCGTCGCCGATCGCGAGTGCCGGCCCGTAGTGTTGGGCGTCGCGGTCGAGCGCGCTCATGCCGAGCCGGTGCAGCAGATCGAGGAACGGCACCACCCCCACCGTCCGCGCGGTTTCCACGGCGGGAATGTTGAGCGAATTGCCCAACGCGTAGCGCAGGCTGACGCGCCCGTAGTAATGGCCGCTGTAGTTGCGGTAGTCGTGCACGCCGCCACCGAGACGCGTTGCGAGCGGCCCGTCGCGCAGCACGGTATCGGGCTGCCAGCCCAGGCGCTCCATCGCCAGCGCATAGAGGAAAGGCTTCAACGTGGAACCGGGC
>JBAUSV010000306.1:0-22621 GCA_049581885.1 Gammaproteobacteria bacterium | reverse complement strand
GCGTGTAGAGATCGCTCTCCACGACGCGTACCCGTTCCTGGATTCCATGGCGCTCGACATTGATCCGCGCCACTTCCAGTGCACCCGCATTGCAATCCACCAGATCGACAGTTATGTCCGGCAGCGCATGCGCACAAGCGATGCCGATGCAACCGCTGCCGCAACATAGATCGAGCACCCGATGCACACCATCCGCATCAAGCCACGGCGCGAAGCCGCTCTCGATCAATTCGGCAATCGGCGAGCGCGGCACCAGTACGCGTTCGTCCACGTAATACGCACGCCCCGCAAACCAGGCTTCATGCGTGAGATAGGCCGCGGGTTTGCGCGTCTCCACGCGCTGATGGAACAATGCATACACCGCTGCAATCTCGGAACGTGTCAAGCGCGCATCCGGAAACTGCACGGCCTGATCCGGCGTCAAATCGAGAGCGTGCGCTATCAACGCCAACGCCTCGTCGGCAGCGTTGTCGGTTCCGTGCCCGAAAAACAGACCCTGGGCATTGAATGTGGTGGTGCCGAACCGCACCAGATCGCGCAGCGTCTGGAGCCTGTCGGTCACCTCGTCGAGGGAGTCCACGCTGGCTCACGGCGGTTGGTTGACCGATAATTTTAACGCATGCTGGCAAAATAGACGCCTGCTCTCCTGCTCAGGCTCCACAATGAATCTGCAACGCCTCCTGTTCGGCGCCCTGCCCCACCACTTGCTATCACGCTGCGGTGGCTGGATGGCGCGCCGGCGCTGGGGGGCTTTGAGTATCCTTTTTATCCGCTGGTTCGTGCGCCACTATGGCGCCGATCTAAGCGAGGCGACACGCCCACAAGCCAGGGAGTATGCGAGCTTCTGCGATTTTTTTGCCCGTGAATTGCGCCCCGATGTCCGCACCTGGCCGGCATCGGAAACTGACATCGCCAGCCCTGTGGACGGCGTCACGAGCCAAGCCGCAAAGCTCACCGGCACCACGCTGATCCAGGCCAAGGGCATCGACTACGCACTGGAGACCTTGCTCGGCTGCGATGCGCGGCGCTATGCGGGCGGGCACTTTGCCACGCTGTATCTACGCCCGCAGGATTATCACCGAGTGCATGCACCGGTTGCGGGCAGACTTAAGCACATTCGACACATTCCCGGCCGACTATGGCCCGTGCGGCCGTGGGCGGTAGCCAGCGTGGCCGGGCTCTTCGCACACAACGAACGCGTCGTGCTCGAATTCGAAACCCGGGCTGGCCCGTGCGCCCTGGTGATGGTCGGGGCACTGATGGTCGGCAGCATGGAAACCGTGGTGACCGGCCCTATCCGTGGTGGTCGCCATCAGCCGAACGAATGGAATCTGGAGACCGCTACACGCGAGTTCAAGCGCGGCGAGGAAATCGGACGCTTCAATTTCGGCTCGACCGTGATTCTGATCTTCGGCCCGAATGCACTCGAATGGGACGGCTCGGCTCTCGCGCCGGAGCGCGAACTGCGACTTGGGCAGTCGATCGGAACCCTGCTCAGTCGCTAAGCGAGGCGATCCACAGAGCGGCTATACGCTCCAAACCGGTTCGGTCGTCATCGTCGAAACGGTGCGTGATCGGCGCATCGAGATCGAGCACTCCGAGCACTGCGTCATTACGGATCAGCGGCACCACTATCTCGGAGCGTGAATCCGCATCACACGCGATGTGATCCGAAAATGCATTGACATCATCGACCACCTGGGTTTCACGCTTGACCGCAGCTGTGCCGCACACGCCCCGCCCCATTGGAATACGCACGCAGGCCGGCTTGCCCTGAAACGGGCCAACCACCAGCGTGTCACCACGCAGAAAATAAAATCCGACCCAGTTCAGATCGGGCAGGCTATTAAAGAGCAGGGCCGAAAGGTTGGCGGCATTGGCAACCGCATCGCTCTCTCCTTCGAGCAGCGCCATCATCTGCGCCTCTAAAGTCTTATAAAACCCCTTTTTATCAATATTTAATTCTATTTTATTAAAGTTAAATATCATTTACTTCATCCTTAATACAGCGGCGCCTTCGACCCGCCCATTACGCAGATCGTCAAGGGCCTGGTTTGCTTCGTCCAAAGCATAAGTACGGGTACTTGTTTCGATGAGGCTCGCAGCCCAGCGTTCCAGAAAACCACGCCCATCTTCGCGGGTCAGATTGGCGACCGACAGCAATCGGCGTTCTCCCCAGAGCAATCGATACGGGAAAGTCGGGATATCGGACATGTGGATGCCGCCGCACACGACGCTGCCGCCCGGACGCACCGCCTGCAACGCGGCCGGCACCAATTCTCCCACCGGCGCGAAAATCAGCGCGGCATCCAACGTGTCCGGCGGTGCAGCATCGGATCCACCGGCCCACATTACCCCCAGACGTCGCGCAAAATCCTGCGTGACCGTATCGCCGGGCCGGGTAAACGCATAGACCGCCTTGCCTTCCCGGATCAGCACCTGAGCGAGGATATGCGCCGCAGCACCGAATCCGTAAAGTCCGATGCGCTCGGCCGTGCCTGCTTTGCGCCAGGTTCGGTAACCGATCAGCCCGGCACACAACAAGGGCGCCACCGCGACGGGATCGGCGTCTTGCGGCAGCTTGTAGGCAAAAGCGGCCCGCGCCGTCACATATTCGGCATAGCCTCCGAAACGGCTGAAACCGGTGAACTCGGCGTTGGGACAAAGATTTTCCTCTCCACGCCGGCAGTATTCGCAGGTTCCGCAGGTTCCCGCCAGCCAGGTCAAGCCGGCGATCTCCCCCACCTTGAAGTCATGCACATCTTGACCCGCCGCCACGACCTCGCCAACCACCTCGTGCCCCGGAATGACCGGCCATGCCGGTGGCGTCAGTTCGCCATCGACGATATGCAAATCGGTGCGGCACACACCACAGGCTCTCACTTTGAGAAGAATTTCGTCCGCACGTGGTTCCGGCCGCGGCAACTCGCGTTCGTGCAACCGCCCTCCGCCCTGCTCCAACATCATGGCCCGCATGTAAAAGCCTATCTCCAAATAGCGCACGTCTGTGCCGATAGCGGATTGGCTCCAAGGCGCGAAGCAAGGAGGGAGTTGAGTGGGTCCCAGCGATCGAGGAGCGACAAAGTCGTGGGGGCAATCCGTCCCGTTTCGAAGGATCGCCATCCCAAGCCCGCTGGCCTGCGCTGCCGGTCCTGACTCGGGACGCATTCAAGCCTGCAGCCTCCGCCTTGTCCGGTGGGCTTAGGATCACAACGCGACTCGCGCAGTATTTCGAGATAGGTTTTAGTCATCATTCTTCGGCTGCGTAACCGAGCGAGAACGCACCGGGCCCCAGGTAAATGCCGGCGGTTGTACTCATCGGCGATTCAATCAAAACGACACCGGCCTCCTGAGCCCGCACTTTAAGCCTCTGGTAGGTGGGGATTTTGTGAATTTCCTTCATGTGACCGGCGTAACTGAGTACGACAAACGGGGTCAGCAGCCGCTTGCCTGCAATACGCTCGATGGCCCGTGTCATGATCTGGTCAACGGCGATCTCGAAGTGACGCACCTTGGCAATGGGATGCGTATCGCCCCGATGCGCCTCCACGATCGGCTTGATATCGAGTTTCGAACCCAACTGAAACTGCAACCAACCTACGCTGCGGTCTCCGCGTTGCCGCGCCCGGGCACGCAGATAGAACAGATCCTGCGGCACAGCATAGGCATAGACATGACTCTTGAAGTCCTCCGCATGATGTTGCAGCTCATCCAGATGCGCCTCCGGGTTTTCATGCAGCCAGCGCAATAATTCGAGCACCAGTACGCCTTCGCCGGTAAACACCTGTCCGGAATCGAGCACACGCAGCATGAAGTTGCCTTCCAGCCCGGCGGCCGCGCGGCGTTCCCGATAGTCCTTCAGAATGGCGAACGAGGCCTTGGTAGCATTATTGAAAATCTCACTGCGGGTGCTCGCAATCGACACCACCAGCACCCGGTCGAAGCGGGTCACCAACTGGTCGAGGAACAGATCGCGAATCTCTTCGACCGAAAACGGTTCGGTTTCCGCGTGCAGCCCTTGTTCGGGAATCAGGTACCTATAGAACTGAAGAGTCTCATCGGGATCGCGCTTGTCCACAAAGCGCTCATCGTCGAAGCGCAAGGTGATGGGCATGATTTCAATATTCTGTTCACGCAGAAACGACAGCGGCAGATCGCACGCCGAATCGACCACCAGACCTATCTTCATCGCCTGACCCCTTGTGTCCTCTAAAACCCGTTTGCTACAAATTACAGCGAATTGGCCCTGACGATTTTTCTCAGACGGTGGAAAGTCCCGCGTTATTGCGATCGAATACACGGTCGGCCCGGTAGCTCGAACGCACCAACGGCCCCGAAACCACTTCCAGGAAGCCGCGTTCCAGACCCCACTCGCGGTAGCGGGCGAAATCCACCGGCGGCACGAAACGCACGATGGGCAGATGGTTTTTGGTTGGACGCAAATATTGGCCAAACGTCACGATATCGATTCCGGCGGCGCTGCAGTCATCAAGTGCCTGGGCAATTTCCTCTTCGGTCTCGCCGAGACCCAGCATGAGGCTGGTCTTGGTCAGCACATCGGGCCGATGCCGCTTGGCAAAGGCCAGCACATCCAGCGTCTGGCGGTAGCCGGCGCGACGGTCGCGCACTATGTGCGTCAGCCGTTCCACGGTCTCCACGTTCTGCGCGAACACCTGCAGGCCGGAATCGACCACGGTGGCGACATGGTCCGTGTTGCCGCGGAAATCGGGGGTCAGCGCCTCGACCGTGGTATCCGGGTTGACGTCACGGATCGCACGCACGCAATCGGCGTAGTGTCCCGCCCCACCGTCGTCAAGATCATCCCGGTCCACCGAGGTGATCACCACGTACTTGAGCCCCATCAGGCGCACCGAATCGGCGGCATGCGCGGGCTCGTCCGAATCCAGCCAGCCTCGCGGGTTGCCCGTATCGACGGCACAGAACTTGCAGGCCCGGGTGCAGACCGAGCCCATGATCATGATCGTGGCCGTACCGTTGTTCCAGCACTCGCCGACGTTCGGGCACATGGATTCCTCGCATACCGTGGAGAGCCGGTGCTCGCGCACGTTGCGACGGGTCGCCTCGTAGCCCGCGCCCGCCGGAATCTTGGCCCGCAGCCATTGCGGCTTGCGCTGATTCGGCTCGGTGGGCACGGCATTCTGCCCGGCACGCGTTTTCATGCCGTTCTTGATCGCGGTAAAGCCCTGCGACGTAGTGAATTTGTCTCCGCTCTGGATCGGGATATCGGACAGGCGTTTCATGTACTGAAAGACATATCTCGGAACCCGGCTATTATCCCACGTCGGTAAAGACGATGTGCGAACATGAAGCTTGCACGACTCTGGAATTCACCAATGATTGACGTCTATAGCTGGCCTACGCCCAACGGCCACAAGGTTCACATCATGCTGGAGGAGACCGGCCTGGAATACCGAATGCATCCGATCAATATCGGCGCCGGCGAACAATTCGAACCCGAATTCCTGGAAATCAGCCCCAACAACAAGATTCCGGCCATGGTCGACCAGGACGGGCCCGACGGTGCCCCGCTGGCGCTGGCCGAATCCGGCGCGATCCTCATTTACCTCGCTGAAAAGGCGGGACAGTGGCTGCCCTTGGAACCCCGAGCGCACTACGCCTGCCTGCAGTGGCTGATGTTTCAGATGGGTCATATCGGACCCATGCTCGGCCAGGCGCACCACTTTCGCGGCTACGCACCGGAACGCATCAGCTACGGCATAGAACGCTATACCCGCGAATCCAACCGACTCTACGGCGTACTCGACGACCAGCTCGCGCACAACGAATACGTCGCTGGAAAGGACTACACCATCGCCGACATCGCCACCTTCCCGTGGCTGCGCTCGCACACCAGACAGGGCGTGGACCTGGCCGACTATCCGCATGTAAAGCGCTGGTTCGAGGTCATCGCCGAACGTCCCGCCGTCAAACGTGGCCTTGCTGTGCTGAGCAGCGAGCAAAACGCGCCGCAGGACGAAAAATCCCGCTTCGACAACCTGTTCGGCAGCCGCCAGTTTCAGCACCGACAATAAAAAATTCGGTCACGGCTGGATTCATACGCAATAATATAGATGTGGTGCCCCGATGAGCGTTTCATGAAACCATTGTCGTTCCAACGCGTCGGCTTGTTCGCCAAGGTGGCGGCGCCCACCACGGCACGCCTGATGCCAGCCATACTCGATGCACTGACAAAGGCCGGTGTCGAAGTTTTGATCGAGCCATGTGCAAGTGAACTTGCGCCAGTCGCACGTGCTGTCTCCCCTGCCGACTTCGGCCGCGAAACCGATCTGGTGATCGTGGTGGGCGGCGACGGTTCGCTGCTCTCCGCCGCCCGCGCCATCGACTGGGCACCGGTGCCCATCACCGGCATCAATCTCGGCCGGCTCGGTTTTCTCGCCGACATTTCGCCGCCGCGGATGGAAGAGGCATTGCACGCCATCCTGCACGGCGAATACACCCTGGAGAGGCGTTTGATGTTGCAGGCCCGGATCGGCGACAAGCTGATCGGCCACGCCTGCAACGACGTAGTCATCAAACGCCTCGACGGTAGCCGCTTGCTGGAGCTTGAAGCCTGGATTGATGACGTCTGGGTGAGCCGCACCCGCGCCGACGGACTGATCGTCGCCACACCCACAGGTTCGACAGCCTATGCGCTGTCCGCCGGCGGCCCAATTCTCGCGCCCGGCCTGCAGAACTTTGCCCTGGTGCCAATCAGCCCGCACAGCCTTGGCGAACGCCCGGTGGTCACCCCTGCTGACCGGACGCTGCGCCTGCGTCCACTGCTGGATTCCGGCGAAAGCGCCGAGGTCGTGCTCGACGGCCAAGTCACCTGCCCCCTGGCCGCAGGAGACGAGGTGTTCATCGAACGTTCGCCGCACGAATTGCTGTTGCTGCACCCACCCGGTTACGAATACTTTGCGACCCTGCGGGAAAAACTCGGTTGGGGCGGACGCGCGCCACAATGCTGATTCGACTCGAAGTCCGCGATTTGGCCGTAATCGAAACAGCCGAGTTGGAGTTCGAACCCGGCTTCAATGTACTCACCGGAGAAACCGGAGCGGGTAAATCCTTGCTGGTCGATGCGCTGGGTCTGGTGCTCGGGGACCGGGGCAGCGCCATGCTGGTACGCACCGGGGCCAAGCGTGCCAGCGTCAGCGCCGAATTCTGTATTCCGCCGGGCTCGGTGGTAAGAGACATGCTGGCCGCGCGCGAATTGCCTGAAGAGGAGTCGCTCACGCTGCACCGCCAAATCGGCGCCGACGGGCGCAGCCGAGCCTGGGTCAATGGCGTCCCGGTGCCGATTACAGTGCTGCGCGAACTGGGCGAAGGGTTGGTCGAGATCCACGGCCAACATGAACACTTGACCCTGGCCCGCAGTGAACAACAACGACTGCTATTCGATTCCTGGGCCGGATGCGGCGACGAAGCGCTCGCCACACAACAGGCAGCGCACGCGGTACGCGAAGCGCGCAACACGTTGAATGTGGCACGCGAATCAGGCCGAGGCCGCGAGGCACGGATCGAATTTCTGCGCTTTCAATTACAGGAACTGGATACGCTGGATCCACGCGAGGGGGAATACGACGCCCTGTTCGTGCACTACGAACAACTACGCCACCGCGAACAGATCGCCACGGCCATCGGGGTAGCACTCAATGCGCTGGAAGACGGCGAACATACGGCGCTCGCCGCCCTGGCCCGCGCGCACGAGGCCCTTGCGCAACTGCCCGAGGCCGCCGGATTGGGCGAAACCACCGAACTTTTGGCCCAGGCCGAGGCGCTGGCATCGGAAGCGGCGCAAACCATGCAACGCATCGGCGAGGGCGAAGATGATCCACAGCAACTCGATGCGCTGAACGAGCGTATTGCGCGCTACCAGAGTCTGGCGCGCAAGCATGGCGTGGAGTCGGCGAATCTGCACCGGCAACGTGAAGCCTTTGCCGAGGAACTGGACGGCATTGACAGCAGTGAGGAACGCCTGAAAGCGCTGGAGAAGACCTTGGCCACAGCCCACGAAAACTGGAAAAAGACCGCCCAGGCACTCACCAAAAAGCGCCGCACAGGCGCGTCGCGCTTTGCCAAAGCCATCACTGAAGCCGTGCGGGCACTCGGCATGCCTCACGCCGAATTTGCGGTGACACTGCCCCCTGCCGACGCGGACGACTACCCCGCCAGCGGTGCCGAAACCGTGCGCTTCGAGGTCACCACCAACAGCGGTCAGGCGCCGCGGCCCATCGCCCAGGTCGCCTCCGGCGGCGAACTCTCACGTCTGGCACTGGCCATCGAAGTGCTCGCCCATGGTGGCACGGGAACGCCGGTCATGGTGTTCGACGAAGTGGACGCCGGCATCAGCGGGCGGGTCGCGGAGCTGGTCGGGCGCCAGCTCAAGGCGCTGGCCCAAAACGCACAGGTGCTGTGCGTAACGCATCTGCCGCAAGTCGGCGCACTGGCAGACCAGCATTTCGAGGTGAGCAAGCGGGAACACAAAGGTGGCAGCGCCACCGAAGTGGTTCGCCTGGAAAACGAGCAGCGGGTGGAAGCCATCGCCGCCATGCTCGGCGGCGTAAAGGTCAGCGATACGGCGCGCGAACATGCGCGCGAAATGATCGCGCGCGAACGGGCCTGAACCGCCTCAATCGACTCCTTTCAGTCTGTGCAGGATCCGGCGAGATTGAGAACCTCATCGGAGGTATGCGAATTTGACATGGCTGCTAATCCGCCTGATTCGTGGCGACGCCGGAAGCACCCTTTTTCTTGCGGCATTCCTCGCAGAGGCCGTAGATGTAGAGCGAATGATCGGTCATTTCATAGCCGGCCTGCTTCGCAATTTCGGCCTGGCGCCGTTCGATGGTGCCATCCACGAATTCGTCAACCCGCCCGCAAGCCACGCAAAAAATGTGATCGTGATGCTCGCCGGAGTCCAGTTCGAACGTCGAATGCCCGCTCTCGAAATGCTGGCGCGAGACCAGCCCCGCAGCCTCGAACTGGGTCAATACCCGGTACACGGTGGCGAGATTCAGCTCTTCGCCGGTTTCGAGCAATGCGCGGTACACGTCCTCGGCCGACATATGGCGCTGCGGGCTGGATTCCAGCATGCGCAAAATCTTCAGCCGGGGTACGGTGACCTTGAGTCCGGCCTCGCGCAGATCGTTGTCTTCGGACATGGGGTGCTGGCTTCGGTGCTTCAACCCCGTTATTATGGCGCACCTATCCAATGGTTTCGAAATTTGATGCGATTGCGCTTTCTCCCCCCTGCCGCCCTTGCGTTGACGCTGGCTTTCGCCGCCGGCTGCGTCTATGTGCCGCCCGTGACGCAAGGCAATTACCTCAAGCAGAGCGACCTCAAGCAACTAAAGGTCGGCATGACAACCCAGCAGGTGCGCTACCTGTTCGGCAAACCGACCCTGCCCAATCCGTTCGAAACCGGAATCTGGCGCTACGTTTACTACTACAAGGCCGGCGCGCGCAGCCCAGAGCACATCTACCGCCTTACGGTCTATTTCGATAACGGCAAGGTGCAGCGCTTCACCACGTCAAAGCCGATCGACAAAGCCCCGACCTGAGCAGGATCTGATTCACTGGCCACGACGGGCAACACGTGCCCGGCGTGCCGCCTTGGGATCGCACTTCAGCGGGCGGTAAAACTCGATGCGATCGCCATCGGAAAGTACGTCCGTTGACTCCACCCTGCGTCCCCAGACGCCGAGCCGAACCTCGGGCGATGGGCGCAGTGCCAGTGCCAGTAACGCATCGGCCACGGATGCACCGGACGGCAAACGCAATCCGGTCAACCCCTCCAGCTGCGGCGTCAACGGGGCTATTTCCACCACGATAGGCATTCAAGCCGCCCCATGGAGTTTATGGGCCCGCTCCACAAAGGCATCCACCAGCGAATTCATGACCTCGGCAAACACCGGTGCAAACACCGCCTCCAGCAAGCGCGAGGCAAACTGAAAGCGCAAGTCGAGCACTACTTTGGAACCGCCCAGCCCCAGCGGCTGGAATCGCCAGCAACCACTCAATTCGCGGAAGGGGCCGCGCAGCAACTCCATGCGGATGCTTTGTCCCGGCTCCAGGTGATTGCGCGTGGCAAAGCGTCGATGCAGGCCACTGCGGGCAAATTCCAGCTCCGCCTCCAGCGTGGTGTCGTCAATGACCTCGACATCGGCGTCGCGACACCAAGGCAGAAAATCGGGATAGGTCTCCACGTCGTTGACCAGTCCGAACATTTCTTCAGCAGTGTATGGAACCAGTGCCGAGCGATGGATCTCGCGCAAATCAATATCCCTGTCGAACGGATGAAGCGCCCGCGGCGCGCCAAGCCTGTATTTTACTGCACCGACGCACCGGGCCGGCCGCCCATGCCGAGGATGATCACGGCCCGGCCGTGACAAGAGTGAAGACCCGTCGTCGTTACAATACCCGCATGAGTAAAAAAAACGCTAACTCGGTAGCCGAAAACCGCCGCGCACGCCACGACTACGACATCGAAGAGCGCTTCGAGGCCGGCCTCGCCCTCAGAGGCTGGGAGGTGAAATCCCTGCGCGCGGGGCGGGCCAGCATTGCCGAGGCCCATGGCTTGGTGCGCAACGGCGAGGTATGGCTGATCGGGGCCAACATCAGCCCGTTGCCGAGCGCTTCCAGCCACGTCCGAACCGAACCGGATCGGACCCGCAAGCTCCTCCTGCATGCACGCGAGATCGCTCACCTGACCGGTGCGGTCGAGCGGCGCGGCTACACCCTCGTGCCACTGCGCGTGTACTGGAAGCGCGGCAACGTGAAGCTCGAACTCGGCCTGGCCAAAGGGCGTAAGCTGCATGACAAGCGCCAGGTGGCGAAAAAGCAGGACTGGGAACGCCAAAAGGCCCGGATCCTGCGGGATAAAGGCTGACATGACCGATCGAACAATCGAACCCCGGCCCCGCTTTCACCTCGCGATCCCGGTGCGCGACCTGCAAGCCGCTCGCGACTTCTACGGCGAACTGTTGGGGTGCAGCGAAGGCCGCAGCTCCGACACCTGGGTCGACTTCGACCTCGGCGGCCATCAGCTGGTCTGTCATCTCGTCGAGCAGATGCCGTCGCCGCCGGCCCGCAACCCCGTTGACGGAGATCCCGTGCCGATTCCCCATTTCGGCCTGGTGCTGACGCTCACGGAGTGGGAAGAACTCGCCGGGCGGCTGGAGTCCGCGGGCGTTGCATTTGAAATCACCCCGCATGTGCGCTTCCGGGGACAACCCGGAGAACAAGGCACCTTCTTCCTTTTCGACCCCTCCGGCAACGCACTCGAATTCAAGGGCCTTGCCGACCTGGACCGGCTCTTTGCCCGCTGATGACGCCCTGCCCCGCATCGACCGGGCCGAATGCGTGCTGCCGGCCGGTGCCGACCTGGCCGCCACGCTGCGGTTTTTCATCGACGAACTCGGCTTTCGACTCGACAACATCTACCCTGCCGACGACCCGGCCTGCGCCCGCCTGAGCGGCCATGGACTGCGGCTGGGCCTGGATCGCGCGCACCACGGAAACCCGGGCACGCTACGGTTGCAGACCGAGGACCGCGCGGAGCGTTCAGCGGTGACGGCGCCCAACGGAACCCGCATCGAGTTCGTTCCCGCCGACCCGCCCCTGTCGATACCCGAGCCACGCGTGGAAGCCTTCATACAGGCATTCGACGATGCGGGCTGGACACGAGGACGAGCCGGCATGCTCTACCGCGACCTGGTGCCGGAGCGCGTGGGCGGCTACTTGATCGCCTCGCACATCCGCATTCCCGACGGCGGTCCCGTCGCCGATCACGTGCATCACCATGGCGTGCGTTTCCAGTTCATCTACTGCCGCAGCGGCTGGGTGCGGCTGGTGTACGAGGACCAGGGCGACCCCTTCGTAATGCACGCGGGCGACTGCGTACTGCAGCCACCCCACATTCGCCACCGCGTGCTGGAAGCCTCCGAAGGTCTGGAAGTCATCGAGCTTGCCTGCCCCGCCGCTCACATGACCTACATCGACCACGAGATGACGTTGCCAACCGGCTACCGTCGTCCGCGACGCGACTACGGCGGCCAGACTTTCGTACTGCATCGAGCAAAAGAAGCGCACTGGAGCCCCAGGTCCGGTTCGGCGTTCGAAGTCCGCGATCCGGGGCTGAAGGACGCAACGCACGGCCGGGTCGACGTTCATGTGCTGCGGCTCTCGGATGCCGATTCGCGGGGCTCCGAACTGCGGATTCAGAGGCGGGGGTCTTTCGCGTTCCTGTTCGTGCTGCAGGGCGCGCTTGAGATCGAATTGGATAATCTCCCCCGGACGCGTCTCGGCGTCGGGGGCAGTTGCGTCATTCCCGCGGCATCACGACTCCGGCTCGATCGATATTCACCGGATCTCGAAGTCCTGGAAGTGGATATGCCACCGACAGGGACGAGCCCGGCCGGCGCCGGGCTCCGGCCGGCGAGGGCCGGATAGTACCCTGTCTTGATGTTTATGGGGAGTCGAACAATGAAAATCCCTCAGCTGTTTCTGCTATCACTGGCCGCAACCATTGCTGCATGCTCCAGCCCGCATCCACACCCTGCATCAAAGGCTCGGATCACGAATTACCAGACGCAGGGCAACCTGCAATCCACGCACGCGATCGGCTGCCCGGCCGCCAACCAGATCAAGGACACGTATACGCCCGCCGACCTGTATCCGGCGGTCGCGAAATGCGTGCATGCTCAGGATTATGGAAAGGCCGCGTTCATCTTCGCCCTGGCCGGCGTCTATACACGCTTCGACGAGCAGCGCGTCGCGGACGAAACATCCCACGACGTCATGTCGGTTTACATGTACCGGCTGGGCGCCATTTTCTCCGACCACGAGAAACAAGAGCTTTTAAAGTCCGTCACTGCACTTATGGACAACCCGGATGAATTGAAAACGGCGTGCGCACGCATCCGCGAAATCGGGCCGCCCACCTACTACCCGCGCTACATGGTTCAGCACGGCATGCAGGCTTTCGGCGGCAACTCGACGCACCGGGAACTGGTTCCGAATTTCAATCCGAAAACGGCCTGGGAAAGGTCTCTGGGCGGCTACCTCCACTGCCCCGGCGTGCAGGCAAGCACCCCGGCCAAAGACTAGCCGATCAAGTCAAGGACGGGCGTCGGGCTGGACCTCGGGGGCTGCACGCTTGAAGGCATCCAGTTCGGCGCAGGCAGCGTCGATGCGCACTATGGCGGGATACGCGGAGAGATCGCACTCGAAGCGGCGGGCGTTGTAGACCTGGGGCACCAGGCAAAGGTCGGCCATGCCGGGTGTGTCGCCGTGGCAGTAACGCCCGGTTCGCGCATTGTCAGCCAGCATCGTTTCCAGCGCCGTGAAGCCCTCTGCGATCCAGTGACGGTACCAGGCAAGCTTCTGCTCGTCGCTGGCGCCGAGTTCCCTGACTAGGTACTGCAGCACGCCCAGGTTGTTGACCGGGTGCATGTCGCTGGCAACGAGCTGTACCAGCGCCCGCACCCGAGCCCGCTCCGCAGCGTCCACCGGCAGTAGCGGCGTTTCGGGATAGCGTTCGTCTAGGTACTCGAGAATCGCCACCGACTGCGTCAAGGTCACGTCGTCGTCGACCAGAGCCGGCACCCGGCCGTGGGGATTGATCCGCCGGTAGGCTTCGCCACGGTGCTCGCCGTCGCGCAGGTTGATCGTGTGGTGCCGTGCTTCCAGCCCCTTCAGGTTGAGCGCGATGCGCACCCGGTAGGCAGCCGAGGAACGCCAGTAACCATAGAGCTCGATCAAGGCTTGTATTGCTCCACGGTCTGCTCGATCGAGCCGAAGATGCTCTTGCCCCCGGCATCGAGCATTTCGATGCGCACGGAGTCGCCGAACTTTAGGAACGGCGTCGTCGGCTTGCCGTCGCGCAAAGTTTCCACCGTGCGCTGCTCGGCCAGGCAGGACGCGCCCTTGCGGGTGTCCTGGTTGGCGATGGTGCCCGAACCCACGAGGGTTCCGGCAGCCAGCGGTCGCGTCTTGGCGGCATGCGCGACCAACTGCTCGAAGCTGAACTGCATGTCCACGCCGCACTCGGCCTCGCCCAGCCACTTCCCATTGAGCCAAGTGCGCATGGGCAGGTGGAGCTTGCCCGACTGCCACTTGTTGCCCAACTCGTCCGGCGTCACGAACACCGGCGACAACGCGGAACGCGGTTTGGACTGCAGGAAGCCGAAACCTTTCTTGAGTTCGGCGGGAATCAGGCCGCGCAGGCTCACGTCGTTGACCAGTCCCACCAGGCGAATGGCCTTCCCAGCCTGCTCCGGCGTGGCGGCCATGGACACCTCGCCCGTGATCACCACGATTTCGGCTTCCAGGTCGATACCGTAGTCTTCGCTCGCTGCCACGATCGGATCACGGGGACCGAGAAATCCGGCGCTGGTCGCCTGATACATCAGCGGATCCGTATAGAACGTATCGGGCACCTCGGCACCGCGGGCCTTGCGCACCCGCTCGACATGGGGCAGGTAGGCAGAACCGTCGAGAAACTCCCAGGCCCGCGGCAGCGGCGCGGCCAGTGCCGCGGCATCCAACTCGAAGGCCGCCTTTGCCTTGCCGGCATTGAGCGCTTTCGACAACGCTTCCAGTTGCGGCGCCGCCTGGTCCCATATCTCCAATGCTTCGCGCAAACTCGGGGCAACATCGATGGCGCGTACGGCCCGGCTCAAATCGCGGCTGACGACGATCAGCGTACCGTCGCGGCCGCCTTCCTTCAAACTTCCCAACTTCATAAACAATCCTTTTGTGTGAACAAGCCTCGCGGATCGTGTTCCGGAACGCGGCTCACGTTCCCGCTGTCCGCTCCACCCTCAAGCAGGCGTTGACGGGTCGAAATGCTTCCTGATGTCCTGCCAGCAGTCCAGGTAATCGGCCTGCAGTTGCTTTGCCTCCAGTGCCTGGCGCGTGGGCCGAATCACCCGGCAGGTTTCGAACATGAAGGCCATGGTATCGGTAACCTGCTGCGGCCGCGTGGTGTCGATGGCTACGGCCTTCTCGAAGCTGGCGGCGTCCGGCCCGTGACCGCTCATGCAATTGTGCAGCGAGGCGCCCCCCGGCACGAAGCCGCCTTCCTTGGCGTCGTATTCCCCGTGTACCAAGCCCATGAACTCGCTCATCACGTTGCGGTGATACCACGGTGGCCGGAACGTGTGCTCGGCCGCCAGCCAGCGCGGCGGGAAAATCACGAAATCCAGGTTGGCGGTACCGGGCGTGGCGCTGGCCGAGGTCAGCACGGTAAAGATGGAAGGATCGGGATGATCGTAGCTGATCGAACCGATCGTGTTGAAGCGCATCAGGTCGTACTTGTATGGCGCGTTATTGCCGTGCCAGGCCACCACGTCGAGCGGGGAATGGTCGATCTTCGCCGACCACAGCCGGCCCTGGAACTTGGCAACCATCTCATAGGCGCCTGCCACGTCCTCATAGGCCGCAACGGGATAGAGGAAATCCCGCGCGTTCGCCAGCGCGTTGGCACCGATGGGTCCCAGTTCCGGCAGGCGCAGTGCCGTGCCGAAGTTCTCGCCGAGGTAACCCCGTGCCTCGCCGTCGGGCAGCGTCACCCGGAACCGCAGGCCGCGCGGAATCACTGCGATTTCCAGCGGGGCAACCTCGAGCACGCCCAGTTCCGTCGCCAGGTGCAACCGCCCCTGCTCCGGCACGAGGATCAGCTCGCTGTCGGCGCTGTAGAAAAAGCGCTTCTCCATCGAGCGATTGGCAGCGTAAATATGGATTCCGCAGCCACCCATGGCCTCGGCGTTGCCGTTGCCTGCGATCGTGAACAACCCGTCCACGAAATCGGCGGCTTTCTTCGGCATCGGGAAAGGATCCCATCGCAACTGGTTGGGCGTCGGCGGTTGCTCGTCGAACCGGTTGTGAAAATGCCCCTCGGCCAGCAGTTCGAACGGCTGGTGCATCGCCGCCGGGCGAATGCGATACAGCCAGCTGCGGCGATTGAGGTGACGCGGTGCGGTAAAGGCCGTACCCGAGAACTGCTCGGCGTAAAGTCCGTAGGGCACCTTCTGCGGCGAGTTCTGCCCCACCGGCAACGCATCCGGCAACGCCTCGGTCGCGAACTCGTTGCCGAATCCGCTCATGTATTCAAGCTTTGTCATCGCTTACTCGTCTCCACATTCTTGCTCCTCTCCGGGGGAAAGGAGCACAAGGTCCATGGATACTTTCCGGGTTCAGAGGACGCCGCGGCGCATCTGGTCGCGCTCGATGGATTCAAACAGCGCCGTGAAGTTGCCGTTGCCGAAACCCTCGTTGCCCTTGCGCTGGATGATCTCGAAGAAGATCGGTCCGATGCAGTTCTGGGTAAATATCTGCAGCAGCAGCTTCTGCTTCGTCTCGTCGTCCGCATCGAGCAGCAGCCGGTTCTTCTTCATGCGTTCCAGATCCTCGCCGTGATTGGGCACGCGCTCCTCGATGATCTCGTAATAGGTGTCCGGCGTATCGAGAAACTCCACGCCCTGGGCGCGCATTGCCTCGATAGTTTCGTAGATGTTGTCCGTGAACAGCGCGATGTGCTGGATGCCCTCGCCCTTGTATTCCTCGAGATACTCGTTGATCTGGCTCTTCTCGTCGGAAGATTCGTTGAGCGGGATACGCACGATGCCGTCCGGCGCGGTCATGGCCTTGGACACCAGGCCGGTCTTGGCGCCCTTGATGTCGAAGTAGCGGATCTCGTGGAAGTTGAACAGATTCTCGTAGAAATCGGCGAACTTCTCCATATTGCCGAAATAGAGGTTGTGCGTCAGGTGGTCGATGAAAGTCAGGCCGAACCCCCCGGGATGACGGTCGACATTCGGGAACCACTCGTATTCGGCATCATAGACTTCGCCCCGGTCTCCGTATTGATCGACCAGGTAGAGCATGCTGCCGCCGATGCCCTGGATCACCGGCACATCCACGGCCTTGGTCGATTCGCGTTCGGTAACGAGCTCGGCGCCCTTGGCCAGGGCCTTCTCACGCACCTCATCGACCGGCTTGCTGAAACGGATGGCGAAGCCACACGCGCACGGGCCATGCTTGTCGGCAAAGGCGGAGGCAAAGGAATCCGGCTCCTCGTTGACCAGAAAGCTGCACTGGCCCTGGCGGTAGAGGGTGACTTTCTTCGACTTGTGGCGAGCCACCGGGACGAATCCGAGCCGGGGAAACAGGTCATGGAGCAACTTCGGATCTGGTGCGGCGAATTCCACGAATTCGAAGCCGTCGACCCCCATCGGATTCTCGAAAGTGGTGACATCCATACCGAGATTGGGTTGTGCGCTCATGCTCTTTTCCTCCTGCGAATAGTATTAAGAATGCTTGTCGGCGCGCGTTTTTTGTACGCCGACACTATGTTTCCAGTATACCGCCACCCCGGCTTCGAAACCTTCGCCCGGGCATGCCGAGCACTCCGCTGCGGGCGGTCGGAAAACGTAGCGAGCACGGCTGCGGGCGTGCCGCAAGCGTACTGTCTAACGTATGCCGTGCATCAAGCGCTTGATCCAGGGCGCGGCAAGCAGGAAGACCGCCGCCACGGCGAGTCCCCACCAGAACAGCAAAGCGTAGACATGGCCATAACCGGCGACCGTGGGCAACGCGCTAGCACCTGCGCCGGATGTGGTCAACGTGGCAATCCAGCCGCCTAGCTGATAGGCAAGTGCAACGCCGAAGAACCAGCCGCCCATGGCGAGCGAAGCCTCCTCCGGGGCCGCGAGCTGACCGACCAGGGAATACCCGATCGGCGACAGCGCGAGCTCGCCAAGAGTGGCAAGTAAATAGCACAGCGCCAATGGCCACCAGGAAATGTGACCATTCGGTCCCTGCAGGTAGTGAATGGCCAGCACCAGGACTCCATAACCCAGCGCTACCAGCAGCAAGCCGATGCCGAACTTGCGCGGCGTCGAGGGATCGCGCCCCTTGCGATCGAGCCACGGCCAGAGCATTGCCATGAGCGGCGCAAAAATCAAAATAAACAGCGGATTCGCGGATTGAAACAGCGTATAGCTCCACGACAAATGCAACATCGGCAACACGCCGTGCCAAATCGGAGTGACATGGTCACGCGCGAGAAAATTGAGCGAGGTCACGCCCTGCAGGCTGAACGCCCAGAAAACGACGTAGGGCACAAAAAGCAGGAACAGCGCGATGTAGCGCTGCGCCTGCACGCGGTCGCCACGGCGAACGCAGCTCACGACGAAATACAGCACCAACAGGATCATGAGACCGTACATCGACCAGCTGAGAATCTTCGGGAACGACAGCAGCAGAGCCGTCGGGTAGAGCAGTACGGCAATCACCGCGAGCACCCAGACCGTGGCCATACGTCCGTGCAGGTGATCGCCACGCGGCAGGGCGGGACGTAATATCCGGTGGTAGGCCTGGAAGATCAAAGCTGCCACCAGCATGCCGACGGCGGCGGCAATGAAACCCCAGTGGTAGCCATAGTTTTTGCCGATCCAGTCCGCGCATATGAACGGAGTAATGAAGGCACCCAAATTAATAGCCAAGTAGAAGATCGTGTATCCGCCTGCCCGGCGCGGATCGCCAGGGCCATAGGTGCGGCCGATCAGCACGGTCAGGGGGATTCCCAGCCCCGCCGACAAAGCGAAAAGCGCCATGCCGATCTCGAAACCGATCAGGCTCGGCAACGCCATCAGAACCAGGCCGATCACACCCAGCCACAACGCCATGATCAGGGCCCTGGTTTCACCCAGGATTTTGTCGGCCACGTAGCCGCCGATGATCGGCGTGGCATACATCAACGCCAGGAACCCGCTGCTTACCAGATCGGCCTGTTTCTGTGCCGCGGCCGGCCCCATTGCGACAAAGAAATGCTCGATATAGGGCGCCAGATAGGCGCGAAATCCGTAGAAAGCGAAATTGAGCCCGATGGTGACGCCGAACAACATCCACACGGGACGCGGGTGGCCCCAGAAACTGGCAAATCCAGGGTCACGGGCTTCAGTGTCGTCGATAGAATGCATGGCTCGATTCCTTGTGTCGCAGGGGCTAAGGGGATCCGGGTATCAGGCTCCGATCTCGGTGCGGACGTCTATTAATTCGGGGAAACTGCGCAGATCCAGCGCCCGGCGCAGGAAGTCCACGCCCGACGAGCCGCCCGTGCCCCGCTTGTGCCCGATGATCCGTTCGACGGCCCGCAGGTGACGGAAGCGCCAGCGCTGCAGGTTGACCTCCACGTCGACGAGCTTCTCGCACATCTCGTACTCGTCGAAATAGCGTTCGGCCTGTTCGTAAATAGTGCGCAGCACCGCCGTGACATCGGCGTGCGGCTCGTAAGGCTGGGCGAAATCACGTTCCAGGCACGAGTCGGGGACATCGAAACCGCGTCGCGCCAGGTAGTGCAGGAATTCATCGTAGATCGAGGGCGCGCGCAGTATCCCCTCCAGCCAGGCATGCACGGCCGCGTCGTGGCGATGCACCTTCAACAGTGCCTTGTCCTTGTTGTTGAGCAGAAACTCAAGCGCCCGGTACTGGTAGGACTGGAATCCCGAGGCGCTGTCCAGCACCGGCCGGAACTGGGAATACTCGTAGGGCGTGAGGGTTTCCAAAACGGCCCATTGATTGATCATCTGTTCCTGTATCTGCTTGACCCGGGCCAGTCCCTTGAAGGCATGGCGCAAGTCATCCTCGGCTACGTAACGGCAGGCCTGCTGCAGCTCGTGTATGATTAATTTCATCCACAATTCAGCAACTTGGTGCTGAATTATAAAAAGATACTCATCATGATGCGGGGGATCCGAAAGCGGCTTCTGTGCCCCGAGCAAGGCGTCCAAATGCAGATAGCCGCCGTAGGTCAGCTTGCCCCCGAGATCCAACTCCAAGCCCTGGTCCAACTCCCTGCGGTTCATGGACTCTGCTCCTGCTGCAGTTACGCAATGACTGGCGAAAGATAGCACGATACGCCCGCCCAAGGTCCGCAGGCGACACCCTCCGGTATAATTACGCGTTCGGCTCCAAGCCGCATTTATTGTCACTTTTTTGGAGGTGCCGTGAAAACCCAGGCGCGGTTTGAAATCAAATACGAGCAATTGCTCGACGCGGAGGGCAAGCCTTGCAGCAAGCAGCTTCCGGCTTTCGCCCGCGATCCCGACGAGATGGTCAAGATGTACCGGGCCATGGCACTGACGCGTACGTTCGATACCCGCGCCATTGCCCTGCAGCGCACCGGCAAACTGGGCACCTACGCATCCTGTCTTGGCCATGAGGCCGCGCACGTGGGCGTCGGCGCCGCCATGCACGAGGACGACGTACTCTGCCCGTCCTACCGCGAGTACGGCGCCCAGTTCTGGCGCGGAGTAAAGCCGGAGGAAGTCCTGCTCTACTGGGGTGGAGACGAGCGCGGCAATGACTTTTCCGGGCCCCGCCACGATTTCTCCTGGTGCGTGCCGATCGCCACCCAGACCCTGTATGGCGCCGGCGCGGCACTGGCATTCAAGACCCGCAAGGAAAAGCGCGCGGCGGTCGCCATGCTGGGCGACGGCGGCACGTCCGAAGGCGCATTCTACGAGGCGCTGAACGCGGCCGGCGCCTTCCAGCTTCCGATCGTGTTCGTCTCGGTCAACAACAAGTGGGCCATCTCGGTGCCGCTGTCCAAGCAGACGAAGGCCGAGACACTCGCCCAGAAAGCTATCGCCGCTGGCATCACCGGCGTACAGGTCGACGGCAACGACATCGTGGCCGTTCGCAAGGTCACCGAAGACGCGCTCAAGCGCGCCCGCGAAGGCAAGGGACCGACCCTGATCGAGGCCCTTACCTACCGGCTGTCCGACCACACCACGGCCGACGATGCGCGCCGTTACCGGCCCGACGCGGAAGTGGAAACCGCGCGCGAACTGGAACCGCTGGCCCGTACCCGCAAGTACCTCGAGTCGCTCAAGGCCTGGGACGAAGACAAGCAGAAGGCGCTCGAGGCCGAGAACAAGACGACCATCGAGGCAGCTGTGAAGGCCTATCTGGACACACCGCGCCAACCCGTGGGGGCCATGTTCGACTATATGTACGCCGAACTGCCCGAGCAACTGCGCGAACAACGCGCCGAGGCCGAACGGATGGAGGGCGGCGCCCATGACTAAGATTACTATGTTGGAAGCCGTCACCCAGGCACTCGCCTGGGAGTTGGAAAACGACGACTCGGTGGTTGTGTTCGGCGAAGACGTCGGCGCCAACGGCGGCGTATTCCGGGCCACAGACGGCCTGCAGAAGCGTTTCGGCGAGGACCGCGTCTTCGACACCCCGCTGGCAGAAGCCATGATCGCGGGGCTGTGCGTCGGCGCCGCCTCCCAGGGCCTGAAGCCAGTGGGTGAAGTGCAGTTCAGCGGCTTCATGTACCCCGCGGTAGACCAGCTGGTGAGCCACGCCTCGCGCCTGCGCACCCGCACGCGCGGGCGCCTGTCCTGCCCCATGGTGCTGCGCGCGCCCTGCGGCGGCGGCATCCACGCCCCCGAACACCACTCGGAAAGCATGGAGGCCATGTATGCCCATATCCCCGGGCTGAAGGTGGTAATGCCCTCCTCGCCGCGCCGTGCCTACGGGCTGCTGCTAGCTGCGATCCGCGATCCGGATCCGGTGGTATTCCTTGAGCCCAAGCGCATCTACCGCATCACCAAGCAGGACGTGCCGGACGACGGCGAGGCCCTGCCGCTCGAGACCTGCTTCGTGCTGCGCGAAGGCAGCGACGTCACGCTGGTGTCGTGGGGCGCGATGATGCACGAGACGCTGAAAGCGGCCAACGAGCTGGCCGAACAGGGCGTCGATTGCGAAGTCATCGACGTAGCCTGCGTCAAGCCCATCGACATGGAAACCATCCTCGAATCGGTGGAGCGCACCGGGCGCCTGGTGATCGTGGCCGAAGAGCCGCGTAGCTGCGGCGTGGGTGCAGAGATCGCCGCCGAAGTGGCCGAAAAGGCGTTGTTCTCTCTGCGCGCCCCGATCGAGCGGGTGAGCGGCTACGATACCGTGATGCCCCTTTTCCGGCTGGAGTACGAATACCTGCCGTCCGTTTCCCGCGTCAAGGCTGCAGTACAGCGCAGCATGGAGGCCGAATAATGGCGATCACGACCTTTGACCTACCCGATCTGGGTGAAGGCCTGGCCGATGCCGAAATCGTGACTTGGCACGTCAAGGAAGGCGACAGCATCGAAACCGGCGACCCTCTGGCAGCCGTGGAAACGGCCAAGGCCGTGGTGGACGTGCCCTCGCCCTATACCGGGAAAATAGCGAAGCTGTACGCCAAGGAAGGCGACGTCGTCGACGTGCACAGCCCGCTGGTGGACTTCGAGACCGAGGGCGGCGAAGCCCCCGCATCCGGGAAAGGCGCCGACAAGGCGAAACAGGACGCGAAAGGCAAGACGCCCCCCGCGAAGAAAGACGATTCGGACGCGGTACGCGAGGACAGCGGTACGGTCGTCGGTGCCATGCCTTCCGCCGGCGAGGACTTGGAGCAGGAGCACATCATCCGCCGCAAGTCGAAAGCCGGTGCCCGGCCCAAGGCGGCCCCCACGGCCCGGGCCCGGGCCAAGTCGCTCGGCGTGGACCTGGGCGAAGTCTCCGCCACGGGGCACCGCGGGCAGATCACCGC
>JBAUSV010000305.1:0-1798 GCA_049581885.1 Gammaproteobacteria bacterium | reverse complement strand
GCACATTGAAGATCGCATGCTTCTTGACGATGAGCTCGCCGTGCGGCGGCGGGCAGTCTGGCATCACGATCTTGATTTCGCCCGAGCAGCACTGATCGGTGTCTGGCTTGCTGCCGCCGCCGACCTTGGTGCCATTGACAAAAAGCTTGACTGTTTGTCCGGGTGTCGCGCCCGACACGGTCCATGTGGTGGTTGCCGCCCATGGCTGCTGCGGTGGCGACACCGTAACGCCGGATGTCTCCGACGACATGGTGATGTCGGTGCCGGCGAACCCCGATCCGCTCAAGGTCACGGTGTAGGTGCCGTCCGGATTGCACGTCACCGCAATATTTGAGTCCTTAAAACAGCCGGTGAGTTCAGGCGGCGGTGTGAATGTGTTGACGAACGTGCAGGTCTGGTGCTCGCCCTCGTCGAGGTCGATGGACGCTACGCCTCCAGCCTGATTGACGACATTGCCATGGTCAGAGTCGCCGGTGCACGTCAGTGACGTCAGCGTGTAACCTGCCACCGGCGTTTCGGTCACGGTGTAGGTTCCGGAGTTGAGGGTATTGAACGTCGTCGAAGTCGTTGAATCGCTCCCGGGCGTCAGGGTGAAATTGCTGAGCCCCGTGCCGGTGGTAGCGAAATTGAAGGCCGCGCCGGGGCCCACGACGGTTTTCTTAATCGTCAGCGTTTGCTTCGGAACGAGACCGTCGCAAGGGATGCGCCAGACCAGGAATTCGCCGTGGTCGATTCTGAGTTGACCTGGCTCATTCGCGGTAAATGGGACGTAAGGGGGCGCCGGCCAAACAGGGTTGGGATCGATACCGCTATTGTACCACACCCATTTTGCATTCGGGTCGAGTCCTGGAACGACGAGCGGAGCGTAGATATTGAAATGCGGATCCGCCTGAGATCCTGCCGCCGTCGCTCCAGCAAACGGTGTGAACCACACGTTGGCGGCGATCACCGCGTTGATCTGTGCCATCGTGGGGGGACTGTTAAGCGAATAAGCTGGAGTGATGGGATTGGCATTGGTGCCCACGCGTGGCGCACGACTCGGCGCGACCACAATCTGCGGATCGCCGGTCTTGAGCGTGAGGCCGCCTGTGAAGCTTGCCACCATGCCTTGCGCAATGTTTATGTCGCTCCAGGTCACAATGTAGATGTTGCAAGCCGGGACGTATTCGAATTTGAATTTCTCGCCGTCGCGGATATCCTGAGCGGTCGCATTACTTTGCGGGGCAATCACGTTGGTGGTGACTGCTGTCGCGGTGCCGATCCAGACCGAATAGGCGTTGTCGACCGTAAAGCTGCCGGTGATGGTCTGTCCCTGCGCAACGGAGGCGAGGGAGCCGATGAGTGCAGCAATAACCGTGAGCTTGCGGAAGCTTGTCATGGCCGGGCCCCCCTAGTTGCAAGTACGGTTAGGAATGCGCACGCGCACGCGCGCGCGGCAGCAGTCATAGGGGTTGCCGCTCTCTGCCGCGGCACTATCGAAGCCGCAGATTTCGATTGTCGCGATCGAGCCCGCGGCGCCGTTCACCGGGATTGTCGCCGGATTGAGCGAATAATTGCCGCCCGGCATGGTAACGCCGCCGGTCAGCGAGATGGCGCTGACACTGTTGACCCAGGCCGGGCCGTTGACGGTGAGCTTGTAGACCCAACGTCCATCCTCGCAGACGAATTGGCCGGTGCTGGCAAGGCAGGCATTCGGCGGTGGGGGCGGCGGGCCTCCGCCGCCGCCGTCACCGGTATAGGGGGCGTTGGCGGCATAGCCCGGACCCCCGTGGCCGGTCACCGTCGCGCAGGGCTTCGT
>JBAUSV010000304.1:0-16071 GCA_049581885.1 Gammaproteobacteria bacterium | reverse complement strand
CGTGCGGGCATGGCTCGCGGCCGCCACCTGGCGCAGGCCGTGCGGGCCGATCAGCGACATGTAGATCGTGGCCGCGGTGACGGCGAGGCCCTGGTTGGTGCAGATGTTGGAGGTCGCCTTGGAGCGGCGGATATGCTGCTCGCGTGCCTGAAGGGTGAGCGCGAAACCGGTGCGTCCCTGGTCATCCACGGTGCGTCCGATGAGGCGCCCCGGCAGTTGGCGCACATGCGCCTTGCGGCAGGTCATGAAGCCGAAATAAGGTCCGCCCGAGGACAACGGGACGCCCAACGGCTGACCTTCGCCGCAGGCGATGTCTGCGCCCGCCTCGCCCCATTGTCCGGGCGGTTTCAGGAGCGCCAGCGAGGTGGGATTGACGCTGCCGATAAGGATGAGATCGCGCTCGCGAGCGTAACGTTCCAAGCGATCAACGTCTTCGAGCGTGCCGAAGAAATTGGGTTGGGCGACCATCAGGGCCGCGGCCGGCGGCGCAGTCTTCAGCGCCTGTTCGGAGAGGCGTCCGGTCTTCTCGTCATGCGCCAGTTCGTGGAATTCCACGCCCTGGCTGGCGCAGATCGTGCGCAGTACCGATTTGTAACGCGGGTTGAGTGCATGGGGAATCAGCACCCGGCGAGTGTTGTCCTTGCGCTTCAGGCGTAGCGCCATCAGTGCGGCTTCGGCAAGCGCCGAGGCGCCGTCGTAGAGCGAGGCGTTGGAGACGTCCATGCCCGTCAATGCAGCAAGCATCGACTGATATTCGTAGATCAGTTGCAGCGTACCCTGGCTGGCCTCGGCCTGATAGGGCGTGTAGGCACTGTAGAACTCGCCCCGTGTCGTGAGTTCCCATACCGCGGCGGGAATGTGGTGCTCGTAGGCACCAGCGCCCACGAACGACAGTGCGCCCCGGTCCCGCTCGGCACGTTCGCGCATGAGCCGCCCAATCTGCTGTTCGCTCAGGCCCTCGGGAACGCCGTCCAGCGCCTTGACGCGCAGCTCGGCCGGGATTTCTCCGAACAGTTGCTCGATGCGCTCGATGCCGAGCGAGTCGAGCATCGTGCGGACATCGTTTTCAGTATGCGGGATGAAAGGCACGCAGGGTTCCTCAGCTTTCGGATTCGATGTAAGCGGCGTAGGCTTCGGCATCCATCACGTTGGGCGGCAGTTCGCCGTTGACGGCGCGGATGCGCACCAGCCAGCCTTCGCCATAGGGGTCTTCGTTGACGTTTTCCGGATGGTCGGCCAACACTTCGTTCACGGCAGTGACTTCGCCGTCCACCGGGCTGTATACGTCAGAGGCGGCCTTGGTGGATTCGACCACCACGCAGCCTTCGCCCGCGCTGAGTTCGGCGCCCTCCTCGGGCAGTTCCACGAACACCAGATCGCCCATAGCCTGTTGGGCATGTTCGGTGACACCGAGTTCAAGCGTGCCGTCGTCAAGCTGACGCAGCCATTCATGGGTGTCGGTGTAGTGCAGGTCGCCTGGAATCTCGCTCATGGGGAGCCCTCCGGTAGTGAAATTGTGAATCAGATCAGAATTTTTCCGCGGCGCACGAACGGCGGCTTGACGATACGGGCGGGCATGGCTTTGCCGCGGATTTCCACCTCGGCCGTTTCCTCGGTGCCGGTGGGTATGCGCGCCAGCGCCACCGAGCGTTGCACCGTGGGGCCGAAGCCACCGCTCGTCACCAAGCCCTCGCCGCCGCTGGTTTTTACCGTCTGGCCATGGCGGATGATGCCGCGCCCGTCAAGTACCAGCCCCACCAGGCGCCGTTCACTGCCGGCGTCGCGCACGCGCTCAAGCACCGCGCGGCCAATGAAGTCTCGCTCCGGCGGATCGAGTGCCACGGTCCAGCCAAGGTTGGATTCATAGGGGTGAGTGGTTTCGTCCATGTCGCTGCCGTAGAGGTTCAGCCCCGCCTCCAGGCGTAGCGAGTCGCGCGCGGCGAGCCCGCAGGGCGCCACGCCGGCGGCGTTCAGCGCCTCCCAGAACCTGGGCGCGCGCTCCGCCGGCAGGATGATTTCCCAGCCGTCCTCGCCAGTGTAGCCGGTGCGGGCGATGAACCAGTCGCCGCTATCGACCGCCGTGAATGGCTTCAGTTCGAGTGCCGCGCCCTTGAGCGCTTCGGGCAGCAGGTTGGCGGCGCGTTCCCGTGCCCGCGGTCCCTGCACCGCGATCATCGCCAGCTCGCTGCGCTCGGTTACGTCGACATCGAATTCTTTCGCGACCTTGCGGATCCAGGCAATATCGCTGTCGCGGGTGCCGGCATTGACTACGGTGCGGTACCGCTTCGGCCCGCGGTAATAGGTAATGAGATCGTCCTTGATGCCACCCTCGGCGTTGAGCATCGCGCCGTAGAGCGCCTGGCCGGGCATCGAGAGCTTGGCGACGTCGTTGGCGAGCAGGTGGCGCAAAAAGTCGCGGCAGCGCTCACCTTCAAAATCGACGATTGCCATGTGCGAGACGTCGAATGCGCCGGCATCTTCGCGCACGGCGCGATGTTCGGCCAGCTCCGAGCCGTAGGACAACGGCATCAACCAGCCGGCGAACGGCACGAGCTTGGCTCCGGCGGCCTCGTGCACAGCGTAAAGTGGCGTCTTGCGCTCCATCGAACCCCTCAAAATAGCGTGAAACGGCGCTCGCATGGCGCCTCCAATAGCTTAACGAAAGCATCCGTCATAGGGAACCTTGATCGGATCGTGACCAGTGTCTCAGCGACTCCCTGACCATGACGGCGCACAGGGCGTATATCATAAAGGGGATTGGTCAATAAGGTCGTAAAAATGAGTGAATCGAGCCCGCTGGAACCGCGCCGCCGTTCTGTACCCGTGCGCGTGGGCAAGGTCACGATCGGCGGCGATGCGCCGATTGCAGTGCAATCCATGACCAACACCGACACCGCCGACGTGGACGCCACGGTCGCGCAGGTCGCGGCGCTCGCGGGTGCCGGTTCCGAACTGGTGCGCATGACGATCAATACCGAAGAGGCCGCGGCGGCGGTGCCCACGGTACGTGAAAACCTGGCCAAGATGGGCATCGAGGTGCCGCTCATCGGCGACTTTCACTTCAACGGCCATCGCCTGCTTGCGGCGCATCCAGAGTGTGCGGAAGCGCTCGACAAGCTGCGTGTGAATCCCGGCAACGTCGGGCGTGGCTCCAAGCGCGATCCGCAGTTCACGGAAATTATCGAAGTCGCCTGTCGTTACGAAAAACCGGTGCGCATCGGTGTCAACTGGGGCAGCCTCGATCAGGATCTGCTCACGCACCTCATGGACGAAAATGCCGAACGCGCGGAGCCGAAGGATGCGCGCGAAGTCATGTTCGATGCGATGGTCGAATCGGCCCTACGCAGCGCCACGCGCGCCGAGGAAATCGGCCTCGCGCATGATCGCATCATCCTCTCCTGCAAGATGAGCCGGGTTCAGGATCTGGTGCGCGTGTACACGGCGCTCGCCACGCAGTGCGATTATCCGCTGCATCTCGGCCTGACCGAAGCCGGCATGGGCACCAAGGGCGTGGTGGCCTCGAGCGCCGGACTGTCGATCCTGCTCGCGAAGGGCATCGGCGACACCATCCGCGTGTCGATCACGCCCGAGCCGGGCGCGGCCCGCGAAAAGGAAGTGCTCGTTGCACAGGAAGTGCTGCAGGCGATGGGTCTGCGCGCGTTCATGCCGGCGGTAACCGCCTGTCCCGGCTGCGGGCGCACCACCTCAAGCTATTTTCAGGAACTCGCCCAGGATATCCAGAGCTATACCCGCGAGCGCATGCCGGCCTGGAAAACCGAATACGAGGGCGTGGAAGAGATGCGTGTGGCCGTCATGGGTTGCGTCGTGAATGGCCCCGGCGAGAGCAAGCACGCCAACATCGGCATCAGCCTGCCCGGTACCGGCGAAAAACCGGTGGCGCCGGTGTTCGAGGACGGCAAGAAAACCGTCACCCTCAAGGGCGACCACATTGCCGTCGATTTTCAGGAACTGGTCGAGGAATACGTCGCCCGCACCTACAAGCGCAGGGCCGCATAGCCTCCGCGGGATTCGGAACCCGCCGTCAACATCTCTCTGCAGGAGCGGCTTCAACCGCGGCGGGCAGGAGAACCTTGCCGCAGTCTGAAGGCGCTCCGTGCCCGGTGCTAAACTGGACTGCGGAGGTGAATGCAATGGGCAAAGGCACCAAGTACGTGGCCAAGGTTCCGGATGAAACCGGACGCATCCCGTACACGGACGAGGAAAATGAAATCTGGGCGGCGCTCTACGAGCGTCAGATGAAGGTATTGCCCGGCCGCGCCTGCGACGAGTACATGGACGCGCTGACCAAGCTGGATCTGCCCGCCGACCGCGTGCCTCAACCGGACGATGTTTCCGCGGTGCTGCGCAAGCACACCGGCTGGGAAGTCGCGCCCGTGCCCGCACTGATCAACTTCGACAAGTTCTTCGGCCTGCTCGCCGACAAGAAATTCCCCGCGGCCTCGTTCATCCGCACCTGGGACGAGTTCGATTACCTGCAGGAGCCGGATGTCTTCCACGAGATATTCGGCCACACGCCGTTACTGATCGACGAACGCTTCGCCGCGTTCACCCAGGCCTACGGGGAATACGGACTCAAGGCGAGCAAGGAAGACCGCGTGATGCTTGCACGCCTGTACTGGTTCACGGTCGAATTCGGCCTGATCAACACCGCGAAGGGCCTGCGTGCCTACGGCTCGGGTATCCTGTCCTCGCCGGGCGAGCTGGTGTATGCGCTGGAAAGCGACATCCCGCAGCGCAAACCGTTCGAGCCGGTGGAGGCGTTGCGCACGCCGTACCGGATCGACATCTACCAGACCGTGTATTTCGCGATCGACAGCCTGCAGGACCTGTTCGAGGTGGCGCAGAAGGACCTCTTCGCGCTGATCGGCCAGGCGCGGGCGCTCGGGATGCACGCGCCGACGTTCCCGCCCAAGGAACCGGAAAAGGAAAGTGCAGCCGCTCATTAGCCCCCGGCCAGCATACGAATTGATTTTCACGGAACGACCCGATTGACGGAGGACCCATGACGGACAAGAGCGAATTCGCCGAAAAACATTGCGAGGCCTGCGAGGGCGGCGTCGAGCCGCTTACCCGCGAGGAAGCCGAAAAGTATCTCAAGAAGCTCGTTCCGGACTGGTCGCTCTCGGACGACGCCAAGTCCATCCATCGCGACTTCCAGTTCAAGGGCTTCAACAAGACCATGAGCTTCTGCAACGCGCTCGCCTGGATGGCCAACAAGGAAGGCCACCATCCCGACCTCGAGGTCGGCTACGGGCACTGCCACGTGCACTACACCACGCACGCCATCGGCGGCCTCTCCGAAAACGACTTCATCTGCGCCGTCAAAATCGACAAGCTCCTCGACTGAGCCGGTGCCTTGATAGCAAGCAGAAACACGAAACGGCTAGATGGCGTCTACCCGCTTGCCTTGTTTTTATAGAACCAGCAACATCATAATCCGGGTTGTCCAGATGACGCCGAACCAATAACGTCATGGCGGCCCGGACAAGGATATCGAACCGGAACCGCTGCGCATCGCATACATTGGGAAAAGCCGGCTTCAACTCCTCCCTGAATCTTCGGCCGCGGCATGCTCAATGAAGGCATCGATGTCGGCATCCACTTTGGGCAGCGCATTCGGATTGAGGTACAGCATGTGTCCGACCGGATAATAGTGCCAATGAACGTTTTTATAGAGCGGCTTTGGCAGGCCCATGTGATGCAAAGTGTACACGGTTGCAAAGAAAGGCGTAGCCGTATCAAAGTACCCGTTGTTCATCATCAGCTGCATGCCGGGATCGTTGCTCATGGCGCGTGCGAGGGCCGGTGCGACATTCGGAGATTCAAATGCGCTGCTGTTGCCGACGCCTTCGGAAAGGCCGCTCAATGGCGTCTTGTATTTCCAGTCCCAGGCTTTGAAAACACTGAAGCTGCTTTGCACGTATGGCCGGTCGCTGTGATACTTCAGCGTATGGTCGAGATAGCGGTTCATGGTCGCAGTCAACGCACCAAGGTACGCACTCGTGGTGGCACCCAGATTGTCCCCTCCGGGGAAAGGCAGCAGCGGTTGCAGCTTGTAGGTGGTGAAGCGTTCATCGTAGCGGCCGGTCATGGTGTCGTTGCCCATGACGTTGCGCCGAAATACCGAGAGCGTCATCCTGAGGTTGGCCTTGAGCCAGAGGCTTTCGGGAAGTCCCGTGTAGCTTGCGAGCTGCTCCGCAATCGATTGCTTTTCAGCTTGAGACAGCGCCGAACCCTCGAACAGCGCGTGCGCATAGGCACCAGCGGCAAACTTCTCAACCTTGTGTACGAATTTGGGCAGGCTCTTGGGCATCGGATGCAAGCGATGATGATACCAAGCCACAGCTGCATAGGAGGGCAGGTAGCTGATAAACGGCAAGTCGTTTCCGGGCACTGCATTGATGGTGGAAAACTGCAACACCGTGGAGCACATGATCACGCCGTTGAGATACACGCCGTCGTTCACGAGGTCATTCGCAAGCACCGCATTGCGCGTGGTCCCGTAGGATTCTCCGAGCAGGAATTTCGGCGAATTCCAGCGATGGTTCCGGCTCAGCCATTGCTCGACGAATTGCTTGAACGCGGCTCCATCTTCCTTGACGCCATAGAAATCCTTGGGCTTTCCGCTGCCGACGATACGGCTGTAGCCGGTGCCGATGGCGTCGATGAAAACGATGTCGGTGCTCTTGAGGATACTGAACGCGTTGGGCACAAGTCGGTATGGGGGTTGTGCGGCTGCCGCGTCGCCCGGTGCGGGCCACAGAATGCGCATCGGTCCGAAGCCGCCGATATCCACCAGCGCCGAGGCGAAGCCGGGGCCGCCGTTGTAGGCGAAGGTCACGGGACGGCGATCCGAATTTGCACCGTTTTTGGTATAGGCAATGTAGAACACGCTCGCAGTCGGCTTGTTCTTCTTGTTTTTCAGGATCAGAGTACCGGCCGTTGCCGTGTAATGGATCGTTTTGCCGTCGATCTTCACGCTGTGCTGCGTGCGTGCGAGCGTGGCCTTGGGCACCGTAGCGGCAGAGGTAGCTGCGGACTTCGCGGGCGTGGCGAAAGCGGCAGCGGAAAGGACCAGCAGCGGGAAGGTTAAAAGGGCGAACGGACGATGCATCATGGGCGCTCCTCGAAGAAGAAAGGCATTTTAGCGCCATAGCGAGAGAGCAGACCAGCATGCGGACGTGACGTGCCTGAAAAACCGTGCCGCGTGCAGTTCCATGCGATGCCTCCCGCCGTAAAGGCGAGCCGACTTCGTATAATCAGGGACAGGCTGGACCGGAGACCTCCCGCCATGGTGGATGAAGCCACGCGAGCCAATATGGCTCGTTTCGACGAAATTGCGGCGACCTGGGACGAGAGCCCCGTTCGCGCCGGGCTCGCACGCGCGGTGGGTGGCGCGGTGATCGAGGCTGCTGCGCCGACAGGTAAAGAAATCGGCCTGGAGATCGGATGCGGCACCGGGCTTGTAACCGCTTTCGTGGCGCCGTTCGTGAAGCGTGTGGTAGCCGTGGACAACTCCGAGGGAATGCTTGACGTATTGCGCGGCAAGGTTCGTGAAATCGGCCTCGACAATGTCCAACCGAGGCGCACGGATATCGGTAGCGCAGTGCCGCGCGGCCCTTTCGACCTGATCTACAGCGGCATGACGATGCACCATATTGACGATGTGGCGAGTCTACTGCACCGCCTGGCGGGCGAGCTTGCGCCAGGCGGATTGATCGCGGTTGCTGACCTTGAAAGCGAGGACGGCACCTTCCATGGTGAGGCCGAGGGAATCATGCACCATGGCTTTGATCCGGCCGAGGTTGCACATTGGCTCATCGAAGCCGGTCTCGAACAAGCATCGACGCACCGAATCCACACGGTTCACAAAGCCGGTTCCGACGGGCGGGAACGGGACTACCCGGTTTTCTTGGCCACGGCGCGGAAGCCCGTTAAAGAAGGTACGAATCCGTAGCCGGTCCAGGTAGGCCTGACTGATGATTCGAGTATGGGAGGTGGCCCTGATAACCCGCCGTGGAGCTTACGGAGAGTGACCCAAAGTAGCCGGCTCCTGTCATTTGGGGGGCCTATACTTTCAGCACCGTCATAATTGGCATCAAGAGAATTTCATGCAAGCCACAGTCATCGGACATCGGGAAGTCTCGGAACTGCTGCCGATGGTCGAGTGCATCAAAGTCATGGCGGAGATGTTTCGGGCGCTGAGCCGCGGTGAAGCCGTGCTGCCGCAGCGTCAGGTGATGTGGCAACCGGACAGAACGGGTGCACTCGGATTGATGCCGTCCTGGCTGGGCGAACCGGCCGCACTGGGTGCAAAAGTCGTCAGCGTGTTTCCCGGTAATACGGAAACCCGCCACGAATCGCATCAGGGGGCGGTGCTGCTTTTCGATACCGGCAATGGGCTCCTGCTGGCGATCATCGATGCCGGCGCCATCACCGCGATCCGCACGGCCGCCGTCAGCGCGCTCGCCACCCGCTTGCTCGCGCGTGAAGATGCCAGTGATCTAGCCATCCTCGGTTCCGGTACGCAGGCCGACATGCATCTCGCCGCCATGCAGGCTGTGCGTCCAATCCGTCGCGTGCGTGTGTGGAGCCGCAATGCCGATCATGCCCGGCGGTTCGCGGCGAAAGCGACCAAACACTACAGTACAGAAGTTACTCCCGTAGACAATGCAAGCGAAGCTGTGGACGGCGCTGACCTGATCTGTACGGTTACGGGTTCGACGGAACCGGTGCTGCAAGGCGAATGGCTGGCGCCGGGTGCGCACGTCAATGCCGTCGGTGCCTCGGTGCCGCCATTCCGCGAACTCGACACGGAGGCCATCGCGCGCAGTCGGTTATTCGTGGACAGCACGGTATCGGTTCTCGCGGAAGCCGACGATATACGTATCCCGTTGCAGGAAAAGGCCATCACCGAAAACCATATCCGCGGCGAACTGTCCGACCTGGTACTCGAACGCGTCACCGGCCGCAACGACACCGACGACATCACCCTCTTCAAATCCGTAGGTCTGGCGGTCGAAGACCTCGCCGCCGCGCGACATGTTTACACGCGGGCCATGGAAACGGGCGTCGGCACTCCTGTCGAATTCGGCTCAGAGCGGACATAAAACCGCCTCATTCACAATTCAGGCGTATCTACGGGGATCCGCAGCTGTCTCAGATAACGATCGTGTTGGTCAGGCGATCGGTTTGGCAAGCTCGGGGAGATCGCCGGCGGTGCCGAGCGCGATGCGGATCGCGAGGCGCTTGGCGGGACCTAACTGGTTGAAGATCTGCATGCCGAGGCCGCGCACCGAGCGGGCGCCCGGGATTTCCGCGCCGAAGAGCTGGTTGAAGCCGCCGAAGGCGCTCTGCATGGCGAGGTTCTCTGCATGGCGCCAGCGCTCATAACGTCGCAGCACTAGGTAGTCGTCGACGTCGCGGCCGTTGCGCCGGGCATCGAGAACGACCTCACTCAGTGCGGCGGCGTCGAGCAGGCCGAGGTTCATGCCCTGCCCGGCAAGCGGGTGCACGACGTGCGCCGCATCGCCGGCGAGTGCCACGCGCGGACCCACGTAGTTTTCGGCATGCAACCGGCGCAGGGGGAAACTCGCCCGCTCGCTGGCGAGCGTCAGTGCGCCCAGGGCCTGGTCGCTGGATTCGGTGACGGCCTGCCCGAAGGCGGATTCGTTCATGGCCAGCAGCTGTTCGGCGTGCTCGGGCGCGGTCGACCAGACGATGGACACACGTCCGTCGGCCAATGGCAGCAGTGCCAGCGGGCCGTCGGAATGAAAGATTTGCCGCGCGGTATGCTCGTGATCGCGTTCAGGCTGCAGGTGGGCCACCACGGCATTCTGGCCGTAGCTTGTTTCGCGTACCTTGATGCCGGCCAGTTCGCGCACGCGCGAGTAGGCGCCGTCCGCCCCTACCACCAGTTTCGTCCGGATGCGCGTACCGTCTTCCAGCGTCAGTTCGACGGCGTCATCTCCGACCGTGAGCCGCTGCAATGCGGCCGGGCAGTGCCAGGCGATGTCGAGCGTCGCGCGTACGCGCTCGCTCAGGGCGTCGCCGAGCAGGGTACCTTCGACAATATGGCCGAGGTTGCTTTCATCGACTTCTTCCGCCTTGAATTCGACGCGCCCGCGCCCACCCACCTCCCAGACCTGCATGGCCCGGTAGGAACAGGTACGCGCGTTCGCGATACGGTCCCAGGCGCCGAGCCGACCGAGAATGTTCTGTGAGGCGCGCGACAAGGCGTACACGCGCAGGTCCATGCTGCCGGCAGACCATTTCTTTGGCGTGCGTGCTTCGACCAGTGCGGTGCGAATCCCGCCGCGTGATAATGCCAGGGCCAGCACGCAGCCGACCGGCCCGGCGCCGACGATTGCGATATCGACTCTAGGAACCTCTGATCTATTCATACGCGGATCGCGTTTGTGTCCCAACGGCCCGGATGCAAGGCGCTCGGCGCAGTGCCGTAGCATGGACTACGGTCAAGCCGGGCAACGCAGCAGCCGGGCCTTTGGGGCAAAACCCCTTGGGGCCGGGTCCTGGCGCATGCCTGGACGGCGTTATTCGTCGTTCATTTGCAATGAGCAAACTTCTCTCCTCATTCCTTGCCAGCCACGCGCCAGGACTCCGGCGCGACCACGTATGAATAGATCAGAGGTTCCTTCTTCATAGCCGCTCACCCCGGACCAGGCCAGGCAACGGGCGCGGCGAGAGGCCCATACCCTGTCGGGCGAGCGCACGCGCCAGCGGCCGGTTGAATTCAGCGGCAAGCAGGCCAAGCGCACGGAACGGTGACGCGAGCGGCGTCTCCAGGTCGCCCAGAGTGCGCACGAACCCGGTATAGGCGCGGGTGCGAGCCTGATCCCGGCGGCGACGTTCGCCATATCGCTTGAGCGCAGCGGGTTCGCCCGGGTCCGCGTGCCCGGTGAGACACTCGGCAAGCACGGCGATGTCGCGTACGCTGAGATTGAAGCCTTGGGCGGCAATGGGATGCAGGCTGTGCGCGGCGTTGCCGATGACGACGGCGCGAGCGGCGGTCTGCGCCATCGCATGCGTCGCGCTCAGCGGGAAACGGCGCACGGTGGCGACCGGGTGCAGCGCACCTAGACGGCCACCAATAGCGTTCGCGACGCGAGCCAAAAAGTCTTCGGCCGGAAGCTCGGCCAGCGTTGCGGCGTCGGCTTCGGGTACGGTCCACACCACACCGACCCGGTCACCCGCGCGCGGCAGAATGGCGAGCGTACCCTGCGACGTGAAACGTTCGTAGGCCACACCCGGCTGCGGGTGCGTGGCCTGCGCCGTCGTGACCAGTGCGACGCTTTGATAATGGCGTTCGCGGTGCTTAATGCCGAGTGCGCCGCGCAGGGCCGAGCCGCCGCCGTCGGCAACCACCAGCAATTTCGTCGGTACGCTTTCGGCTGTGTCGACGCCTGTTACCGTGACCATGCGCGTGGCTCCATCGGCCGCTAATGATGCGGCCTCCACCGTGGCCGGGCTGAGGCGCTGTACGCCCGCTTCGAGTGCGGCTTCCATAATGCCGGCAAGCAAAGGTTCGGCCGGCACCACGCGGCCCAATACGGGCACGCCCATTTCCCGCGCGCTGAAGCACAGTCGTCCGAAATGACCGGCTTCGGAGATGTGTACGCTGGTTATGGGCTGTGACACGCCGGCGAGCGCACCGCCGATACCGAGTGCATTGAGCACGCGCAAGCTGGCCAGCGAAAGCGAAATGCTGCGCCCGTCGGTGCCGCTACGTGCAACCGGTGCCTGGGCTTCGACCAGCGTGACCGATAATCCCAACCGCGCGAGCGCAAGTGCGGCGAGGCCACCGGCCAGTCCGCCGCCGGCAACAATTGCATCGCGCGAAGAGATTTCGTTCATGCAGCCTGCATCCAGGCCTCGATGTCTTTTACTTCCTTGATGAGCTTGCCGGTAAGCACGTCCGGATCCTTGCGGGTAATCAGCACATCGTCCTCGATGCGTACGCCGATGTTCCACCATTTCTTGGCGACGCCGCGCGTGCCCGGCGGAATGTAGATGCCGGGCTCAACGGTGAGCACCATACCCGGCTCGAGTTCGCGCCATTCGCCGGCAATCTTGTAGTCTCCGACGTCATGTACGTCGAGTCCCAGCCAGTGCCCGGCGCGGTGCATGTAGAACTTGCGGTACGCGCCTTCCTTGATCAGCTTGGCGGGGGTGCCCTTGAGCAGCCCGAGCTTGATGAGTCCGCGCGTGATGACCTGCACGGTAGCGTCGTGCGGTTCGTTGAAACGGTTGCCGGCGCGGCATTTGTCGATGCCGGCCTTCTGCGCCGCGAGCACCAGGTTGTAGATCGCGCGCTGTTCAGGACTGAAACGCCCGTTCACCGGGAAGGTGCGGGTGATATCGGAAGCATAGTAGCCATACTCGCAGCCGGCATCGATCAAGAGCAGATCGCCGTCGTCCATGGTCTGGTTGTTGGAGACGTAATGCAGCGTGCAACTGTTGGCGCCCGCACCCACGATCGAGCCGTAGGCTTCGCGGGTGCCATGCGCGCGGAACTGATGCAGCAGTTCGGCCTCCACTTCGTATTCGTACAGCCCCGGTTTTGCCTTGCGCATGGCGCACCGATGCGCCTCCATGGAGATTTTCGCCGCCTGCTTCATGGCGTTGATTTCGCTGCGGCTCTTGTACAGGCGCAGGTCGTGCAGAAGATGTTCGAGCGCGACGAATTCTTCCGGCGTGCGCGCTCCGGCGCGGCCGTTCGCGCGCAGTTCGTTCACCCAACCCGTCATGCGCTGGTCGAAGGCGGGGTTGGCACCCATCGTGTAAAACACGCTGTCGCAGGATTCGATCAGGCCGGGCAGGATGTCGTCGAGGTCGCCAATCGGGAACGCATCGGACGCGCCGTATTCGGCAACTGCGCCTTCGGTGCCCGCGCGGTGGCCGTCCCAGGTTTCGCGCTCGGGATCGCGTTCCCGGCAGAACAGGATGTAGTCGCCGGCCTTGCGTCCGGGGATCAGTACCGCGACCGCATCCGGCTCGTCGAAGCCGGTGAGGTACCAGAAATCGCTGTCCTGGCGAAACGGGTAGGTCACATCGCGGTTGCGAATCTTGTCGTGGGTGGAGGGTACGATTGCAATCGAGTCCTTGCCCATCATGCGCATCAGTGCGCTGCGGCGGCGCTTGAATTCCTGCGTGTCCATGTCGATGTTCCTGGTCCGAAGCGAACCTTCATTGTGCCATGGACGGTTCCGGCGGGTTGAGCGTTCCGTACAGGAACAGCACGCTGAGACGAACGTGTTCGACCAATTCGGCGTACATCAACTCTTCGCTTTCCTCGTCGCTCTCGCCGACCGCCGCGCCCTGACCAATGGCGTCCAGCTCCTGCAATGTCTCCTGTGCCTCCGCATCGAGCGAGTTCAGACGTTCGCCCGCCTGACCCAGGGCGGAAAGGAATTCGCGCGCCCATGCGGCCAACGCCCCCACACGCGCGGCGAGCGCCGCACCGTCGTCCGGCATGCACAGTCGGAAGGAAAAGTCGGTGGCCTGAAGTTGCGCTTGCACGCGTTGTGCCCAGGTTTGAAAGGACATTGCATCCAGGTTCTTGTCGAGCGTGGAGGCAAACTTCGCCGAATCGTGCGGGCCGCCACCAGCCACGAGCGCGCCGCATAATGCGGCATGACAGCGCACTCGTTGGAGCGGTTCGAGTTCGGCGGAGATGTCGTCGGGATCGAAGGATACGTTCATGCATGACATTTTAATGGGTGAGGCATGAATCAGAAGGGGGGCAATCCTGCAGCTTAGTTTCTCTCCCACACCCTGTTATTTAGCGGGAATCGCCGGACAGGATTGATTTGTATTCAATTTACGCCTATAGTTCAACGCCATGGACAAGAAACTACCGAAAGAACTCGAAGCCGAGATGCAGGGATTGGAGAGAGAAGTCAAAACGCTGGCCGGACGGCTGGAGACTTTGCACGAGGAAAATCGCCTGCTGACCGAGCGCATGAATACGTTGAGCGCGGAGCGTGCCCAGCTCGCCAACAAGAACATGATGGTGCAGAATCGGGTCGAAGCCATGATTACCCGACTCAAGGGCCTGGAAGTTTCGTGACCGCCAACGCACAGGTTACGGTCAGGATTCTCGATCGCGACTACCACGTCGCCTGCCCGCCCGATGAACGCGAGTCACTGCTCAAAGCGGCGGATCTTCTCAGCCAGGAAATGAGCGAAGTACGCGATTCGGGGCGCGTGGTGGGCATGGACCGGATTGCCGTTATGGTGGCGCTAAATCTCGCGCATCAGTACCTGCAGGCCGAAGTCGAACGGGATGTGACCGTGAACCAGTCCCTGGAACGGATTCAGCGCCTGCGTCTGACGCTGGCCCAGGCAGACGGGTCCGCGGCTACCGGCTAGCCGCTGGAAAGTCGATGGAGCATTCGGCATGGAAGTCAAGCCCCGAGGGGGCTTGCATCATCGTCAAGCTGGCGCGATCATGTTCCCGCATCCTCTGTCACGTTCGATGCTGTGCAAACCCTTCGAGCCTGATTACGAGCTTAGGAGTCGACTTGTGGTGTGCAGTGAGCATGTCCGCTATGCGGAAAGCCTGAGCCACCACGGTTCACTCCCCCTTGAACTGTTGGTTCAAGGGCGACCACCGGCAACGGCGTAGACGGAGGATGTCTTCTTCTCCTTCCCAACTGAAACGCACACGTTCCGCGTTGCGCCGCGAATTGCTGGCGCGCCGCAACGCGCTGCCGGCAGCCGTGATCCGCGAGTCGTCCGCCGCCGCACGGCACCTTGCCGCCAGCGCTCCCTTTCACGCTGCCGAGTGTGTGGCGGCTTATGCCGCCCTGGCCGGTGAACTCGATCCAGCACCCCTGATCAATGCAGCGTTCGAGGCCGGCAAGACCGTGTACCTGCCGCGCGTGCTGGATGCGCAGCGCATGGAATTCGTGCGTTGGCAGACGGGCGATCCCTTGCAGCCGAACCGTTTCGGCATTCCCGAACCGGCACCCGATGCAACCCGGATCCTCGCACCCGAGGCGCTGGATCTGGTACTGGTGCCGTTGCTCGGTTTCGATGCGCACGGCAACCGACTGGGATTCGGCGCGGGATTTTACGACCGTGCCTTCGCCTTCAAGCGGGACGGACGCACGCGGCCGACCTTGTGCGGTTATGCCTATGCCTGGCAACAAACGCCGCCGTTGATAACGGCGGAGTGGGATGTCGCGCTCGATGTGGTCGTTACCGAACGGGGCATCACAACGTTCAATTTGCCTGGAGCACACGCATGAACTACTGGCTGATGAAGTCCGAACCGTCGGCATTCGGGATCGACGATCTAGCCTGCGCACCACGCCAGCGCACGATGTGGGACGGGGTGCGCAACTATCAGGCGCGCAATTTCATGCGTGATATGCACCTCGCGGACGAGGTGTTCTTTTACCATTCGAATTGCGCGGAACCGGGTATCGTTGGCATCATGCGCGTCGTTCGCGATGCCTATCCGGATCCTACGCAGTTCGACGAAAACGATCCGCATTTCGACCCACGCAGCACACAGGATGCGCCGCGCTGGTCGACGGTGGACCTGGAATTTGTTGAACGCTTCGGTACAACGGTCGCATTGTCGAAGCTGCGAGAGCTTGCCTCATTGAAAACGATGCGGATTCTTCAACGAGGTAATCGGTTGTCCGTAACGCCAGTTTCAAGCGAACATTGGAAACGGATTCGCTCACTTGCACGTTAAAAAACTTTTCAAAAAAGCACACAAAAATAAGTAAATGCAACTATACTTCGGGTTGAGTTGTTCACATACGGAGATCCGACTCATGGCAACACGTAAGACTGGTGCTCGAAAAAAGACCGCGACGCGGCGCAAGAAGACGGCAGCGAAGAAAAAGACAGTCGCTCGTCGTACTCAAGCGGCTCGTCGCAAAGCAATCGCGAAGAAGAAAGCAGGTGCTCGCAAAAAGACTGCGACACGCAAGAAGCCGGCCGCTCGCAAGAAGAAGGCTGGCGCTCGTAAAAAGAAGACTGCGACGCGCAGGAAGAAGACGGCCACACGTAAAT
>JBAUSV010000303.1:0-2670 GCA_049581885.1 Gammaproteobacteria bacterium | reverse complement strand
GGGCCGCGGCCAGCTCCGGTGCCTGCGCAAGCGCCCGCTCGGCCTGGGTGCGCGCTTCGGCCCGCAGGTGCTGGACGTCCTCGCCGCTGCCGCCGAACCAGGCGAGTAGACTCTGGACATAGGAGAGGCGCGCCCGCGCCAGGGCAAAGTCCGGGACTTTCGCTATCGCCTGCTCGTAGAGCGGAATCGCCTGCTTCCACGCCACCGTGTCATAGTTGATGTCGCCCTGGTTGGTGAAGTATTCGGCGTGGAGATACAAATCGTTGGCGGCCGGGTCAGCGCTGAGTGCGGTGGCGAGACGCTGGGTTTCCGCGGGCGAGAGCCTGGCTTTGAGCGCCTGGGCGATCTGCTCGGCCACCTCGCCCTCGACGCCGAAGACGTTCTTCAGAGTGCGGGTGTAGCTCTGGGCCCAGATGTGGCTGTCGCTCGCCGCATTGATCAACTGCACGTTGACCAGTACCTGGTCGCCGGATTTCTGCACGCTGCCTTCGAGCAGTGTCGCCACGCCGAGTTGCCGGCCGACGACTTTCAGATTTTTCGGGTGGCTGCCGTAGCTCAAGGTCGAGGTGCGCGAGATGACCTTGAGGTCGCCGATGTCGGCTAGCTTGGTCAGGATCAGGTCCTGCATACCGGCCGCGAAATAGGCGTTGCTCTTGTCCGTGGACAGATTCTCGAACGGCAGCACGGCGATGGATTTGGCGGGAGGTGCGGCCATCGCCGCCGAGTCTGAACGAGCGGCCGTCAGTTGCCAGGCGAGCACGCCGACCGCAGCGGAAAGCACCACGAAGGTGATGATAGTGAGCGTGTGGCCCACGCGGCGATGGATCTGCGCCGGGCGCGCCGCCTCCGACCCCTCCGGCTCCGTACGTCGCACGCCCTCGGGCGTCACCTCGAACGCCCAGGCCACGATTATGGCAATCGGGAAGAAGAGCACGAAGACGCCGATCAGCACCTTCAGTACCCAATGCGGGGCGCCGAACGTGGGCAGCACGATGGCGGCGAGCTGAAGCAGCAGCCACGCGGTGACCGCGTAGGCGATGGCGACTCGCCAGACATGGCGACGTTTGAGTTCGGCGAAGAAGGAGGCCTTGCCGCTCATGGCGTCGTTGCCGTCGCCGGAGTGGAGACGGAGCCGATGGCCGGTATCGTAGCGGGCTTGTATTTCGCGTATTTTTTCAGCAGCGCCTGGAACGCGGGTGACTTGCGGATCGGGTCCCATGCGGGATCGATCCAGAGCATGACCGGGGAGTAGTACCTGCCGATACCGGGCATGGTCAGCGCGCGGGACAGCAGGGGGACGGCTTGGTCCGGTCGGCCGGCCATGGCGTAACCTTGTGCCACCTCCAGGACCACGAAGGGTCGCTCGCTGAGGTCCCCGGACGCCTCTCCGGCGGCCAGCATGGCCTTGAGGGATTCCATCGCGTCACGGGTCTTGCCCAGGATCAGCTGTGCCGTGGCCATCGCGGACAGGACCCGCCAAGTCTGCTCGGGATGCCCGGCCTGCCCCTGCAGTAGGGCACGCAACCCGGGCAATGCCCTGGAGGCGTACGTCCGTGCACGGGGCATGTCCCCGGCCGACTGATACAGCCCCGCCAGCTCCATGTCCTTGCCACCGGGGTAGTAGCTCATTATCGAGTCGGGTAGGGTCTTGACCAGCGCAATGGCCTGCTCGTACTCGCGATGATCGATCAGGAAGATGGCTCGTCCCAATCCCAGGAGGTCGCCCGGTCCCTTCATCTCGGCGATGGAACGTTCCACGTTGCCCGTGGAGAGCATGATGCAGCTGGCATACCCGTAGCGAACATTAGCGTTGTCCGGCTGCAGGGCGATTGCGTTGCGAAAGATCGTTTCGGCTTCGTCGTAGTTTCCTTGCGCCATGTAGATGCTGCCCAGGTTAAACGGGATTTCGCGGGCATTGGGGTCGAGGGACCAGGCCTTGCGCAAGGCCTCGATGGCCTGGCTGAACTTCCCCTGGCGGTTCAATGCGTAACCGCGCGCGGCGTACACCGCGGCATCGTTGGGCCGCAGGCGCAAGGCAGCGGCAAAGGCGTCCAGCGCCGCATCGTAGTGGCCCTTGCCGTAATACTCGACATAACCCATGGCAAGGTGCGATTCGGGTAGGGATGGCGCCAGCTTGAGGGCCTGTTCAGCTTGTGCGCGGGCATCGGCCCTGAGCTTTCCGGCGTCTTCGCCGCCTCCGCCGTAAGAAGCCAGCAGGCTCTCGGCGTAGGACAGTCCCGCTCGAGCCAGCGCGAAGCCGGATACCTTGGACACGGCCTGACGGTACAGATCGATCGCTTGGGTCAGTCTCTTGATGGGATTGGTGGAACCGATGGCATCGATTTCATGCCGGGCGCGCAGATACAGCAGGTTGGCTGCGGAATTGTCGCTCAGTCCCGATGACAGGCGCCTGCTTTCCTCGGGTGAGAGCTTTGCATTGAGCGCGCTGGCGATCTTCTCGGCGACCTCGCCCTCGACGCCGAACACGTTCTTCAGCGTGCGGGTGTAGCTCTCGGCCCAGAGATGGCTGTCGGTCTTTGCGTTGATCAACTGCACGTTGATCAGCACCTGGTCACCGGATTTCTGCACGCTGCCCTCCAGCAGGGTTGCCACACCCAGTTCCTTGCCAATCTGCGTAAGGTTCTGCGGGTGGCTGCCGTACTGCATGGT
>JBAUSV010000302.1:0-4745 GCA_049581885.1 Gammaproteobacteria bacterium | reverse complement strand
GGCACGGATCGCACGCTGACGCGAGCGAATGATGCCGAGGCGGCCCAATTCATCGGAACCGGCTACCGCCAGGCGTTCCGGCGTCGGGAAGGTATGGGTCAGCGCTGCGAACGGTGTGGTCAGCGGTTCGCCGAACGCGGCGGCCAGGCGGCTGGTCAGCGTGCGCGCCGCCGCCACCGTGATCTGTTGCCCGATCACGGCGCGCACCGCCATCTCGAAACCGTCGAAAGCGCCGGGTACACGCAGGCCCGGGGTACCCGCGGCCAGCGATCCGAGATGGCGTTCGACCTCGTCCGGACGGCAGGTCAGGTCAAATACATGCTTCACGCGTCCGAGCACATCCGGCACCACATGTGCCAAGGAAGCCGACAGCCTCACCTTCAAGGTGTGCCGGCGCGCAGGGTGTGCCACCGCGATCCAGCCACGGTGCGTGCCCCCTTCGCGCCGGATCGCAACGCTGCGCACATAGCGCTTTCCGGTCACCGCCTCGACACCGTCGCTGCGATGCGAATGCAGAAACTCCAGTTGCGGCGCCCAGGCATAAGGTGGTCGATAGGCCAGTTCGAACACGAGTTCACTGCGCTCCCCCGCTTCCGGGGTTTTGCGCAAGTCGCGCGGCTGCATCCGGTAACGTTCGCGAAACAGCGCATTGAAGCGGCGCAGGCTACCGAAACCCGACGCCATGGCGATCTCGGTAACCGGCAATGTCGTATCGGTCAACAACCGCTTGGCCAGCAACAAGCGCTGGGTTTGCGCATAGACGACCGGGGACACCCCGAACTCGGCGGCAAACACCCGCCGCAGATGCCGGTCGCTCGTGCCCAGGCGTTCGGCCAGTCCATCGAGTCGGGCATCGGCGAGCGCCCCATCCTCGATCAGATTGGCTGCTGCGCGGGCGAGGCGGCCGCTGGCATCCACACTCGCATGACCCGGCGCGAGTTCCGGCCGACACCGCAGGCACGGCCGAAACCCTGCTGCTTCTGCCGCCGCCGCACTCGGATAAAACCGGCAGTTTTCCCGTTTGACGGGGCGTGCACTGCAAATGGGGCGGCAATAAATACCGGTAGATGTGACACCCACGTAGAACTGCCCATCGAAACGCGCATCGCGGGCACGCAGGGCTTGATAGCATGTATTCGAATCTTTCCACATGCGCCCATAATAAGCCCGGACGCCCTCATAAACTCGCCGTTTTCGGACATTAAAACACCGCCGGACTCACAGGCGGCACACCACTGGACACTCCACTTTGGAACCGTCTTTTTAACGGAGTAGCTTACGGTGCGGTTGCTCCAGACGTCGTAGCCGTACTCTGCTCGTCCTCGATAGTGTCAACCGGAATCCGTGAGGGCTTCGAAACCCAGCAGATACGCGACGCGCTGACCGATCCAGTCGACGCTGCCGAGGTAGCCACGGTCGACCGCGCAACGCGCGAGCCGTGGCAAGATCGTGCTGTGCCGCAACAGGCGCGAACGCGGATGCGCCAGCACCTCGCCGGACACCTCACGCAGAAAGCGCCGGTAGTGCGTGTGATCGTGCAGCGGCGATTCATTGTGCTCGGTGAAGGGATGCGCCGCGTAACGCGGGTAGGCGCGCCGGATCGCATCCGTGTGAAACGTGTGATCGAGCAGCATGCTGGCCGGCAGGGACGCCAGTAAATCGTACAGGGCATGATCCAGATAGGGGCAATACACACGCGGGAAGCGATTGAAGATCCGGCACGGTTGCAACGCTGTGTTGCGGCGCGTGCGATTGAACAGCGCGAACGCGCCAACCGGGTTGGGAGCCTCGGTGTGACGCTGCAACCCGCGCGCGAAATGCGCGATCGCACGATCACGCGACCAGCGGCGACAGAATACAGGCGGCACCGTTGTGCGCAGCACTCCATCCCACTGCGGCCCGAGATGCAGTGCCGCCAAGTCCTCGAAACGTCCCGCTTCATACAACGCGAGCCGTTCGGGCGTCAGGCAGTGCCCCGCAGAAAGCACGTCGCCGGCCAACCCGTCGTATACCGTCTGCGTCCTGCCATGCAGATAATCGGATACCGCCCACAGGAAGAACGCCGGCATCGTCGAACAGTAGTTGGTCTGATAATAATGACGCGTCAACACCTTCAACTGGGAGCGCGGCTGCTCGAGCGTGACGTGTTCGATCCCGACCAATGCAGCGAGCTGTGCAGCAATTCGCGCATCGTTGTCAGGACGCGGCGGGTGATAGCGAGCACTGACGCAATGCGTCGGTCGCCAGTCTGCTTCCAGCAGCTCCAGCAGGATGTGCCGCGAATCGCGGCCCGCGCTGAGCGGTACGGCAAAGCCGGTTTCCGGAGGCGGTCGGCGGCGGATGGCGGCGCGGAAGAGTTCGATAAAGCGGTCGATCGCCTCGTCGCGGCTGTCGTCGAAGGGCTTCGGAACAGGTGGCCGCACACTGGTCAACGTGACGTGCCCAGCGCGCCAGGTCAGGGTCGCGCCCGGCGGCAACGCCCGGATCGCACGGAACGGCGTGTCCTCGCCGAGGCAGGATTCGTAGCGCAGCAGCACGGCGAGTGCGTTGTCGTCCCAGTCACGCGGAGCACCCAGCGCAATCAAGGACGGAATGGAAGGCGACAGACCGAAATCGCCGTCGTGCTGGAACCAGTACAGGGGGTAAATGCCATAGCGGTCGTTGCGGACGGTGAGGGTTTCACCATCCCAACTCCATTCGGCGTACAAACCTTCCGGGTTACCGCTGGCGCCGGCGGGCAATTTTAAGCCGAGCAGCGCGCTGGCCTGTCCGGTCTGCCGCACCTCGCCGCCGTGCAAGCGGAGGTGCAGAAACGGCTCATCCGGTTCCTCGGTGAGAATCGTGGATGCTGTGGACAAGGCTTCGACGGCGATGACTCCGGGCGGGTGGTGGGATAGCAGGTACTCTGGAATCGGCACTGTACCATTCTGTATTTACTCTATTTCGAGACTTGACGGGATAAGGGGGCGCCATCCTTCTTCGGCTGTTCCCGAGACAGGCGTTATAGAGCATGCCCTGGCGCCTCCTCCAGCTTGTGAACGAACCTCTGCGGCCCGCAAAGCAAGCTCACACTGTAAAATCAACATGTTGCATCTGAAGCCTGCCCGATGACCGGCAATTGTTCGCAGTCCGACAACCCATGAACATGACGGCGAGTACACAACGTATCGCGGTGGTGACCGGCGCCAACCGTGGCATCGGCCTCGCGATTGCGCGGGCGCTTGCCGAAAAAGGCTTCGAGACCGTGCTGTGTGCACGCGATGCCGCACGCGGCGCGGAAGCACTACGTTCCCTGGAAGTCGATACGCTGCCCGTCGTGCTGCGCAAACTCGATGTGGCACGCGGCGAAGATGCGCGGGCACTTGCGAGTTGGATCAGGGAGCAATACGGCAGGGTGGATGTACTGGTCAACAACGCCGGCATCATGCTCGAATCACACGAACCCGATGCCCGGCACTCGGCCGATCCGATGGATGTGTCCATGACGACGCTGCTCGAGCATTTCAATGTCAACACGCTGGGCGCCGTGCGCCTGATACAGACCCTGGCTCCGCTGATGTCCGACACGGGGCGCATCGTTAATGTCTCTTCGAGCATGGGACAGCTCCAGGACATGCAGGGCGGACGGCTCGGCTACCGCTTGTCCAAGACGGCGCTCAATGCCGTCACGCGTGTATTCGCCCATGAGCTCGCCGAGCGCGGCATCAAGGTTTATGCCATGTGTCCCGGTTGGGTCCGCACGGACCTTGGCGGCAAGCGGGCGCCGCGCAGCCCGGAAGAAGGCGCCGACACCGCCGTGTGGCTCGCGAGCGCCGAGCCCGCGCCCGAAACGGGGCTTTTCTACCGCAACCGCAAGGTCATCGACTGGTGAGCCACGATCACGCTCATGCCGCCCCCGGCACGGGCCGGCGCTTTGTCGTCGGCATCGCGCTGAACCTGGTGATCGTGGCCGGCGAACTGGCCGCGGCGCTGATCGGAAATTCCACGGCCCTGCTCGCCGATGCCGGCCACAACCTGACCGACGTCCTCAGCCTCGTACTCGCCGGCGGCGCCGTTTGGCTCGCCAGCCGACCCGCCAATTCCAAGCGCACCTATGGCTTCCGCCGAGCGACCATCCTGGCCGCGCTTGCCAATGCCCTGCTGTTGATCATCATGTCGGTGGCGCTGGCCTGGGAATGCGCCCAGCGCCTGTTCGCAAGCAGCCCTGTCGACGAGTCCCTGGTCATCGCCGTCGCCGCCGTCGCCGTTGCGGCCAATACCGCCACCGCATTGCTGTTCGCGCGTGGACGCAAACAGGACCTGAACGTGCGCGGGGCCTTCCTGCACATGCTCTCCGACGCCGCGCTCTCGGGCGGCGTGATCCTGGCCGGCGTCGGCATCCTGCTGACCGGCTGGGAATGGCTGGACCCGCTCATGGGCCTGATCATCGTGGCCGTTATCCTGTGGAGCACGTGGACCCTGCTGCGTGAATCGTTCAACCTCTCGCTCGACGCCGTACCGCCGGGAATCGATCCCGGGGCCATCCGTGCCGCATTGCTCGAATCGCCCGAGATCACCGAAGTCCATCACCTGCATGTGTGGGCCATGAGCACCACCGAGGTAGCGTTGACCGCGCACCTGGTCAAACCCGACGGCAAACTTGACGACGCCCTGCTCGCCCGCCTCGAACAGCGCCTGCACGAGCGTTTCGACATCCGCCACATTGCACTGCAACTGGAATGCGGCGATACGGACAGTCCCTGCCC
>JBAUSV010000301.1:0-3341 GCA_049581885.1 Gammaproteobacteria bacterium | reverse complement strand
CTTTACTACCTATAAGTACCCACCTCAAAGGCTTGACAGAAAGACTCTAACCCACCTCCGCCACGGCATTTCCCAGAACGACTCTGCCATCCCGGGTCTTTGTCTGGATAACGTAGATGCCTGTATCCGTCTCCCACCCTTCGGTGATGAGCGTATCTCCGGGATAGACCACATTCATGAACCGCACTGAAAAAGACTTGAAACGAGCCGGGTCGCCGTCACAGGCGCCGTATAGAATAGCCCTGCCCGCAAATCCGAAGGTGCAAAGCCCCTGAAGGATCGGGCGATCGAATCCTCCTTTCCTTGCAAACCCCGGATCTATGTGCATGGGATTCTTATCACCGCTGAGTCTGTAGAGTGCAGCCTGGTCGGTTGTGGTGGCATATTCGAATCGAAAGTCCGGATCTCTCCCTTTCGGAGGAGTCACGATCTCCGACTTCGGTCCTCTGTCTCCTCCAAAATTGCCTGCACTGCGATCCACAACCACCGCCTTGTTCTCGAAAAGCAGGTCGCCATTCTCGTCTCTCGTTTCAAAACCGACGTTGAGCATTGCGCCCTTGTCGCCCTTGTCATAAACGGAATCCAACGTAGTGGTTGTGTTGATCGTGCCCGACGTGGGGATGAGCTTGTGCAGCGTTATTTTCTGTTCGCCGTGAAGAACGGCTAATAAATTGAGTTTTACCCGGGGAACGAAGCCGCTGAGAAGCGAAGGCATGAAGGGAATTACTGCAAATGTGGGGAAAACCTTCAGGTTCTTCTCATAGACGAAGTCAAGTTCCTCGACTCCTGCGCCTATGCCCAGGGAATACAGGATGACCCTATCCTCGTCGTACGTGAAAGGGACGGGATCCATCTTCTCCCCAACCATCTCAAGATTAATCGTCATATCCGTCCTTGATCTGATCGTATCAGCCCATGGGGCTGCTACATTGAAAATCCACCGCCGACCACCAGAACCTGGCCTGAAACATAGTCCGACAAGGGCGATGCAAAGAAAAGAATCGTTCCCGCCGCTTCTTCCACCGTGCCGGGTCGACCCATGGGAATCATCTTTATGAAGATGTCTCGCTGCGCTTTGGGCACCCCAACCGCTATCTCTTGGGCTTCGGATTCTACTGTGACGCCTTTTTCTTTTTCCTGGGTAAGGCGGGTGTCGATGAAGCCGAAAGCCACGCAATTACACTGAACATTATATCTGGCCCATTCCTTGCTGATGGTCTTGGTCAAGCCCACGAGGCCGGCCTTGGCGGCGGAATAGTTGGCCTGGCCCGGATTTCCGCCGAGGCCCGCTATGGAAGAAATATTGATTATTTTTCGCGACACTTTTTCCCCCCGCAGCTTTTCCTGCTTGGCTTCGTCGCAAAAATACGGTTTGGCAGCCTGGATAATGCGGAATGGGGCCTTGAGGTGCAGGTCCAGAATCTTGTCCCACTGCTCTTCCGTCATCTTGTGGATCAAGGCGTCCCACGTGAATCCTGCATTGTTTACAATCACATGCACAGCCCCCCACTTGTCTGCCGCAGCCTTCACGATGCCTTTGGCAAAATCCGGAGCGGTGACATCGCCCACGTATATAACGGCATCTCCCCCAGCTGCCCTGATGTCTGCTGCCGTCTGTTCCGCCGGTTCCGAGTCAATATCGCTAACCACGACCTTGGCCCCTTCCCGCGCGAACAAGAGCGCGACCGCGCGGCCAATGCCCCTTCCGGATCCTGTTATGATGGCGACCTTGTCATTCAACATTTTTTCCATTTTTCGCTTCTTCTCCTTGCGTAACAATTCGTTGGTATTCACAGGTTCTATGTATGCTATCCTTTCCTTATTCCCCGCCTGAAAATTTCGATTGCAAGATCGAGGGTGTCTTTCAGGTAATCCTTATGGGGGTTTATCATCCGTTTGCTCTCTTCCCATAGTACCGCACCTGTAAAGATAATCCAGACAATGTCGGCCAGGGCAGTGGAATGGAAGTCTTCGTAACGTCCTTCTTCCTTTCCCTGATCAAATATCCCGGCCAGATTTCTGAGGCTCTTCCCGGCTAATTCATTCAATTGGGAAAGCCGCGTTGGAGGCAGATTCCTAAGGCCATCGCTGGCCTGGAGATGAAACAGGTTTATGAGAATCAGCGGGTCGAAATCGTAGACATCGTGAAAGAGATCTTTGAGGGCTTCAACCTTTTCTTCTGCATCAAGCCCTTCCTGCAAATAAAGCCTTTCCAGTCTGTCAGAGAGGTATTCCAAGAGTTGAAGGTTTAGGGAAACATAGAGGTCATCTTTATTCTTGAAATAGAGATATATGGCAGCCGGACTTAATTCCGCCTCTTGTGCAATATCCTCCATGGTTGCAGCCGTGAACCCCTTTGCATGAAAAAGGCGTTTTGCGGCGTTTAGGATCTGCTTGCGGCGCATCTTTTGCTGAAGATCCCGCTCACGCTCTTTCCTCTCCGTTATGCCCATTAATTTTACCTTGTAATAAATGTTATTTATGCATATGATGATTATTCATATAAGTGAACATTCTTCATTATGTCAAGCAATAAAACCATCTTTTATGAGGAAATGAAGGGCCTCTGAACCTGCTGCCTTTTGGGAGCATCATATGATGGGGGGATACGAATACAATGAGTATCACAATTAAAAAAGAGGGTCCCGTAACCACCGTAATCCTGAGCCGGCCGGATGTGCGCAATGCCGTTGACCGTCCCACGGCAGAAGCGCTTGCAGAGGCATTCCGGGCCTTTGATGTCGACGAAGAGGCCAAAGTGGGTGTCCTATTCGGCGACCACGGCAATTTTTGTGCCGGGGCAGACCTCAAAGCCATGGCAGAAGGAGAACGCGTGAACCGTGTGGAACCGTCCGGCGACGGTCCAATGGGTCCATCCCGCATGGTGCTCTCAAAGCCCGTGATTGCGGCGATAGCCGGCTATGCCTTAGCCGGAGGTCTTGAACTGGCCCTGTGGTGCGACCTGCGCGTGGTTGAGGAAGACGCGGTCATGGGTGTATTCTGCCGACGTTGGGGCGTGCCCCTCATTGACGGCGGCACGGTTCGTATGCCGCGTTTGATCGGCATGAGCCGTGCGCTTGATCTCATCCTTACCGGCAGGCCCGTGAATGCCAAAGAGGCCCTGGATATGGGGCTCGCAAACCGGATTGTCCCCCGGGGACAGGCCAGGGTCGCGGCCGAGAAACTGGCCCGTGAGATCGCGGCCTTTCCCGAAGTATGCATGCGAGGGGACCGGATGTCCGTATATGAACAGTGGGAGTTTTCATTGGAAGAGGCCATGGACAACGAATTTCGTCGCGGACTGAAGTCTCTGACCTCGGGCGCGTTGGACGGGGCCAGGC
>JBAUSV010000300.1:0-1772 GCA_049581885.1 Gammaproteobacteria bacterium | reverse complement strand
GCCGAGGAGATTGCATCGCCCGCATTACTCAAACTGGATGTGCAGGGTTTCGAGTTGCCGACTCTGCAGGGCTGCGAGGATTTGTTGTCGCGCTTTGCCTGGGTGTATGTCGAGTGTTCGTTTATCGAGTTGTATGAAGGGCAGGCGCTAGCCGATGAGGTGATCACTTGGTTGCGAGAACGGGGATTCGCGCTTTCCGGTGTATACAACATGAGCTATGGCCGAAGCGGGCGTGCGATCCAGGCTGATTTTCTGTTTGCACTGAAGTCCACTGATAGGTCGTGATTTCTTGAAACTGCTGATCTATAGCCTTAACTACGCACCCGAGCCCACCGGCACCGGAAAGTACAGCGGCGAAATGGCGGCGTGGTTCGCCGCACGTGGGCACACGGTGGAGGTGATTTGCGGCTTGCCGCATTACCCGCAGTGGAAGCTCGATGCGGCGTATGCGGACGGACGTTCGCGGGCGGAGCGCTTGGATGGCGTGCGGGTGCTACGGGCGGCGCATTTCGTGCCCGCGGCGGATGCGCTGGGTGCGAGGGCGCGTATTCGGTTGGAGACCGGGTTTACCTTGAGTGCGGCACGTTACTGGCTGCCTAAGTTTTTTTCCCGAACGAAACCGGATGCCGTGATTGCAGTCATGCCGCCGCTGCAGATCGGGGTGTGGCCGCTGCTCTATGGTTGGGTGCGTCGCGTGCCGTGGGTGCTGCATGTGCAGGACTTGCAAGTGGATGCGGCGTTGCGATTGAACATGCTGCCCGGCGGCATGCTCGGCCGGATGCTCTATGGGGTGGAGTCGTTTTTGCTGCGCCGGGCGACACGGGTTTCGACGATTACGGAGGCCATGCGTCAGCGGGTGATTGCCAAGGGGGCTGCGGACGAACGAGCGTGGCTGTTTCCAAACTGGGCGGATATCGTTTCGGTACGTCCTGCCGAACGGGACAATACGTTTCGCGCGGAGCTGGGCTTTGGGCCGGAGACGCTGCTGGTGCTCTATGCCGGCAACATTGGCGAAAAGCAGGGTTTGGAGAGCGTGCTGGAGGCGGCGGATCGGCTACGCGACCAGAAAAATATCCAATTCCTGATGGCGGGTGCTGGTGCGGCCCGGTCGCGACTGGAACAGCGCACCCAAGTACTAGGGCTGGACAATCTGCGTTTTTTGCCGGTGCAGCCTCTGGAGAAACTGCCCGCGATGCTGGCGGCGGGCGATATACATCTGGTGGTGCAGCGGCGCGATGCGGCGGATTTGGTGATGCCCTCCAAGTTGACCAACATTTTGGCCGCGGGGCGGCCTTGCGTGGCAACGACGGAGCCCGGAACCGCGTTGGCCGAGGTTGTCGAGGGGCACGGCACCGGGTTGGTGACGCCGCCGGAGGATTCGGCGGCACTGGCGGAGGCCATTGCAGTCCTGGCGGCGGATTCGGCGCTGCGGGCCCGGTATGGCGAGGCGGCGCGAGACTATGCTGAGCGCTGTCTTGATCGGGATAGTATCCTGAGCGAATTCGAAACCCATTTATCAACTTTGACCGGAAAGGACGAACATGAATAAGCGGGCATTGATTACCGGCGTCACCGGACAGGACGGCGCCTATCTGGCGGAATTTCTGTTGGATAAGGGCTACGAGGTGCACGGCATCAAGCGGCGGGCGTCATCCTTCAATACGAACCGTATCGATCATCTTTACCAGGACCCGCATGCCGAGAATCGGAACTTCATTCTGCATTATGGTGATCTGACGGATTCATCCAATCTGATTCGCATCATCCAGCAG
>JBAUSV010000299.1:0-3001 GCA_049581885.1 Gammaproteobacteria bacterium | reverse complement strand
GATTGTATCTGCTTCCTCCGACACGCTTTCAACCGCCAGTTCGGGCGGAACAAGGTCGGACAAGCGGAACCTGGCTCTCATGGCGCTGATTCTCCTTCGAAAACCAAGCCAATCGAATCCAAAAGATTATCAGAAATGAGTCAGACCCAATATTGCAAGCCGATTGACAGTCGGCGACATCTGCGACTTGTTCACACCAGCCGAATGCTGGAACTACCTCAAAGCTGCCGGCTACGTCGCATATTAATCGCCCGGCGCTCTAGCATCGGTGCCTCATGCTGGCGCGGGCGGCGGCTGCGGCCGTAATTCCGCGATCAGCCGCAGAATCTCATGGAACATTTGCCGTGGAATGGCGACCTCGGCCATCTCGAAGGCAACGTAGCGGCCGTGGCTGACGACCTTCGCACCGATCTTGATCAGCTTATCCTTCAGGCTCGTCAGCGACCAGTCCTTGATCGGCTCCGGCGTTGCCAGCATGCGCAGGAAGTTGCCGAGATTGTAGGCAAGCGCGTGAAGCTGAAGCCGGACCGCATTGGCGGCGAACGTCCGGCATGACAGCCGCGTCCACTTGATCGCGCCTTTGGCTTCCTTAATCCACTGCTCGCATGTGCCGCGTTTGTTGTAGAAGCCGACCGCTCGCTCGGCCGGTCGGCTCATATCGGTAACGATGAAACCGACCCGAGGATAAAGTTCTCCTGGATGCCACTCGACCTTGGCAATAACCTGACGCGACTTGGTCCAGCTTGCCGCCTGGTAGGTGAGATTGGCGTAGTACCGCCGGACCTCGTTCGGTGGCCGTCCGACCCGGCGCTTGAGCAGATAGCCGATCCTGTTCTGCAGGACCTGATTGGCCGGCAGGCGGACCGCGTATTTGATCCGTTCAGCTTCCAGGCACTCGTAGACGCCCGGCATGGCGAAGGCTGCATCGGCCCGGAAGTAGATGCGCCGGACTTTGCCCTGATACCGCACGATGACCGGCGTGAGCACACTCGCCCAACCGTTGGCGCTGTGCACATTGCCGGGACATAGCGTGCAGCGTTCCAAATCGCCGAACTGGTTGAACACGAACAGCGGATGATAGCAGGTGCGGGCGTAATGGCCGTTCCACACGCTATCCTCCTGTTCGCCGTGCGTTGGGCTCACGCTCGAATCCATGTCGAGCATGATGCCCTTCGGTGGACGACGACTATGAACGATATCGATCCACTGCCAGACAAGTTGGAAAGAGCGGAAACGTTTGCAGGTACCGCGAGCCATTGCGTCTCGAAGCGCCCCATCTGGCTTGGTGAAGCTGCACGGCCCTGAGCCGCCTTGCCGCCGACAATCCATCGCATGGCTGGATCGTGGCACAGGCGCTTGCCGTCGTTCACGTCCTCATATCCAGCGAGGCAATGAAGGTATCGATGACACGGACCGGATTGTCCTCCGTCACATAATCTTCCAAGCTATCGGGAAGCAGTGTCGATTGCCGTCGATCCTCGCCCTCATTGAACCGTTTCATCCCGCCCCGGCTGATCGAAATCACTCAATCAAATCAACGCGTTTCGACACAGCCTGGACCCATCTGCGACATCTCTTGAAAGACGCCAAACGCCGCCCGATTATTACCGAAAGTTAACATATCCCCTGGTTGCAGCGCAAATCAAAGCAATGTTAGCGTGTTTACGTGGCTCCGATGCGTCTTTTGGGGGTGGGGCAATGCCTTCGGTATTGAGTAAGCGTCGCCGGAAAGCCGGTCTGGCTGTGGCCCTGATCCTGGCCGCCGAACTTGTGGCCCTTGCACCCCGCGCGACCCTGGCAGCGACGTACTTCACTGACACCTTCAATCAGCCGAGTCCGCTGTCCGCAGATTGGGTTGTATACGATGGAGAGAACTTGCCCAGTGCGACCGTCGACACCGGAGTGGGTACCGCAGACCGGCGGTTCGGTCTCTCGGTCGAGCCTTTTGATGGTAACATTGCCGACTATCACCAGTCTTATTCATGCGCGGGAAGCGATTGCCCGGCTGCTGGGGACACCGCTTGGTATCTCCATTTCGACCCGGCGTACCTAACAGAGACTGGGACGTCCGGAACAGACACAGGGGTGACTGTCGAGACGCAATATTTTTTTGAGAGCCCCGCAAACTTCACCGCGGGCGGCAACTTGGCCCTGGACTTTGCCAGCTACGACACCCGCGATATCACCTCTGTGGTTGGCCAAGTCGTCCTCGCGGACACCACCGGCTTCGCCCAGACGATCAACTTCGATCTGCCGACTGGCGTACTGCAATCCACGCCCACCCGCCTCTTGCTGGACTACTCGGCCCTGCCGCTGGACCTTGCGAACATCGTTTTCCTGCAAGTCTTCTTTGAGTTCAAAGGTACCGGCGGGAGCTTCACGATGGACAAGCTCTCGACGGTGTCCGCGATTTCCACCACACCTATGCCTGCGGCACTGCCGCTCTTTGCTTCCGGCTTGGGCGTATTAGGTCTGCTCGGCTGGCGCAGAAAGAAGAAGGTAGCAGCGCCCGTTGCCTGATCAAGAACGCTTGATTGACTTTTCGATAGCCCGTCGCGCGGCGGTCTTTCTTTTTATGCAAATGTGATGTCGGCGATGTGAAGGGTTTCGGATGCCGGCCGCTTGAGAGACAGCGCGGGTATTCGGCGGCCGGCGTCCGAAAGCCTCCAAGGGATGAAACCGCGATGGGGGGGACGGATGAGCGCGAGCGCGCTATAGATCGCCGATCTCGACCGTAAGCTTCGCAAGCTGGCGCGCCAGGATGCGCAGGTCCGCAGGTTCATGACCGTGCCCGGTGTCGGTCCCATCACCGCGCTCTGCTTCAAGGCAACGATTGACGATCCCACGCGCTTCAAGCGATCAAGAAGTGTCGGTGCCTACGTTGGACTGACGACCCGCCGCCATGCCTCGGGGGAAGTCGATTGGTCCGGCCGCATCTCGAAATGCGGAGACGCCATGCTGCGCATGTATTTGTTCGAAGCGGCTAACGTGCTGCTGACCC
>JBAUSV010000298.1:0-15419 GCA_049581885.1 Gammaproteobacteria bacterium | reverse complement strand
ACCGCCAAAATGCGCCGCCGCAACCTTGGTGATCGCCGCCGTTAACGTGGTCTTGCCATGGTCAACGTGACCTATCGTGCCTACATTCACATGCGGCTTCGTACGCTCAAACTTTTCCTTGGACATTGCGTATTACCTCTACTAACGCGAAATCGCTAAAAAGATCAGGATGCCTTCTTGATGACTTCCTCGGCGACGTTGGACGGCGCCTCGGCATAGTGGCTGAATTCCATCGAATAGTTGGCCCGGCCCTGGGTTGCCGAACGCATGGCGGTGGCATAACCGAACATCTCGGCGAGCGGCACTTCGGCGCGCACAATCTTACCCGCCGGCGCCTCTTCCATGCCCTGCACCATGCCGCGACGGCGATTGAGATCACCCACCACATCGCCCATGTACTCCTCGGGCGTGACCACCTCGACCTTCATCATGGGCTCAAGCAAATAACCGCCGCCCTTGACCATGGCCGCCTTGAAGGCCATGGAGCCGGCGATCTTGAACGCCATTTCCGAGGAGTCGACATCATGGTAGGAGCCGTCATATAACGTGACGCCCACATCGACCACGGGGTACCCGGCGATAACGCCGTTCTGCAACTGTTCCTGGATGCCCTTATCCACCGAGGGAATGTACTCCTTGGGAATTACGCCACCCACGATCTTATTGACGAATTCGTATCCCGCACCCTGTTCACGCGGCTCGAGGCGAATCCATACATGACCATACTGGCCACGGCCGCCGGACTGGCGCACGAACTTGCCTTCCTGCTCGACGCTGCTGCGCACAGTCTCACGATAGGCGACCTGCGGACGACCCACATTGGCATCAACCTTGAATTCACGCCGCATGCGGTCAACGATGATTTCCAGATGCAGCTCGCCCATGCCGGAAATGATGGTCTGGCCGGATTCCTCATCGGTCCGCACGCGGAACGAGGGATCCTCCTGCGCCAACTTCTGCAGCGCGAGGCCCATTTTTTCCTGATCGGCCTTGGTTTTGGGTTCGACCGCCACCGAAATAACCGGCTCCGGAAACTCCATGCGCTCGAGCACAATGACCTTGTCCGTATCACACAGCGTATCGCCCGTGGTAACATCCTTGAGGCCTACCGCCGCTGCGATATCACCCGCGCGCACTTCCTTGATTTCCTGACGGGTATTGGAGTGCATCTGCAGGATACGGCCAATCCGCTCTTTCTTGCCCTTGACCGGGTTGTATACGAAATCGCCGGACTTGATTACGCCCGAATACACACGCATGAAGGTCAGGGAACCGACAAACGGGTCGGTGGCGATCTTGAAAGCCAGAGCCGAAAACGGTTCGTCGTCGTCCGAGTGACGCTCGGCCGGGGTATTGTCGGCATCATCGAGGTTGCCCTTGATGGCAGGCACATCAATCGGCGACGGCATGTACTCGATCACCGCATCGAGCATCGCCTGCACACCCTTGTTCTTGAACGCGGTGCCGCACAACACCGGCACGATTTCGTTGGCGAGCGTGCGGGCACGCAGCCCCTGCTTGATTTCCTCGGCGCTGAGTTCGCCTCCCTCAAGGTATTTTTCCATCAATTCTTCATTGGCCTCGGCAGCGGCCTCGACCATGACTTCGCGCCATTCGGTTGCCTTGCCCTTGAGGTCGTCGGGAATTTCGCGCGAATCGTAGGTCACGCCGCGATCTTCCGGATTCCAGTAGATCGCCTGCATGCGGATGAGATCCACCACGCCGGCAAACTCGTCTTCGGCCCCGATCGGCAGTTGCACCGAAACCGGGCTGGCCCCCAGGCGCTCCTTGACCATCTTCACACAGCGATAGAAGTCCGCACCCATCTTGTCCATCTTGTTGACGAAGATCATGCGCGGGACTTCGTAGCGGTTGGCCTGGCGCCATACCGTCTCAGTCTGCGGCTCCACGCCGGCGTTGGCATCGAGCACGCACACGGCGCCGTCAAGCACGCGCAGCGAACGTTCAACCTCGATCGTGAAGTCGACGTGCCCGGGGGTGTCGATGATATTGATGCGGTGCTCAGGGTATTGCTTGTCCATACCCTGCCAGAACGTGGTCGTCGCGGCCGAGGTAATGGTGATACCGCGCTCCTGCTCCTGCTCCATCCAGTCCATGACGGCCGTGCCCTCGTGGACTTCGCCCATCTTGTGGGAGATGCCGGTGTAGAAGAGGATGCGTTCGGTCGTCGTCGTCTTGCCGGCATCGATATGAGCCATGATGCCAATGTTTCGATAACGCTCGATCGGAGTCTTGCGGGACACAGTTAACCTCGAAATTTTAAACAGAGGCACCGGCGAGCCGGCGCCAAAAAAGGGCTGGACTTACCAGCGGTAGTGCGAGAAGGCCTTATTGGCCTCGGCCATGCGGTGCACGTCTTCACGCTTTTTTACCGCATTACCGCGACTCTGGGAGGCGTCCAACAGTTCGCCCGCCAGACGCATCGCCATCGATTTTTCCGAGCGCGCCCGTGCGGCGTCAATCACCCAGCGCATGGCCAACGCATTCTGGCGCACCGGACGCACCTCTACCGGCACCTGATAGGTAGCGCCACCAACACGGCGCGACTTGACCTCTACCAGAGGACGTGCATTTTCCAGCGCCTGTTCCAGCACTCCCAGCGGCTCGCCACGCTCGCCCAGCTTGTCAAGCGCACCGTACACGATGTGCTCGGCAACGGATTTCTTGCCGCCAGTCATCAACATGTTGATGAACTTCGCCAGCAATTCGCTCCCGTATTTGGGGTCGGGCAGAATCTGGCGTTTGGGAACTTCGCGTCGTCTCGGCATGATCTATAGTCCTCGGATTCTTTATTTCGGTCGCTTGGCGCCATACTTGGAACGCGACTGGCGGCGATCATTGACACCGGCGCAATCGAGCGAACCACGCACCGTGTGATAGCGCACACCCGGCAAATCCTTCACACGGCCGCCACGAATGAGTACCACCGAGTGCTCCTGCAAGTTATGGCCTTCACCGCCGATGTAGCTGGTGACCTCAAAGCCGTTGGTCAGGCGCACACGCGCCACCTTCCGCAAAGCCGAGTTGGGTTTCTTCGGCGTGGTTGTGTACACGCGCGTGCACACGCCTCTTTTCTGCGGACTGCCGGCCAGCGCAGGCACCCTGTTTTTTTCGCGCGGTTGCTGTCGTGGCTTGCGCACGAGCTGATTGGTCGTAGCCATCGGCTCCCCTCGAAATATGGAAAAAGGAGGCCGGCTAAGCCGGCCTCGTTCTAAGCAGGGAAATGTTATAGATGTCCCTTCAAGCTGTCAAGTTTTCGCTGTATCCGTCTCGTTTTCCTCGGTTTGTACCTCTGCCTCCCCGACGCTCGGCGCAAACAACTCCTCGGCCTCGGCGCGAGCCTGATCGCTCGCCGAGACATGACGCCGCGCACGATGGTAGGCATAGCCGCTGCCAGCCGGAATCAATCGACCCACGATCACGTTTTCTTTCAGGCCATGCAGATCGTCCCGCGCGCCGCGTACCGCGGCTTCGGTGAGCACCCGGGTGGTCTCCTGGAAGGACGCCGCCGAAATGAAGGATTCAGTCGCCAGCGAAGCCTTGGTGATGCCTAGCAGCACCGGATTGTAGCTCGCCGGCTGCTCGTCGGCCGCCAACGCGGCTTCGTTGGCATCGACCACGTGCGACCAGTCAACCTGCTCACCCTTGAGTAGCCGGGTATCGCCCGATTCGGTGATCTCGCACTTGCGCAACATCTGACGAATGATGACTTCGATGTGCTTGTCGTTGATGCGCACACCCTGCAGGCGGTATACGTCCTGGATTTCACGCACCAGGAATTCGGTCAGGCGGCGCACCCCAAGCACGCGCAGAATGTCGTGGGGATCAAACTCGCCGTCGGCGATCACTTCCCCGCGCACCACGTGCTCGCCTTCGAACACATTAATCTGTCGCCATTTCGGAATCAGCATCTCTACCTGTTCGCTGTTCTCGGTGGTGACGACCAGGCGCTGCTTGCCCTTGGTGTCCTTGCCGTAGGAAACGGTGCCCGTGGCCTCGGCTAGAATCGCCTGCTCCTTGGGCCGGCGCGCTTCGAACAGATCGGCCACCCGCGGCAGGCCACCGGTGATGTCACGCGTCTTGGAGGTTTCCTGCGGAATGCGGGCCACAACGTCACCCACCTTGACCTCGGCACCGTCCTCGAGCATTACCAGCGCACCGCCCGGCAGCACGTACTGTGCCGGCACATCGGTATCGGGCAACGTTTTCGCCTTGCCCCTGCCGTCCAGTACGCGCACCAGCGGGCGCATTTCACGGCCCTGCGCGGGGCGCTGCTTGGGATCGAGTACGTGGATGCTCGCGAGACCCGTGATTTCGTCCACTTCCTGGCGCGACGAAACGCCTTCGGAGAAGTCGTCGAGCTGAACGCGTCCGGCCACTTCTGTGATGATCGGGTGGGTATGCGGATCCCAAGTGGCAATAATCTGCCCACCTTCAACCGCAACGCCGTCCTTGACCGTAACCGCCGCGCCGTAAGGCACCTTGTAGCGTTCGCGCTCACGACCGACCTCATCCACCAGCCCGATCTCGCCCGAACGCGAAATCGCGACTAGATTGCCTTCGGCATTAGTGACGTACTTGAAGCTGTGCAGACGCACCGTACCCGCCGCCTTCGCTTCGATGTGACTGATCGCCGCCGAACGCGACGCCGCGCCGCCGATATGGAAGGTCCGCATCGTAAGCTGCGTGCCCGGTTCGCCGATCGACTGGGCGGCAATGACGCCTACCGATTCGCCGATACTCACGCGATGGCCCCGGGCCAGATCGCGTCCGTAGCACATGGCGCACACACCATGACGAGTATTGCAGGTAATCGCTGAGCGCACGATTACGTTATCCACACCAGCTTCTTCCAGCTCCACCACCGCGCGTTCGTCGAGCAGGACACCAGCCGGCATCAACTCCTTGTCGCTGCCCGGCGCCGTCACCGGTCGCGCCAGAACGCGGCCAAGCACCCGCTCGCGCAGAGGTTCGAGCACTTCACCGCCTTCGACGATGGGCTTCATTTCGAGCCCGTCCTCGGTGCCGCAATCCTCTTCTGTTACGACCATGTCCTGCGCCACATCGACCAGACGGCGAGTGAGATAACCCGAGTTCGCCGTCTTCAAGGCGGTATCAGCCAGGCCTTTGCGCGCGCCGTGAGTGGAAATAAAGTACTGCAACACCGTCAGCCCTTCACGGAAATTCGCCGTGATCGGGGTTTCGATGATTGAGCCGTCGGGCTTGGCCATCAGGCCGCGCATGCCGGCCAACTGGCGAATCTGAGCCGCGGAACCACGCGCACCGGAATCGGCCATCATGTAGATCGGGTTGAACGAGACCTGGCTGACCTTGTTACCTTCGGCATCGATCACTTCTTCCGAACCGAGATGCTTCATCATGGCCTTGGCGACCTGTTCGTTGGTGCGTGACCAGATGTCAACCACCTTATTGTAGCGCTCGCCAGTGGTCACCAGACCCGAGGCGTACTGTCCCTCGATATCCTTCACCTCGGCTTCGGCTTCGGCCAGAATCTTGGCCTTCTCCGAAGGAATCACCATATCGTTGACGCCGATCGAGGCCCCCGCGCGCGTGGCGTAATAGAAACCGGTGTACATAAGCTGATCGGCAAACACGACCGTTTCCTTTAGGCCGCGGTAGCGATAGCAATCGTTGATCAGGCTAGTGATGACCTTCTTGGTCAGATCCCGGTTGATCAGCTCGAACGGCATGCCCTGGGGCAGAATCTCGGCGAGCAAGGAACGGCCCACCGTGGTTTCGACCAGGCGCAGGCGAGATTGCATTTCGCCGGCCCCGTCCTCTACATAGTCCTGCACCCGCACCTTAATGCGCGTATGCAACTCGACCGCCTTGGCATCATACGCCCGGTGCACTTCGGCCACGTCGGAGAAAATCATACCTTCGCCGGTGGCGTTAATGCGCTCACGCGTCATGTAATACAGGCCGAGCACTACGTCCTGCGTGGGCACGATGATCGGTTCGCCATGCGCAGGCGAGAGGATGTTGTTCGAGGACATCATCAGCGCACGCGCTTCGAGCTGAGCTTCGAGCGAGAGTGGCACGTGCACGGCCATCTGGTCACCGTCGAAGTCAGCATTGAACGCGGTGCAAACCAGCGGATGCAGCTGGATCGCCTTGCCTTCGATGAGCACCGGCTCGAACGCCTGAATGCCCAAACGATGCAGGGTCGGCGCCCGGTTCAGGAGCACCGGATGTTCGCGGATCACTTCTTCGAGTATGTCCCAAACCTCCGAGATCTCATCCTCGACCGCCCGCTTGGCCTGCTTGATCGTGGTCGCCAGACCGCGCAGTTGCAGCTTGGAGAAAATGAACGGCTTGAACAGTTCGAGTGCCATACGCTTGGGCAGCCCGCACTGGTGCAGCTTGAGCGTGGGACCAACCACGATGACCGAACGGCCCGAATAGTCGACGCGCTTGCCCAGCAGGTTCTGGCGGAAGCGACCATGCTTGCCCTTGATCATGTCGGCAAGTGACTTCAGGGCACGCTTGTTGGTGCCCGTGACAGCGCGCCCGCGGCGACCATTGTCGAGCAATGAGTCCACAGATTCCTGCAGCATGCGCTTTTCGTTGCGCACAATGATGTCCGGCGCCTTGAGCTCAAGCAGACGACGCAGGCGATTGTTGCGGTTGATCACGCGCCGGTATAGATCGTTCAGGTCCGAGGTCGCAAAGCGGCCGCCGTCGAGCGGTACCAGCGGACGTAGATCCGGCGGCAACACGGGCAGCACGGTCAGGATCATCCACTCCGGTTTGTTGCCGGATTCGATGAAGGACTCGACCAGCTTGAGCCGCTTGGACAGGCGCTTGCTCTTGGTTTCGGAGCCGGTATCGACCAGGGCCTGGCGCAAGTTGACCGCCTCCGTCTTAAGGTCGACTTGCAGCAGCAGATCGCGCACGGCCTCGGCGCCCATGCGGGCATCGAAACCGTCGCCGTGCTCCTCGATCGCCTCGTAATACTGCTCTTCACTCAGCAACTGGCGCGGTTCGAGCGGCGTCATGCCCGCATCAACCACCACATAGGCCTCGAAGTAGAGCACCCGCTCCAGCTCGCGCAACGTCATGTCGAGCATCAAGCCGATACGCGACGGCAATGACTTCAGGAACCAGATGTGCGCCACGGGGCTGGCGAGATCGATATGCGCCATGCGCTCGCGGCGCACCTTGGCGGTGGTGACTTCCACCCCGCACTTCTCGCAAACCACCCCGCGGTGCTTAAGTCGCTTGTACTTGCCGCACAGACACTCGTAGTCCTTGTTGGGACCGAAAATACGGGCGCAGAATAAACCGTCACGCTCGGGTTTGAAAGTCCGGTAGTTAATGGTCTCCGGCTTCTTGACCTCGCCGAAAGACCAGGACCGGATCACTTCCGGCGACGCAAGCCCCACGCGGATCGCATCGAAATCCCGCGGCTGCCCCGGCTGTCTGAACAATTGCATGAGTTCTTTCATGGCCTCTCCCGTCCTATTACGGACTGATCGGTGATCCAATAATTCACGGTCGTGCGCATCACTTGGACGCGTCGTCCTCGGATGTGGTATCCAGCACGACATTGATACTGAGCGCCTGTATCTCCTTCACCAACACGTTGAAGGACTCGGGCATGCCTGCCTGCATCCGGTGCTCGCCATCGACGATGTTCTTGTACATTTGCGTACGTCCGCTGACATCGTCCGACTTTACCGTGAGCATTTCCTGCAGAGTGTAGGCCGCACCGTAGGCCTCCAGTGCCCACACTTCCATCTCGCCGAAGCGCTGGCCTCCAAACTGCGCCTTACCGCCCAACGGCTGCTGCGTTACCAGACTGTAGGGGCCGGTGGAACGAGCGTGCATCTTGTCGTCTACCAGGTGATTGAGCTTGAGCATATACATATAGCCCACCGTCACCGGACGCTCGAAGGCCTCGCCGGTCCGCCCGTCGAAGAGCTGTGTCTGTCCACTTTCGGGCAACCCGGCCAGCTTCAGTAGCGCCTTGATTTCCTCTTCCTGGGCGCCGTCGAATACCGGCGTGGCCACCGGCACGCCATCGCGCAGGTTCTGCGCCAGCGTTTGCAACTCCTCGTTGTTGAGGGATTTCAGGCTGGTCTGGCGGGTGGCTCCGGTCGCATACACTTCTTCAAGGAAGCTGCGCAGTTCCGCGGTCTTGGCCTGTCGGTCGAGCATCTCGCCAATACGCAGGCCCGCACCCTTGGCGGCCCAGCCCAGATGCGTTTCCAGCACCTGCCCGATATTCATGCGCGAGGGAACACCCAGCGGGTTTAGCACGATGTCGACCGGGGTGCCGTCTTCCATGTAGGGCATGTCCTCGGTAGGAACGATGCGGGAGATGACGCCCTTGTTACCGTGCCGGCCGGCCATCTTGTCGCCTGGCTGAATGCGACGCTTGACGGCGAGAAATACCTTGACCATTTTGAGAACGCCGGGCGGTAGATCGTCGCCCGCAACGAGCTTCCTTTTCTGGTCCTCGAAACGCTTGGCAAAGGCTTCATCCTGGCGCTTGTAGTAGGCCCGCTCGGCTTCGAGCTGCACGTTGGCATCCTCGTTGCGCAGACGAACCTCGAACCATTTCTTGCGATCCAGCTCTTCGAGATACCCCTTGGTGATGTGCGCGCCAGCCTTGAGCCCCTTGGGACCGCCCTCGGCTACCTTGCCTGTCAGCAGCCGCTCCAGACGCTGATAGATATCGTCCTCGAACACGCGCCGCTCGTCGGCCAGATCCTTACGCACGCGATCAAGCGCGCCTTCCTCGATGGCCAGTGCCCGCGCGTCCTTGTCCACGCCGTCACGGGTGAAGACCTGCACGTCGATCACGGTGCCGTCCATGCCCGACGGCACCTTGAGCGAGGTGTCCTTCACGTCGGAGGCCTTTTCGCCAAAGATGGCGCGCAGCAGTTTTTCTTCCGGCGTCTGCTGGGTTTCGCCCTTGGGCGTAACCTTGCCCACCAGAATGTCGCCGGTGCGCACCTCGGCGCCGATGAAGGCAATGCCGGCTTCATCGAGATTGGCCAGAGCCGCCTCGCCGACATTGGGAATATCGCTCGTGATTTCCTCGGAACCGAGCTTGGTGTCGCGCGCGACACAGGTCAGCTCCTCGATGTGGATCGTGGTGAAGCGGTCTTCCTCCACGATACGCTCGGAGATCAGGATCGAATCCTCGAAGTTGTACCCGTGCCAAGGCATGAAGGCCACGAACAGGTTCTGCCCCAGTGCCAGCTCTCCCATGTCGGTGGACGGGCCGTCGGCCAGCACATCGCCACGGGCAATCGCATCGCCGGTTTGGACCAGCGGACGCTGATTGATGCAGGTATTCTGATTCGAGCGCATGTACTTGGTCAGACGATAGATGTCGACGCCCGCCTCGCCCGGCTGGGTTTCGTCTTCGTTGACCCGCACCACGATGCGCGAAGCGTCCACCGCATCGACGGTGCCTCCACGACGCGCGACGATGGTTACGCCGGAATCGACCGCAACCACGCGCTCCATCCCCGTACCCACCAGCGGCTTTTCGGCCCGCAGCGTCGGCACAGCCTGACGCTGCATGTTCGAACCCATCAGGGCACGGTTAGCATCGTCGTGTTCCAGGAAAGGCACCAGCGAAGCCGCTACCGAGACCGTCTGCATCGGCGACACGTCAATATAGTCGAGCTTGTCCGAGGTTGTCAGGGTGAACTCGTTCAAGTGCCGACACGAGATCAGATCGTCCAGGAATTCGCCCTTCGGACCAAGGAGCGCATTGGCCTGCGCAATGTGATAACGACCTTCCTCGATGGCGGAAAGATACTCCACCTCGTCGGTGACCTTGGCGTTCTTGACCTTGCGGTACGGCGTTTCCAGGAACCCGTATTCGTTGGTTCGCGCATAGCACGAGAGCGAATTGATCAGGCCGATATTCGGTCCTTCCGGGGTTTCGATGGGGCAAATGCGGCCGTAATGAGTAGCGTGCACGTCGCGCACCTCGAAACCCGCACGTTCGCGGGTCAGGCCGCCGGGGCCCAGCGCCGAGACACGTCGCTTGTGCGTCACCTCGGAGAGCGGATTGTTCTGGTCCATGAACTGGCTGAGCTGGCTGGAGCCGAAGAACTCCTTCATCGCCGCCGCTACCGGCTTGGCATTGATCAGATCCTGCGGCATCAAGCCCTCGGACTCGGCAATGGCGAGGCGCTCACGCACCGCGCGCTCGACGCGCACCAGGCCGATGCGGAAGGCGTTTTCCGCCATCTCACCCACGCTGCGTACACGGCGGTTGCCCAAGTGATCGATATCATCGGTCTGGTCGTTGCCGTTGCGGATATCGAGCAGCGTGCGGATCACCGCCACAATATCCTCGGTGCTGAGCACGCCGGGGCCGGTATGCTCCTCGCGATCCAGACGTCGGTTGAATTTCATGCGTCCGACGACCGACAGATCGTAACGCTCGGCATTGAAGAACAGGTTCTGGAACAACTGCTCGGCCGAGTCCTTGGTCGGCGGCTCGCCGGGGCGCATCATGCGGTAGATTTCGACCAGCGCTTCCAGGCGCGTCGTGGTCGAATCGAGCCGCAGGGTATCGGACATGTAAGGCCCGCGATCGAGATCGTTCACGAACAGCGTGCGGATTTCCTTGATGCCGGCTTTGAGTATGGCCTCGACCTGCTCCCCTGTAAGCGCATCGTTGGCGGCGGCGATGATCTCACCCGTCTCGGCATCGACTATGTCGTGGGCGATGATCTTGTCCACCAGGTATTCGCTCGGCACATCAAGACTCTTCACGCCTGCCTTGTCGAGCTCACGAATATGGCGTGCGGTTATACGCCGTCCGGTCTCGACGAGCACCTTGCTCTTGATCTTGATGTCGAACACCGCGGTTTCACCGCGCAGACGCTCGGGCACCAAGTCGAGGGTGATCGCCCCGTCCTTGATGTGAAACACGTTGTGCTCGAAGAACATCTCGAGCATCTGCTCGTTGCTGAAATCGAGTGCACGCAGCAGGATCGTTACCGGCAGCTTGCGGCGCCGATCGATGCGTGTGAACACGCAATCCTTGGGATCAAACTCGAAGTCAAGCCACGAGCCGCGGTAGGGAATGATTCGCGCCGAATACAGTAGTTTTCCCGAGGAATGGCTCTTGCCGCGGTCATGATCAAAGAACACGCCGGGCGAGCGATGCAACTGGGACACAATGACACGCTCCGTACCATTGATGACGAAGGTGCCGTTCTCGGTCATCAACGGCAATTCGCCGAGATAGACCTCCTGCTCGCGCATGTCCTTGACGCGGCGCTTGTCCTTGCCCGCCTTTTCGTACAGTACGAGGCGAACCTTCGCACGCAGCGGCGCCGCATAGGTCTGACCGCGAATCTGGCATTCGCGCACATCGAACGGGGGCTCACCTATGGCATAGTCCACGTATTCGAGCGCCGCGTTACCGGTGTAGCTTTCGATGGGGAACACCGAGCTCAGCGCGCCATGCAGCCCCGTAGCTCCGCGGGCGTCGTCCTTTACCCCCAGTTGCAAAAACTGTCGGTAGGAGTCTAGCTGCATCGCCAGCAAGTAGGGAACCGTCAAAACTCCGGTGCTTTTCCCGAAATCCTTACGGATACGTTTCTTTTCAGTAAACGAATACGCCATGCGAAATTACCTCGCCGTTCGCGAATCGAGTAATTGCAGCGCGCGCGCGCACTGCAGCGAAAACAACACGCACGCGCAGACCGGCGGGGTGGCCAGCCTGCGCGCAACGTTTACAGTCAACACGGATCGGATCGTTACTTGATCTCGACCTCGGCGCCTGCCTCTTCGAGATCCTTCTTCATCTTCCCGGCATCGTCCTTGGATGCGCCTTCCTTCACGGTCGCAGGCGCGCCCTCGACCATGTCCTTGGCTTCCTTCAGGCCGAGACCAGTGATGGCGCGTACCGCCTTGATCACCGCAACCTTGTTCGCGCCGAAACTCTTCAGAACAACATCGAACTCGGTCTGCTCTTCAGCCGCTTCACCGCCCGCAGCGGCACCGCCGCCGGCCGGCATGGCGACCGCGGCAGCCGCCGCCGATACGCCGAACTTCTCTTCCATCGCCGAGACCAGCTCGACAACTTCCATCACCGTCATATTGGAGACTGTCTCCAGAATGTCTTCTTTCGAAACTGCCATGATTGACTCCCGAATCGTTCAGTTAAACAAAATGAGGCCGTGCGAACCGAAGCGGTTCAGGCGGCCTGTTTCTGGTCGCGGACCGCACCGAACGTGCGCACCATCTTGGCGTGCGGCTCGTTGAGCGTACGCACGAATTTCGTGATCGGCGCCTTGAGCACCACCGCCAACTGCGTGAGGGCTTCCTCGCGCGTGGGCAGGCTCGCTACCCGGCCGAGATCGCTCGCCGGCAACAGCTGGCCGCTGATCGCGACCGCGGTGACCTTGAGCTTCTCGTTGTCCTTGGCGAAATCACGGAAAATGCGCGCCGCCGCACCCGGTTCCTCACTCGAGAAAGCGAGCACGAGCGGTCCTTTCAGCGCCGGCTTCAAGCATTCGAAGTCGGTGCCTTCCACGGCACGGCGGGCCAGAGTGTTCTTCACGACCTTCACGTACACGTTCGAGGCCCGGGCCTGCTTGCGCAGACCGTCGAGCTGCTCGACCGTGAGGCCGCGATACTCCGCGCCCACGCAGGACAGCGCCTGCGCGGCCACGGTGTTCACTTCCGACACCAGTGCCTTCTTTTCCTCAAGTCGTAGCGGCATGGCTACCTCCAGCCTGGTTTGAGGCTTCCGTTCGGCTCCCCATGGAGCCGTCCCACTGGGTTCCTGCGAACCCGGTAACGGCGCCCCGGTCAGGCAACTGACTCGGGACCCGTCTGCGCAGGCCATTAAGCCGCTCGCGCGGCTCCTGCGGTCTTCGACACGGCCGGCCCCGTGGCCGGCCTCACGACAGCTTGCGCCGTCGCGCCTTCACGCCCCGCCTTACAGCGTGGCGTGGTCGACCATCAGCCCCGGCCCCATCGTGGTGGAGACCGTGACCTTCTTCATGTAAACACCCTTGGACGAAGCGGGCTTCGCCTTGTTGAGGTCGGCAACCAGCGCGGACAGGTTCTGGGCCAGCGCTTCGGCGCTGAACTCCACGCTGCCGATGCGGCAATGGATGATGCCGGCCTTGTCGGTGCGGTAACGGACCTGGCCCGACTTAGCCTGGCTCACCGCCTTTTCCACATCGGCAGTGACCGTGCCCACCTTGGGATTGGGCATCAGTCCGCGCGGACCGAGCACCGGGCCGAGCTGACCCACCACCCGCATCGCGTCCGGCGTGGCGATAACCACGTCGAAATCAATCTGTCCGCCCTTGACCTGTTCGGCCAAGTCCTCGAAACCGACGATATCGGCACCGGCCGCCTTGGCCTTGTCCGCGTTATCGCCCTGAGCGAAAACCGCCACCCGCACGCTGCGTCCGGTACCGTTCGGCAGTACCGAGGCACCGCGCACGATCTGGTCGGACTTGCGCGGGTCGACGCCGAGGTTGATCGCCGCCTCCACGCCTTCGACGAACTTGGCGCGCGGCAGCGAAATCAGCAACTCGAAGGCATCATTCGCCGGATACAAACGTCCGGCTTCGATCTTCTCGGCCATCACCTTGCGTCGCTTGCTCAGTGCTACCATGTCAAAGCCCCTCCACTTCGATGCCCATGCTGCGGGCGCTGCCCGCGATGGTGCGCACGGCCGCTTCCAGATCGGCGGCGCTCAAATCGGGCTCCTTGGCACGTGCGATCTCCTCGACCTGAGCGCGACTAACCTTGGCCACCTTGTTCTTGTTGGGTTCGGCGCTGCCCTTGGCCACACCGGCGGCCTTGCGCAACAGTACCGACGCCGGCGGCGTTTTGGTGATGAACGTAAAGCTGCGATCAGAAAAGACCGTGATCACCACCGGCACCGGCAAGCCCTGCTCCATGCCCTGCGTCTGGGCATTGAAGGCCTTGCAGAATTCCATGATGTTCACGCCGTGCTGGCCCAGGGCCGGACCCACCGGCGGGCTGGGATTGGCCTGTCCGGCCGGCACCTGCAACTTGACGAATGCCTGAATCTTTCTAGCCATCGTTTACCTCTGTACTGTGGGTGCTAACGCCGTCGCCATGGCTGCGGCTCCCCGTTGTAGATATGCCCAGTCGAACTCGTGTCCGGCCGTCTATTCCGGTCTCGAACCCGGCTCCTAAACCTTTTCGACTTCGGTGAACGCCAGTTCGACCGAAGTCGCACGACCAAAGATGGACACCGCCACCTTGAGCCGGCTTTTCTCGTAATTCACCTCTTCGACCGTGCCGCTGAAGTCGTTGAACGGCCCATCGGTCACTCGAACCATTTCGCCCGGCTCGAACAACACCTTGGGGCGCGGCTTGTCGACACCGGCACGCATGCGCTCGATCACTTCCTCGGCCTGGCGGTCGGGAATCGGCGCCGGCCGGTCGGACGTGCCGCCGATAAAGCCCATGACCTTGGGCACGCTCTTAACCAAGTGCCAGGTCTCCTCGTTCATCTCCATCTGCACCAACACGTAACCGGGGAAGAACTTGCGCTCACTCTTGCGGCGCCGCCCTTCCTTCATCTCCACCACTTCCTCGGTGGGAACCAGTATCTCGCCGAAGCTGGACTGCATTTCCTTGTGTACAATCCGGTCCGCCAACGCGCGTTTTACCTGCTGCTCAAAACCGCTGTAGGCATGCACCACGTACCAATTCATCTATCCGCCCTCAGTGACCAATGCCGGTAATGGTGCCCAGCAGGGTCGCGCTCGCCAAATCGACAAGCCACAGCCCCACACCCAGAATCACCACCAGCACGATCACCACGATCGTGGTCTGGATAGTTTGTTGACGACTCGGCCATACCATGCGCTGCACTTCCGCGCGCGCACTGATCAGATAGCGCCACGAACTCGCGCCAATGCCGGTAAAGCGTGCCGCAACAACGGCCACACCCAACGCCGCCAGCAGCACCAGCAAGCGCACTGCGGTCGAAATTTGATGCGTTTCGCCACCCCAGATCAGCGGATGGGAACCGTAATAGTAAAACTCGCCCACGCCGAAAACGATCAGGGCCACCGCCACCAGAAGCTTGAGCGCATCCAGCGGGGTAACCTGGGTCTTGATGTCTGGCTTGATGTCTGTCATCTGTTGCCTTTTACGCTACTCGCCAATCGCATCTATGGCAGGCCAGGAGGGACTCGAACCCCCAACCTGCGGTTTTGGAGACCGCTGCTCTACCAATTGAGCTACTGGCCTGTTGCTTGCTCACTTCGTTCCCCGACCGCGTCATATTCCAGTTACTTGAGAATCTTGGAGACCACCCCGGCGCCCACTGTACGGCCGCCCTCGCGCACCGCAAAGCGCAGCCCCTCTTCCATCGCAATCGGGGCGATCAGCGAAAC
>JBAUSV010000297.1:0-14521 GCA_049581885.1 Gammaproteobacteria bacterium | reverse complement strand
GTTTCGCTGATCGCCCCGATTGCGATGGAAGAGGGGCTGCGCTTTGCGGTGCGCGAGGGCGGCCGTACAGTGGGCGCCGGGGTGGTCTCCAAGATTCTCAAGTAACTGGAATATGACGCGGTCGGGGGCAAGGCTTCTGACTACAGGGTGAAATGAAATGGCAACCAATCAGAGTATTCGCATTCGGCTGAAGGCGTTCGATCATCGTCTCGTGGACAAGTCCGCGCGCGAGATCATGGAGACGGCGCGGCGCACGGGGGCGCGGGTCAAGGGCCCTATCCCGCTGCCGGGGCGTATCGAGCGGTTCACCCTGCTCACTTCTCCGCACAAGGACAAGGACGCCCGCGATCAGTATGAATTGCGTACCCACAAACGTCTTCTGGACATTGTTGATCCAACGGACAAGACCGTGGATGCGCTGAGCAAGTTGGAGCTTGCAGCGGGCGTGGATGTTCAACTCCGCTTGAATTAGTCCCCCAATCTGCTGCTATAATGATCGGCTCGCCCAGGGTGTTGGGCAGTCAAATTCGGCGCCGGCAGTTCTGCCGGCGCCGTCACTAAGGACAAGGTGCGATGAGCCTAGGTGTAATTGGCCGCAAGCGCGGCATGACACGTGTATTTACGGAAGACGGCACCGGCGTGCCGGTAACCGTTATTGAGGTGCTCCCGAATCGGGTGGCGCAATTGCGTACGTCCGAGCGCGACGGTTATCTGGCTGCGCAGCTCGTCACGGGTACGCGGCGTGCGGCCCGGATCACGAAGGCCGTGGCCGGGCATCTGGCCAAGGCCGAGGCAGGGGCCGTGCGGACGATGCGTGAATTTCGTCTGAATGAGCCCGAAGCCGGTGAGCTGGAGCTGGGCAAAGAGATCGGCGTGGAGATTTTCAGTGTCGGCCAGAAGGTCGACGTGACCGGGCGCTCCATCGGCAAGGGCTTTGCGGGGACAGTCAAGCGTCATCATTTTCACATGCAGGACGCGACCCACGGCAATTCATTGTCGCATCGGGCGCCGGGCTCGATTGGTCAGAATCAGACCCCGGGTCGGGTGTTCAAGGGCAAGCGCATGGCGGGACATCTCGGCGCCGTACGCCGCACCCAGCAGAATCTGGAAGTGGTGCGCGTGGATGCCGAGCGTAATTTGTTGCTCATCAAGGGCGCCGTACCGGGTGCCGCTGGAGCCGACTTGCTGGTTCGTCCAGCGGTCAAGGCACGCGGCTGAGGAGAGAGTCGAGATGGAACTGAAACTCCAGGATCAGGCGTCGAAGACGGTGGCAGTAGCCGATTCGGCGTTTGCCAGGTCTTACAATGAGGCGCTGATTCACCAAGCGGTGGTGGGCTACATGGCGGGCGCGCGTTCCGGGACCAAGGCGCAGAAGACGCGTTCTGCGGTACGCGGCGGTGGCAAGAAGCCTTGGCGTCAGAAGGGCACGGGCCGGGCCCGTGCCGGCAGCATTCGCAGCCCGCTGTGGCGTGGCGGCGGTCGGATTCATGCTGCATCGCCCCGCAATCACGCCGTCAAGATCAACCGCAAGATGTACCGCGGCGCGATACGCAGCATCTTCTCCGAACTGGTGCGTCAGGATCGGCTGGCGGTGTTCGAGTCCTTCAAGCTCGAACAGCCCAAGACCAAGGATCTGGTAGCGCATCTCAAGGCACAGGAATTGAGCGACGTGTTGATCATTACGGCCGCGTTTGATGGAAATCTGACCTTGGCGGCGCGCAATCTGCCGCGAGTCGATGCTTGTGAAGTCGCCGCAATCGATCCCGTGAGCCTGATTGCCTTTGACAAAGTGGCGGTGACAGTAGAGGCCCTAAAGCAGATTGAGGAGTGGCTGGCATGAGCATTACCAGCGCAGGAAGACTGGCGAATCTGATTCTCGCGCCGCACGTGTCGGAAAAGACGACGCGTGTGGCCGAAGCGCACCGCCAGATCGCATTCAAGGTGCGTCGCGACGCCAGCAAGCCTGAAATCAAGCTTGCGGTCGAGACGCTGTTCGAGGTCGAAGTGGAAGCCGTGACCACGGTCACCCAGCACGGCAAGGCCCGCGGCATGAGCGGGAGCCGGGGGCGCCGCTCCGACTGGAAAAAAGCCTATGTCACGCTCAAGCCGGGGCATGACATCGACTTCGTCGGCGCCGAGTAAGGGGAAGCACCATGGCATTACGCAAAGCTAATCCGACTTCGCCAGGGCGCCGCTTCGTCGTGCAGCCGGTGGCCGAGGGACTCCACAAGGGGCGCCCGGTCAAGTCGCTGGTTCGCAAACAGACGAAGAGCGGAGGGCGCAATAACCAGGGGCGCCTGACCGTGCGCCATCGCGGCGGCGGCCACAAGCAGAGCTACCGCGTGGTGGATTTTCGCCGCGACAAGGATGGTGTTCCGGCCCGCGTCGAACGCCTCGAATACGATCCGAACCGCAGTGCGCATCTTGCATTGCTGCTGTATGCCGACGGCGAGCGCCGCTACATCATTGCCCCGCGCGGATTGGCTGCGGGTGATCAGGTGGCCTCCGGTACCAGCGCGCCGATCCGTCCGGGTAATACGCTGCCGCTGGGCAGCATCCCGCTCGGCACCGAAGTGCATTGCATTGAGCTGCGCCCCGGCAGAGGCGCCCAGCTGATTCGCAGCGCCGGCGGCGTGGCGCAGTTGGTGGCCCGCGAAGGGCGCTATGCCAGCCTGCGCCTGCGTTCGGGCGAGACGCGCAAGGTGCTGGTGGACTGCCGCGCCACTATAGGCAGCGTCAGCAATTCCGAGCATAGTTTGCGTTCGCTCGGCAAGGCTGGTGCCAAGCGCTGGAGGGGTATTCGCCCGACCGTGCGCGGTGTAGTGATGAACCCTGTCGATCACCCTCACGGTGGTGGTGAAGGACGCACCTCGGGCGGCCGTCATCCGGTCAGTCCGTGGGGCACGCCCGCCAAGGGTTACAAGACTCGTAGCAACAAGCGTACCGACCGCATGATCGTGCGGCGGCGCGGACGTAAATAACGGAGGCATCCGGTGTCACGATCAGTCACAAAGGGACCGTTTATCGACCCGCATCTTGCGCGCAAGGTAGCGGCAGCGGCAGCAGCCAACAGCCGGCGCCCGGTCAAGACCTGGTCGCGTCGCTCAATGATCACGCCCGACATGATCGGTCTGACCATTGCGGTGCACAACGGCCGTCAGCATATTCCCGTGCTCATCAGTGAAAACATGGTGGGTCACAAACTTGGCGAGTTCGCGGCGACCCGTACCTTCAAGGGTCACTCCGGCGATCGCAAGGCGAAGTAGGCAGGAAATCCGTCATGCAAACCACGGCAAAATTTCGCTATGCGCGTATTTCACCGCAGAAGTGCCGCTTGGTCGCCGACCAGGTCCGCGGCAAGGCGGTGGGCGAAGCGCTCAACATTCTGGCCTTCAGCCCCAAAAAGGCGGCAGGCATGGTGAAGAAGGTGCTGGAATCGGCGATTGCCAATGCCGAACATAATCACGGCGCCGACATCGACGAATTGAAAGTGACTACCATCATGGTCGACGAAGGCCCGACGCTCAAGCGCTGGCGCCCACGAGCCAAGGGTCGGGTCAATCACATCATGAAGCGGACCAGCCACATTTCCGTGGCGGTTGGCGACGGCAAGGCTGCATAGGGGGCGCGCGTGGGACATAAAGTCAATCCAATTGGTTTTCGCCTTGGCGTCTCCGCCGGCTGGAGTTCGCGCTGGTATGCCGAGGGCAGAAAGTTCGCCGACTACCTGTTTTCCGACTGGCAGCTGCGCGAGGAGCTGAAGAAGCGCTTGGCGGGCGCTTCGGTCAGCCGTATCGAAATCGAACGCCAGGCCGACAAGCTGCAGATTCTGGTGCATACTGCGCGCCCGGGCGTCGTTATCGGCAAGCGCGGCGAAGATATCGAAAAACTGACACGCGAGTTGCGTGAACGGCTCGGTATTGATGTACACGTCGCGGTGGAAGAGATCCGCAAGCCCGAGCTGGATGCGCAGTTGGTGGCCGAATCGATTGCCCAGCAACTCGAGCGTCGCGTGATGTTCCGTCGCGCTATGCGTCGTGCGGTCGGGAATGCTATGCGTCTTGGTGCCCACGGTATCAAGGTGCGTGTGGCGGGGCGCTTGAACGGCGCCGAAATAGCACGTAGCGAATGGTACCGTGAAGGCCGTGTGCCGTTGCACACGCTGCGGGCCGACATCGACTACGGTCTGGCCGAGGCGAGCACGACCTACGGCGTGATTGGGGTCAAGGTTTGGATTTTCAAGGGCGAGATTCTCGATCCGGCGGCGCTCAAGGAGCGTCAGACGATGGGTCGGGCTACCGCCACCGAAGGCAAGGGAAAGTAAGTCATGCTGCAACCACGACGTACAAAATTCCGCAAGCAGCAGAAGGGACGCAATCGCGGTGTCGCTTCGCGGGGCAATACCGTGGCCTTTGGCGACTTTGCACTGAAGGCTACTACGCGCGGGCGGATTACTGCACGCCAAATTGAAGCGGCGCGCCGGGCCATGACGCGTCACGTCAAGCGTGGCGGAAAAATCTGGATTCGTATTTTTCCCGACGTTCCGGTCACCAAGAAGCCGATTGAGGTACGCATGGGCAAGGGCAAGGGCAACGTCGAGTACTGGATTGCCCAGATCAAGCCCGGCCGTGTGCTGTATGAAATGGAAGGGGTCACCGAAGAGGTGGCGCGCGAGGCATTTCGCCTGGCCGCGGCCAAACTTCCGGTGCAAACCTCGTTTATAAGCCGGCAGGTGGGTTGAGATGAAGGCGAACGAACTGCGAGACAAGGACGAGAAGGCGCTCAAGAAGGAGCTCACCGAGCTGCGTCGCGAGGGCTTCAAGCTGCGTATGCAGCAGGGCACCGGCCAGCTCGGTCGGCCCAGCGAAATCAAGCGTGTGCGTCGCGATGTAGCGCGCGTACTTACGGCGATCGGCGAGCGCGAGCGGGCCGCACAAGCCAAACAGGCGAGTAAAAAGTGATGAGTGAAGCAGACCGGAACGAACACAAGGAACGCCTACTGACCGGACGCGTCGTCAGCACGGCGATGGAAAAGACGGTGGCAGTGCGGGTCGAGCGCCTGGTCAAGCATCCGGTGTACGGCAAATACATACGTCGCAGCACCAAGATGCTGGTGCATGACGAAAGCAGCGAATGCCGGATGGGTGACACGGTCAATATTACGCCGTGTCGTCCGATGTCGAAGCGCAAATCGTGGCGGGTATCCGCCGTGGTTGAGCGTGCAGCAGGCGCGGCCGATGCCGCTGCCGAAGCCTAAGGAGCGGCTCTCATGATTCAGATGCAAAGCGAGCTGAACGCAGCGGACAACAGCGGGGCGAAGCGCCTGCGTTGCATTAAGGTGCTGGGCGGCTCCAAGCGCCGCTATGCCGGCATCGGGGATGTAATCAAGGTCAGTGTGGCCGACGCCATTCCGCGCGGCCGCGTAAAGAAGGGCGAAGTCTACGACGCCGTGGTGGTGCGTACCCGCAAGGCTATTCGCCGTTCCGACGGCTCCGCCATCCGCTTCGACACCAACGCGGCGGTACTGCTCAACCCGCGGCTGGAGCCGATCGGAACGCGTATTTTCGGCCCGGTGACGCGCGAGCTCAGAACCGAGCGTTTCATGCGCATCATTTCGCTTGCGCCCGAAGTGCTTTAAGGAGTTTGTAAGAGATGGAACGGATCCGCAAAGGCGACGAAGTGATCGTCACGACCGGCAAGGACAAGGGCCGGCGGGGCAGCGTGATTCGCACCTATCCCAATGGGCGGGTGCTGATCGAGGGTGTCAATACGGTGCGTAAGCACATGAAGGCCAATCCTGCCAGCGGTAACAAGGGTGGCATAGTGGACAAGGAAATGCCCCTCGATGCGTCGAATGTAATGATCTACAACCCGGTGACCAAAAAGGGCGGCCGGATCGGTTACAAGCGTCTGAACGACGGGCGCAAAGTTAGGTTTTTCCGTGCCACCGATGAACTGGTGGACGTGTGAGGGATATCGAATGACGGGCTTGCAAGAGCAATATCGCAAAGAGATTCTGCCGGCGCTAACCAAGCGTTTCGGCTATGCCAATCCCAACGCGGTGCCGCGGCTGATGAAGATCACGCTCAACATGGGCGTGGGCGAGGCAGTGTCCGATCGCAAGGTGATCGAGCACGCCACGGCGGACATGCAGAAGATCAGCGGCCAGAAGCCGCTGGTTACGCTGGCCCGCAAGTCGGTCGCCGGTTTCAAGATCCGCGAGGAATGGCCGATCGGCTGCAAGGTGACGCTGCGTGGGTCGCGCATGTACGATTTTCTCGATCGTTTGATCAAGGTCGCGATTCCACGAGTACGTGATTTTCGTGGTTTGTCGCCGCGTTCCTTCGATGGTCGCGGCAACTACAGCATGGGCGTTCGCGAGCAGATTATTTTTCCGGAAATCGATTACGACCAGATCGATACCATTCGTGGTCTGGACGTGACTTTCACGACCAGCGCCAAGACCGACGAGGAAGGACGTGCACTGCTCGAAGCGTTTTCCTTCCCGTTCCGTAATTGAGGTAACCATGGCCAAGAAATCCATGATCGTGCGCGATGAGAAGCGTCTGAAACTCGCCGCCAAGTATGCCGAGCGTCGGGCGGCCTTGAAGCTTGAAATCAAGCGTGCCGACGCCACAATGGAAGAGCGCATGCGCGCCGCGCAGCAGCTTGCCGAGTTGCCGCGCGACTCCAGCCCGTCGCGCCAGCGACTGCGTTGCGCGATCACCGGGCGCCCGAGAGGCACCTATCGCAAGTTCGGACTGGGCCGCACCAAGGTGCGTGAAATTGTCATGCGGGGCGATGTACCCGGCGTGTCCAAGGCGAGCTGGTGAGGGGCGCACAATGAGCATGCATGATCCCATTGCTGACCTTCTTACCCGCGTTCGTAACGCCCAGCAGGCGCGTCACACAGCGGTCGAAATGCCCAATTCCCGTGTCAAGCAGGAAGTGGCCCGCGTTCTGAAGGACGAAGGCTACATTGAGGATTTTTCCGTTGCTGCCGAGGAAGGCGGCAAAGCGAGCCTGAAGATTCGGCTCAAGTATTACCAGGGCCAGCCCGTGATCGACGAGATCAAGCGCGTGAGCCGGCCCGGGTTGCGTATTTATCGGGGCAAGGACGAGTTGCCGCGGGTTCGCGGCGGCTACGGTGTTGCCATCATTTCCACCTCGCACGGACTGATGAGCGATCGCGCGGCACGCGCGGCGGGTCACGGTGGCGAGGTGCTTTGCGAAGTCTGTTGAGGAACCGGCATGGCACGTACTGCTGTCAAACCCATTGCGACCCTCAAGGGCGTTGAGCTCACTATCGAGCGCCAAACGGTGCGCGTAAAGGGCCCCAAGGGTCAGCTCGAACTGGTCGTCAACTCCGAGGTATCCGTCGCCACGGGCGAGGGCTCGATTTCCTTCACCCCGCGTTCGGGGAGCAAGGATGCGATTGCCCAATGCGGTACCGCACGTTCTCTCGTGCGCAACCTCATGCTGGGCGTGACCGAAGGCTACGAGCGCAAATTGGCCCTGTTTGGCGTGGGCCTGCGCGCGCAGGCTCAGGGCAATAAGCTCAACCTGACGTTGGGGTTCTCGCATCCTGTCGAGTACGACGTTCCCGAGGGGGTTATGGTCGAAACGCCAAGTCAGACCGAAATTATTGTGCGCGGTATCGACAAGCAACGGGTAGGCCAGGTGGCTGCCGAAATTCGTGCTTTCCGTCCGCCCGATGCCTACAAGGGTAAGGGTCTGCGCTACGCCGACGAACGCGTGGTGCTCAAGGAAGCGAAGAAGAAGTAAGGGTGCAATAAGTCATGGTGAACAAATTCGAAGCTCGCGTACGCCGCTCCCGCCGCTCCCGTGCCCATATCCGGCGCCTGGGGGCCATACGCCTCACGGTGCATCGCACTCCGCGTCATATCTACGCACAGTTGATCGATGCGAGCGGCGAGCGCACCCTGGCGTCGGCTTCGACGCTGGAGCAGGATGTGCGCAAGGGACTCAAGTCCACGGGCAACGCGGAAGCCGCGGCGACTGTGGGCCGGTTGATTGCCGAGCGGGCCAAGGCCGCGGGTGTCGAGGCCGTGGCCTTCGACCGCGCCGGCTACAAATATCACGGCCGTATTCGCGCGCTGGCAGATGCCGCGCGTGAAGCGGGCCTTCGTTTCTAAGGGGATCAAGGGCATGGCGAAACCGACGGAAGCTGCTACGGACCAGATGGAAAAACTGGTCGCGGTCAACCGCGTGGCCAAGGTGGTCAAGGGTGGCCGTCAGTTCGGCTTTACGGCATTGATGGTGGTCGGCGATGGTGCCGGCAAGGTGGGCTTCGGCTACGGCAAGGCGCGCGAAGTGCCGGCTGCCATTTCCAAGGCCACCGAACAGGCGCGCCGCGGCATGGTCAAGGTGCCGCTCAATGACGACACCCTGTATTACCCGCTGGAAGGCCGTCATGGCGCAACCCGGGTGCGTATCCAGCCGGCCTCGGCCGGTACCGGCGTTATTGCCGGCGGTGCGATGCGCGCCGTGTTCGAGGTGGCGGGCGTGCGTAACGTGCTTGCGAAAAGCTATGGTTCGCGCAACCCTATCAATGTGGTGCGCGCCACGATGCAGGCGCTGGGTGCGATCGAATCACCCAAGACGATTGCCGCCAAGCGCGGCAAATCGGCCGCCGATATTCGGAGTTGATCATGGCTGGAAAGAAAACCGTGAAACAGGTCAAACTGACTTTGGTCAAAAGTGCCGCCGGGCGTCTCAAGGCGCATCGTGCGTGCGCGCGTGGCCTGGGGCTGCGCAAGACCTGGTCGAGTTCGGTGGTGATCGATACGCCGGAAAACCGTGGCATGATCAACAAGATTTCCTACATGCTCCGCGTCGAGGAGGTGTCCTGATGCGACTCAACGATTTGAAACCGGCCGACGGCAGCACCCGGGAACGCAAGCGCGTCGGGCGCGGCCTGGGTGCCGGTCAGGGTAAAACGGCGGGGCGTGGCCACAAGGGCCAGCATGCACGTTCGGGCGGATTCCACAAGGTTGGGTTCGAAGGCGGACAGATGCCACTCCAGCGTCGCTTGCCGCATGTGGGCTTTTCCTCGCCGATGAAAGCGAGCCGCGCAGAATTGCGTCTCGACGCGCTCGATAAACTGGACGGCGACACCGTCGATCTGGCCATCCTGATTGCGGCTGGCCTGGTGCCCCCCGGTGCCGAGCGAGTCAAGATCATTCTTGCCGGCACGGTGGAACGCGCGTTTACCTTGAAGGGAACCGAGGTCGTGCCGACCCGTGGCGCCCGCGCCGCCATCGAGAAGGCTGGCGGCAAGGCGGAAGCGCCCGGCGTCAAGGCGGTGTCCGGGGCGCGCAAGAAGCAAACGTCCACCAAGGCGGGCGGCAAGACCGAATCCGCCTCCGGGAGCGAGAGTAAAGACTGATGGCTGGTCCCGCCCAACAACAGGCTTTCGGATCGTTCGGCGATATCTTTCGCTCGGGTGACCTGCGCAAGCGCTTGCTGTTTCTGGCCGCGGCGCTGATAGTTTTTCGTGTCGGTATCCATGTTCCGGTGCCGGGCATTGACCCCACCGCCTATGCGCATCTGTTTAGCCAGCACTCGGGTGGCATACTCGGCATCTTCAACGTGTTCTCCGGCGGCGCCTTGCGGCAGATGTCGATTTTTGCCCTTGGTGTCATGCCCTATATTTCAGCCTCGATCATCATCCAGATGCTCACCTCTGTGGTGCCCAGTCTGGAGGCGATCAAGAAGGAAGGCCAGGCGGGGCAGCGCAAAATCACGCGCTACACGCGTTATTCCACCGTGGCTTTGGCACTGTTCCAGTCGATCGGTGCGGCATTTGCCCTGCAAAGCCAGCACGTCGCCCTGAACGCCGGACCCGGCTTTATCGTTACCGCCACGGTCAGCCTGGTCACCGGCACCATGTTTCTGATGTGGTTGGGCGAGCAGGTCACCGAGCGTGGCCTGGGCAACGGTATTTCGATGATCATCTTTGCTGGCATCGTTGCCGGACTGCCCTCGGCCATAGCCGGCACGCTTGATCTGGTGCGCAACGGGGAATTGTCCTCGATCCTCGCCATTCTGATCTTTGTCGTGGTTCTTGGGGTCACGGCCTTCGTGGTCTTCGTGGAAAGTGGCCAGCGGCGGATCACGGTCAACTACGCCAAGCGTCAGCAGGGGCGACGCATGTACGCAGCGCAGACCAGCCACCTGCCGCTCAAGCTCAACATGTCGGGCGTCATTCCGCCCATCTTCGCCTCCAGCATCATCCTGTTTCCGGTGACGCTCGCCGGCTGGCTGGGGCAGAGTTCGGGTTTCGGCTGGCTGCAAAGCGTGAGCCTGTGGCTTTCGCCGGGGCAACCTCTGTATGTGGCGCTGTTCGCCGTGCTGATTATTTTCTTCACGTTCTTCTATACCGCGCTTACGTTCAACAGCGACGAGACGGCAGACAACCTGAAGAAGTCCGGCGCCTTCATTCCGGGCATCCGCCCAGGCAAACAAACGGCGGGCTATATCGACACCGTGCTCACCAAGCTTACGCTGTGGGGCGCGATTTACCTGACCTTGGTCTGCCTGTTGCCGGAATTTTTGATTAGCTACACGCACGTACAGTTTAACTTCGGCGGCACGTCGCTTTTGATTGTCGTCGTCGTGGCCATGGACTTCATGGGCCAGCTGCAGGCGCACATGATGACGCACCAGTACGAGGGATTGCTCAAGCGGGCGCGCATGCGCGGCTTGCAGCGTTGAGTTTCGGGAGAGGAAGATGAAAGTAAGAGCTTCGGTCAAGAAAATCTGCCGCAACTGCAAGATCATTCGCCGCCGTGGTGCGGTGCGCGTGATCTGCTCGGATCCGCGGCACAAGCAGCGTCAGGGCTAATGCCTTGAGTTGTCAGGCTTCTATTGGTAAAATAACTGGTTCACCTCGCGAGTCTTTCGCTCGCGCCGAGGAAAAGTAATGGCACGTATTGCGGGCATCAATATTCCGCCGCACAAGCACACGGTAATCGGCTTGACGGCAATTTATGGCGTGGGGCGTACCCGTGCGGCGCAGATTTGCGCTGCCGCCGGTGTGGACACCACGCGCAAGGTAAATGATCTGTCGGAGAGCGAGCTGGAGGCGATCCGCCAAGCGCTCGCGAGTTACAAGGTCGAGGGCGATCTGCGGCGCGAACTCAGCATGAACCTCAAACGCCTGATGGATCTCGGCACGTACCGCGGCATACGTCACCGCCGTGGCCTGCCGGTGCGCGGTCAGCGCACCCGCACCAATGCTCGCACGCGCAAGGGCCGCGTGCGTCGTAGCGCAAAGCGCTGAAGATTTCGGGAGACTAACGATTCATGGCGAAGCCGGCGACCAAAACGCGCAAGCGCATCAAGCAACAGGTGATGGATGGCATCGTGCACGTGCACGCCTCCTTCAACAACACCATCATTACCATTAGCGACCGCAAGGGTAATGTATTGTCGTGGGCGACCTCGGGGGGCTCGGGTTTCCGTGGCTCACGCAAGTCGACGCCGTTCGCAGCGCAGGTCGCGGCCGAGCGCGCGGGCACCGCAGCCCAGGAATACGGCGTCAAGAATCTGGAAGTCGAGATCAAGGGGCCCGGCCCCGGTCGTGAATCGGCGGTGCGCGCACTCAATAATCTGGGCTTTCGCGTTTTGTCGATTTCCGACGTCACGCCGATCCCGCACAATGGCTGCCGGCCTCCCAAGAAGCGCCGGGTTTGATGAGGGTTTTATAGAATATGGCACGTTATATCGGTCCCACATGCAAACTCGCGCGCCGCGAGGGTACGGATCTGTTTTTGAAGAGCCCGATCAAGGCGCTCGACCAGAAGTGCAAGCTTGACCGCTTGCCGGGTCAGCATGGCCAGACTACCCGCCGAGGGCGCACGTCCGATTACGGCTTGCAGCTGCGTGAAAAGCAGAAGCTGCGCCGCATGTATGGGGTGCTCGAGCGTCAGTTCCGCCGCTACTATAAGGAAGCGGCACGCCGTCGCGGTGCCACGGGCGCGCTGTTGCTCCAGCTTCTGGAGTCGCGACTCGACAACGTGGTGTATCGCATGGGCTTTGCCTCCACGCGCGCCGAAGCGCGGCAGTTGGTAGGCCACAAGGGCGTCACTGTCAACGGTAAACCGGTGAACATCCCCAGCTTTGAGGTAAAGGCGGGGGACGAGATCGCGCTCAACGAGCGTGCACGCAAGCAGAACCGGGTTGAAATGGCGCTGGAAATTTCTCGCCAGATCGAACGACCCGCCTGGGTCGAAGTGGATGAAAAGGCCTGCAAGGGCGTGTTCAAGGCCATGCCGGAACGCGACGAGTTGTTGCCCGACATCAATGAAAATCTGGTCGTCGAGTTGTATTCGAAGTAAACGTAACGCCGAGGTTCGAAACAAATGGAAATGTCTGTATCCGAGTTCTTGAAGCCGCGGATCGCGAGCTTGACCAAGCTCGGCGAAAACCGCACCCGCATCGTTCTCGAACCGCTCGAGCGCGGCTTTGGCTATACGCTGGGTAATAGTCTGCGCCGAGTGCTGCTCTCGTCCATGCCCGGTGCGGCCGTGGTCGAAGCCGAGATCGACGGCGTGCTCCACGAGTACACCGCCATCGACGGTGTGCAGGAAGACGTGGTCGAAATTCTGCTCAACCTGAAGCTGCTTGCAATCAGCATGCATGCTCGCGCCGAGGCTACCCTCACGCTTAATGCCAAGGGTGAGGGCGTGGTGACGGCGGGCGATATCCAGGTCGACCACGATGTCGAAATCGTCAACCCGGATCTGGTCATCGCGCACCTGGCGAAAAACGGCAAGCTGTCGATGCGTCTCCAAGTAATGCGCGGACGCGGCTATATGCCGGTGCTCAAGCGCTTCGAGGACGAGAGCCAGGGCCGCAAAATCGGCAAACTCAAGCTGGACGCCACGTTCACGCCGATCCGCCGCGTGTCCTACCATGTGGAAGCGGCACGCGTGGAACAGCGTACCGATCTGGACAAGCTGATTTTAGATATCGAAACCAACGGCACCATCGGTGCCGAAGAGGCGCTGCGCCGCGCGGCCGGCATCCTGACCGATCAACTTTCGGTGTTTGCCGACCTCAGCGCTGTCAGTTCGCACACGCCGACCGAAAGCCGCAGCATGAAGCCGATCCTGCTCAAGCCGGTCGAGGAGCTGGAACTCACGGTGCGCTCGTCCAACGCGCTCAAGGCCGAGACCATCCGCTACGTGGGCGACCTGGTACAGAAGACCGAGGAAGACTTGCTGAAAACGCCGAACCTCGGCCGCAAGTCTCTGACCGAAATCAAGGACGTCTTGGCCCGTCACGAGCTCGCGCTCGGGATGAAGCTCGAGGACTGGCCGCCGGCGGCAATCGCCGAGCGCCGCGCTTCCTGAGGAGAAACTCATGCGTCACCGCAATTCGGGCCGTGCCCTCAGCCGTACCAGCTCACACCGTGCTGCGCTGATGCGCAACATGAGCAAGTCGCTCATCGAACACGAACTGATCCGCACCACCGTGCCCAAGGCCAAGGAACTGCGCCGGGTGGTGGAGCCGCTGATCACGCTGGCCAAGAACGACAGCGTGGCCAATCGACGCCTAGCCTTCAGCCGCTTGCGCGACGATGCAATGGTAGCCAAGCTCTTCACCGATCTCGGCCCGCGTTTCAGCGAACGCCCGGGTGGGTATCTGCGCATCCTCAAGGCTGGCTTCCGCCCCGGTGATAACGCCCCCGTGGCCATCGTCCAGCTGGTGGAAGAGAAAGGGAAGGAAACCGAAGCCGCCTGACGAGTCCGGCAAGCACTAAAAAATCAAAGGCCGCCCAAGGGCGGCCTTTTCGCGTCTGGCCTGTCCTGATAGGCAAAGGCAAGACCAGACCCCTCAACTTTGTTATAGCTCTGCTTTAATCACTGGACTCTGGCTCCATCAGCTCGATCCGGTTACCAAACGGATCTGAGACATATACGCGATGGTAGCCCTCCATGGGCTGATCGCTAACGATATTGATGTCGCACGATCTGAGCCTCACGACAAGAGCCCGCAGGTCTTGTACCAAGAGCGCGGGATGGGCCTTGCGAGCCGGACGAAATTCTTTCTCTACTCCCAAGTGAATCCTTACAAACCCATTCTCGAACCATGCACCGCCTCGCTTGGCTAAATTGGGGGGCTTCGGAATCTCTACCAATCCGAGCACATCAGAATAGAACGCACGAGCTGAATTTTCCTCACCAAGCGGCATGGCCAGTTGAATATGGTCGATACCTACGATTGGCATAGCTTCTCCTAGCCCCTAACTAGAAATAGGCTCAGTTGAATATAGCAAACGGATTCGTCTATATCTACAAAGCATTTCCGAAACGCTTGTTTTTCGGCCCATTCCCATTATCACGGGATTTTTATACAACCTGAAAAGGCGGATTCAACTTTGAAGTGCAACAGGGATGTTGAAGAATACTTCATGGGGCGTTTTCACGTCCAGGGTTTTTCGGGGTCGGTGATTGAGCTTGTTCATTACCCGCTCTAACTGCTGTTGGGTGAT
>JBAUSV010000296.1:0-3806 GCA_049581885.1 Gammaproteobacteria bacterium | reverse complement strand
ACGGTGAATAAAGCATCACGTCCCCGAACGGATGCATTCCGCTCTGGGCTGCGATCGGGAGATAGACTTTCAGGAATGGCACGAGGAAAATCGCAAACCCAACCGCGATGATGCCCAGCGGCAGGATCTCCCGCCGCCCGATCCGCAGCGCGATGGCGCAGTTCCGAGTACCGGCGCTCACAGTCCCGACGGCGGCCATCGCTATACAAAACAGACCAAAGAACCATGACATATAGAACGATGTCAGCAGCCAACTCGCGTAGAAGGCGGCAGCCCCGAGACCCCATCCGGTGCCACGCATGCGCTGACCGAAGTAGAGCGCGATGGCCGCCTCGTAGGAGAGGAGCATCATCAGGGGCGCCAAGCCCACGCTCAGCAGCTGTACGTGGTCCGCCTGGACAAAGCTGTTGTTGGCGATCACGAAGAGGGCGGACCCGAGGACAGCTGGCCAAAACCCTACCGCCAAAACGCGGCGGGCAACCGCAAAGAATCCGAGAAACCCAACCAGCTTAATAACGACATTGGTCAGCTCGGAGCTGAGGAACAGGTCCGACCCGAGCGACCGGAAGCAGGAATACACCATCCCATAAAGCAACAGCCCGTCATTGTATCCGAGCGTGTCCTTGTGCGGGTAGAAATACCCGGTCACGTTCCATCGCGCGAGGCCTCGGAACACGTTGTACCAATGCTCCTCGAGTGCTACAATGATGACGCCATCATAGCGATCGCCAAACAGGACGGAAAAATAGTTCAGGAGTTGCGTCCGGAAGAAGAACCCAACCGACAGAGCGGCTACCAGAGCTACGATCACCAGGCGGAGACCACGCGGCATTATGTCGTCCTTTGGTGCGAAAATGGATGGCATATCGTCGCGATTGATATCGTATCCCTCGGTGTTTGCCCAGGGGCAGTACGGCAGAGCTGCGGCATGCTCGGTGGCGCTGGGAGCAGGCGGGCGGGTCGGCCAGGGCTCCCATCGTGACAGCCCGGGGTCCCTCCTGTCCGGAGCCCGGGGGCCACACGCGTGGGTGTTGCCATCCTGGTGGTCAGGAAGACTCTTCCACCGCGAGCAGGTGGAATCCGATGTCACGCGCATCGCCGTTCCCGAGTACCCGCCCGGGGCGCCAGGTCGGGCAGCGAAGCTCGATCGAGCGGATGGGGCTCGCGTCTTCGGTCTGAAACGCCACCTCGACCCGGTTCTCACCCGGTTGCAGCACAGAGGCTTGGGGTTCCCGCAGCGCCGGACCATCGACCTCGATCATGAATGGGAACGGTGCGAAGTTAAAGACAATGAGAACGACCCGCCGGGGGTTACGCGGAAACTCCAGGCGCGCGTGACCCGAACAGATCAGGTACTGCTGGTCACGCGTCCACCCCGCTTCAGTCGGATCGTAGACCAGTTGATCGGCATCGAACCGCTCCCCCGGCCGCCCGATCAGAAACCGCTCCATGTCGGAGTGGAAGTCAACAAACGTGGTGCATAAGCCGACGCTGCGGAACAGATAGGACATGTACTCCCGGGTCCATCCGGACTCCCACCACCCGAATTTTGCGATGCAGTAGACAGACAGCGGATCCGGGCGCAGGCCCCATGAGGGCCACATGCCGCGATCGATGAACGGCTCACCGGACAGGATCACCTGGCCCTTGGGCTTCAGGCGCTGGACAACGCCCCGCAACGCCGCATCTGGACGGCGGCAGTGGTGGAACGATTCGAACGTCATGATGACATCGAACGTCTCGCCGTCGCCCAGAGGCAGATTGTCGAACGTGCCGATACGATAGTCGATGCCAAGGCGATTGTCGGCACTCCGCCGCCTTGCGACCTCCACAAAATCGGGGTTGATATCGACCGCGACAACGCGATGGCCGAGCCGGGCCATGTATTCGCTGGTGAAGCCCCAACCGCTGCCCAGATCCAGAATGTCGCAGGGCCCGTCGGCATCGAACTGGTCCACCAGTTTCGCCATCGCATGGAAATAGCGGTTGAGATCCCGCGGCTGTCGGTCCGGATAGGCGAGCAGGCTCTGCGCGGCGCGGTCCTTGTCGAAAGGGGTCAGTTCCGAAGCAAGGTCGGCGTAGTCCCGGCCGGTGATCGACCTGTACAGCTCATGCTGCAGATCGGCGTAGTCCTGCGAGAGCGGGTGGACGCGCGCGCTCGCCTGGTTGAGCCGGGCGGGAACTGCCGGGCGTACGGTCTTCCAATACGCCGCGGCCTCCGGGGCATCCGGGCCGCCCAGCGCATCGGTCTGCGCGACAAAGGCCGCGACCTCGGCAGGGTCGCCAAGATCGAGAGTACCATAGGGTCGTGCAGGCCTGATCGGCCTGGTCATGCTCTTGCAGATGGCGAGCGGGCGCCCGGTTGTCGCGACCGTGGTGGGCGTTGGGCGGTGGAGCGAAAGAGGGCCACGGCGGCCATCATCGGGCTGCAGGTCGGGTGGCATGAAGCGATGGCTCACGCCACGCTCGACCTGCACGCCGCCGATCGCCGAAAAGTCGAAACCGTTCGAGGTGGCTGCGGCGAGCACCTGCGCCGGCCCGATCGCGGCCATGCACTCCCGCGTCATGCACCCGTTCAGTTCGCTGGTGCTGAACTGCACGCACGGTGAGCAAAGCATATCGCGCGTCACCACCACGTTGTACCGCCCGAACGGGGCATAGCGGCGCCAGGGGCTGGACCCGAACACGGAGCAGACGGGCTTACGCAACGAACAGATATGCGCCGTGCCGCCATCGGTCGCGATCACCAGATCCACCGGATCGAGCGCGTCCAGAAACCCCTGGAAGTCATCGTCTCCCATCAGCATGTCGTGCGGAATGGCGCCCATCAGGTGGGAAACCAGCCGAAGGTCGGCCCGCTCCCGTGGGCCGGCGAGAAGGGTCAGGCGCACGCCGTCACGGTGAAGCTGCTGCGCCAGCCGGATCCAGGATGCATTTGCCCAGCGATTGTTCGGGAAGCCGGCGGCCATGCAAAGCGCGACATGGCGCAGGTGTTGGGGCCAGGGATGGGCGAGGGTGGAAAACAGGCGCGTGCGTGAGTACCGCCCGGTGATCCGTTCCGTCGCCTGCCGCTGGATCGCGGTTTCATGGGCAAGGTGGGTCGACGCAACGATCTCGTACGGGACCGCCAGTTGGGCGACTATAGCCCGCATCACAGGATCGTCGCGCAGGCACAGCACGAGCTCGAACGCGTTGAGCCGGTGCGCCACTGCGTCGGGACTGATCGTCTCTTTCCCGGTACGCGAGAGATGCGCCAGATCCAGGGTGCGGATGTCGTCGATGTCAGGAAACAGGAACCGCGCCAGAGCCTGCGACGCGGACCCCACGAACAGGGTGACATCGGCGCGGACGGCGCGCACCGCCCTGATCGCGGGGACCGACAGCACCAGGTCGCCAAGATGATCCGGCTTGACGACCGCGATCCCTCTCATGGGCGCGGGTCGGCCCGCGACCGGCAGATCCGTTCCGACAAATCCTGCTCGGTGATGAGCGAGCGCACGATCTGGTTGCTGAGCGCAAGGTCGGCCAGCTTGACGAGGATGATCGGCACGATGACGGGAAACAAGAGGATATTCCCGGGCCTCAGGCGTCCGACCGTGGCGCAGAGGCTGAGGCGCTTTTGTTGCAGCACAAGGTAGAGATATTCCGGGGCAAAGGGGTCGATTGGTCCTTGTTGCTCGACCTTTATGATCCGAATCCGCAGGACAGCCGCGCGCCACAGGCGCCGCAGGCTAACCCGCATCGGACGCCCCCGATGGTACGGGCAGGGCCATCCTGGGTTCGGCGCGCGACGCCGCGCATTTGGC
>JBAUSV010000295.1:0-2229 GCA_049581885.1 Gammaproteobacteria bacterium | reverse complement strand
GGCAGGCGCCCGGTTTTCGGCACGCCGGCGTCATCTCGACGCCCTTGCTCGCGCCGCGCAGGCCCTCGATCAGGCGCATGCGGCACTCGCGGCAGGCCCGGAACTGGTGGCCGAAGAACTGGCTGCTGCACAGCGCGCGCTGGGCGAAATTACCGGCGCAGTGCACACTGAAGATCTGCTCGGCGCGGTCTTTTCCACTTTCTGCATCGGCAAGTAATCTCCACGGGACTCGGGCTCGCGCAAATAAGCCTCGCCCTTGCAGGGAGGGGGATGGGGTGAGAGTGAAGAACAATCGCGGTCCTACGCGACCCTGCTTCGCTTCTTACGCTGGTTCGCCCGCGCGCTAAACTGTACTCACCACGAGGCAGGACGAAAACATGGCTTCCCGCCGCGGCCGTTTCGAGCGCCGCTTGCGCTACGCGCTGATGATACTGCTGGTCGCCCTTGCGGTGGCCGTGGTGTGGCTGTGGGTGGTCAAGCAGCCGGATGAGGCCCGCACCTTTGCACGCATTTACCAGGTGAGCGTCGATCAGGCCAGCGGCAATTTCACCCTGGAGGCCGCGCTGGGCGTGCCCATCAAGGCGCCGGGCGGACATGTGCAGTACCATTTCTACCGCGAGGACGACGGGCGGCAGCATGTCCGTTTCAGCTTTCCCCTGCAGGGTTCGCACGGGCAGGCCCTGGTCGCGGGCGAAGCGGTCCGGATCGGCGGCAACTGGCTGATCGTGAAGCTGGTGGCGACCATGCCGCACCGGGGACAGCTCGTCGACCTGTCGCCGAACGTGCGCATTTAAGCGCTTATACGGAGCACTGTAATGACGAATAGAGAACGCACGTTTTTGATGGCCCCCTATCCTGTCCGACGTCCGCGTCGGTTGCGCGAGCAGTCTTTCATACGTGACCTGGTAAGGGAGCACACGCTTGCGGCGAGCGATCTGATCTGGCCGGTGTTCGTGTGCGAGGGCGAAGGCCGGCGCGAACCGGTAGCGGCCATGCCCGGGGTGGATCGCCTGAGCGTCGATCTGCTGATCGAGGAGGCGAGCAAGGCGCATGCACTCGGTATCCCGGCGATCGCGCTGTTCCCGGTGGTGCCGGACGCGAAGAAAAGCCCGTGCGGCGACGAGGCCTGGAATCCGCAAGGCCTGGTCCCCGTGGCGGTGGCCGCGCTCAAGCGTGCGTTGCCGGAACTCGGTCTCATCACTGACGTGGCGCTCGACCCCTACACCAGCCATGGACAGGACGGTGTGCTCGACGACCGCGGCTACATCGTCAACGACGAGACCGTCGCCGTGCTCGTGAAGCAGGCCCTCGCCCAGGCTGCCGCCGGTGCCGACGTTGTGGCGCCCTCGGACATGATGGACGGGCGCATCGGGGCGATCCGCGATGCGCTGGAAGGGGCGGGTCACGCCAATACCCGCATCCTGGCCTATGCGGCTAAGTACGCCTCTGCGTTTTACGGTCCGTTCCGCGAAGCGGTAGGCTCGGCAAAGAGCCTGGGCGGGGGCGGCAAGGACACCTACCAGATGGATCCGGGCAACGGCGACGAGGCGTTGCACGAAGTGGCCATGGACCTGGCCGAGGGTGCCGACATGGTGATGATCAAGCCGGGCCTGCCATATCTGGACATCGTCCGCCGCGTTCACGAGACGTTCGGCGTGCCCACGCTGGCCTACCAGGTGAGCGGCGAATACGCGATGCTCAAGGCGGGCGCCGCCGCGGGCTACCTGGACGAGAAAAAGACGGTGCTCGAGGCGTTGCTGGCGTTCAAGCGCGCCGGTGCCTGCGCCGTTCTCACCTACCATGCCCGCGAAGCGGCGGAGTGGCTGCGGCAGGACCGGTGAACGCCGTGAGTGCACGCTGCGGGGTGATCGGCCACCCGCTGACGCACACCCGATCTCCCGAACTGCACCGGGCATTCGCAGCGCAAACCGGAGTCGATCTCGATTACGTCGTGCTGTCCGTTGAGCCCGCGAATTTCGAGCGCGCCGTCGCCAGTTTTTTCGAGACCGGCGGGCGCGGATTGAACGTGACGTTGCCGTTCAAGGTGAGCGCACTGGTGTTGGCCGGCGAGGCGGGGGAGGTGGCGACGCGTGCCGGGGCCGCCAATGTGTTGACGCGACTCGATGACGGGCGGTTGCGGGCCGACAACGTCGATGGCGTGGGGTTTTTGCGCGACCTCGATCGGCTGGGGTTCGATCCCCGCGGTGCGCGGGTGTGCCTGCTCGGTGC
>JBAUSV010000294.1:0-3487 GCA_049581885.1 Gammaproteobacteria bacterium | reverse complement strand
GGGCCGGACTGAGCCCGCGCAGCCTGTCCCGCGGCCTCGCCGCCGTCCGCGCCTTCGTGCGCTGGGGGCTGAAGCAGGGCACCTTCGAACGGGATCCTACTGTGAGCGTGCGTGCGCCCAAGGTGCGCCGCCGTCTGCCGAATACGCTCGATGTGGACGAGGCCGCCCGGCTCATGGATATCGGCACCGACACCGGCCCGCAGGCCTGCCGCGATCACGCCCTGCTGGAACTGCTCTACTCCTCGGGCCTGCGCCTCGCCGAAATCGCGTCGCTGGATCTCACCGACATCGACCTCGGCGAAGGGCTGGTGCGCGTGACCGGCAAGGGGTCCAAAACCCGCATTGTGCCGGTCGGGCGCAAGGCCCGTGTAGCGATTGCCGCCTGGCTCAAGGTGCGTGCCGGGCTGGCCCACCCGGAGGAACAGGCGCTGTTCGTCAGCCGCCGCGGCACGCGTCTCGCACGGCGCTCGATCGAGGCCCGCGTCGATCACTGGGCGAAAAGGCTCGGCTTCGACCGCCGCGTCTACCCCCACCTGCTGCGTCACGCCTTCGCTACCCACATGCTGGAATCGAGCGGCGACCTGCGCGCGGTGCAGGAACTGCTGGGCCACGCGAGCCTGGCGACCACCCAGGTCTATACCCACCTTGATTTTCAGCATCTTGCCCGCACCTATGACAAGGCACACCCGCGGGCCCAGCGTAAACGTCACGATCCCGACGATCAGGCCTAGCCCGCGCCATACGCCAGACAGCGCCGCCATGGCGCGAAGGATGCACTCGCTATGCAGCAATTCCACGGCACCACCATCCTGTGCGTGCGCCGCGACGGCATCGTCGCCATGGCCGGCGACGGACAGGTCTCGATGGGCGAAACCATCTTCAAGGGCAACGCGCGCAAGGTGCGGCGGCTGTCCAAGGGCAACGTGCTGGCCGGCTTTGCCGGCGGCACCGCCGACGCCTTCACGCTCACCGAGAAATTCGAAGCCGAGCTGGAACGCAGCAACGCCAACCTGACCCGGGCAGCGGTGGCGCTGGCCCGTGAATGGCGCAGCGACCGCGTGCTGCGCCGTCTGGAGGCACTGCTCTGCGTGGCCGATGCCGACACCTCGCTGATCATTTCCGGCAACGGCGACGTGATCGAGCCCGAGGACGGCATCATGGCCATTGGCTCCGGGGGCCACTACGCCATGGCCGCCGCCCGCGCCCTGGTGCGCCATTCCGACCAGCCCGCCCCCGCCATCGCCCGTGCCGCCATCGGCATTGCCGGCGAAATCTGCGTTTATACCAATAACCGTATCACCCTGGAGACCTTGCCCGAGGAGGCCGCCCAATCATGAGCGACACCATGACCCCCCGCGAGATCGTCGCCGAACTCGACCGCCACATCATCGGCCAGAACGACGCCAAACGTTCGGTGGCCATTGCGCTGCGCGACCGCTGGCGCCGGATGCAGCTCGACGAGGATCTGCGCTCGGAAGTGATGCCGAAGAACATCCTCATGATCGGCCCCACCGGCGTGGGCAAGACCGAAATCGCCCGGCGCCTCGCGAACCTGGCCGGCGCGCCCTTCATCAAGGTGGAAGCCACAAAATTTACCGAGGTCGGCTACGTGGGCCGCGAGGTGGACTCGATCATCCGCGATCTGGCCGAAGTCGCCGTCAAATCGGCGCGCGCCCATGCCAAGCAGGATGTCCGGGTGCGCGCCGAACAGGCCGCCGAGGAGCGCCTGCTCGATGCCCTGCTGCCGCGCCCCAAGGGGCACGTCGGGTTCGCCAACCAGCCCGAGCCCCCGGCTAATACCAGCGAAGACACCCGGTCCAAGATCCGCACGCAGTTGCGGGCCGGGGCGCTCGACGAGCGCGAGGTGGAGATCGAGATCAACGCCGCCCAGTCGGGCCTGGAGATCATGACCCCGCCGGGCATGGAGGAAATGACCGGCCAGCTCGAGAACATGCTGCGCGGCGCCATGGGTTCGCGCCAGGAATCACGGCGCGTGAAGGTCGGCGAGGCGCTCAAGCTGCTCACCGAGGACGAGGCGGGCAAGCTCGTCAACGAGGACGAAATCCGCCACGTGGCGATCCGCGAAATCGAGGACAACGGCATCGTGTTCATCGACGAGCTCGACAAGGTAGCGCGGCGCAGCGGCGAAGGCGGCGGCGTGGACGTTTCACGCGAGGGCGTGCAGCGCGACCTGCTGCCGCTGGTGGAAGGCTCCACCGTCAACACCCGCTACGGGATGGTGCGCACCGACCACATCCTGTTCATCGCATCCGGCGCGTTTCACCTGTCCAAGCCCTCGGACCTGATTCCCGAACTACAGGGACGGCTGCCGATCCGCGTCGAACTGTCGGCGCTCACTACCGAGGACTTCGTACGCATTCTCACCGAGCCCAAGGCCGCACTGACCGTGCAATACGAAGCCCTGATGGAAACCGAAGGCCTGCATCTGCGCTTCAGCGAAGACGGCGTCCAGCGCATCGCCGAGGTGGCGCACCGGGTCAACGAGCACACCGAGAATATCGGAGCGAGACGCCTGCACACCGTCATGCAGCGCCTGCTGGAAACCGTCTCCTACGAAGCGCCCGACCGCGCCGGCAACACCGTCGTGGTCGATGCCGCCTATGTGGAAGCGCATCTCGGCGACCTGGTGGAGGACGAGGACCTCTCGCGCTACATTTTGTAGGAGCAGCCGTCCCGGCCGCGAATCAGGGGCCGGGCATTAAACTAGGCACATGGAACAACCCACCCCGCCACCGACCGAAATCCGCGCCCGCAGCGCGAAACACGAGCTGTATGTTCAATTCGAGGACGGCGTCGAATACACGCTGCCTTTCGAGTACCTGCGTGTGTATTCGCCCTCGGCCGAGGTCACCGGGCACGGCGGCGGCCCGCGGCTGCTGATCGCCGGCAAGGAAAACGTCGGAGTCAAGGCCATCGAACCGGTCGGACACTACGCGATCCGCATCGTCTTTGACGACGGTCATGACTCGGGGCTGTATTCGTGGCGCATCCTGCGCGAGCTGGGGGAAAAATTCGAGAAGAATTGGTGCGAGTACAGGGGGAAACTCGAACGGGCCGGACTGAAACCCGGGAACCCCGGTTGACCGCTTCCCGGTTTCTCGAAACACCAGGACCGGCAGGACACCATGTCCGGGTAACGCATCATCGACGGTATGCGTACGCTACCCGCCCGATTGCACGTCTGGCGTGCCCAACCGGGGGTTCCTGGGTTTTGCGCACGCCGCGTCCCTTAGAATGACCCTGGTTAAGCATCCGGTCCAGACGTGACTCAGGACACCACCGACTTCGGTTACGAACAGGTCTCACCCGCGGAGAAGACGCGGCGTGTGCGAACGGTATTCGAATCCGTCGCGCCCCGCTACGACCTGATGAACGACCTGATGTCGGGCGGCCTGCACCGGCTGTGGAAACGTTTCTGCCTGCTGCATACCGGCCTCGGCCCGGGCGGCCGTGCACTGGACCTGGC
>JBAUSV010000293.1:0-8102 GCA_049581885.1 Gammaproteobacteria bacterium | reverse complement strand
GCGGCCGCGATCTCGCTTTTGCGAGCGGACAGGTTGTCGGCGTCCGCGGAGTCGAGCCGGCGTCGGCGTCGGCGTTGTGTGTCGGCCAGGCGTGCAGTGTGGTGTGCGTAACGCGTGCGCAGTTCGTCCGCTCGCAGCATGAAACGTGCACGCTCCGTTTCGACCTGCGCGGGCGGCGGGTCGAGGTGGCGCTGCGCTTCCTCTTCTGTTTCGATCCGTTCGAGCGTAATGCAGTCCACCGGGCATGGCGGGATGCACAGTCCGCAGCCTGTGCACGCGGCATCGATCACCTCATGCAATTGTTTGCCGCTGCCGATAATGGCGTCCACCGGGCAGGCCGGCAGGCACTTTGTGCAGCCGATGCACACGGCAGGGTCAATGCGCGCCATCTGCGCCGGACCGCTCGGTTCTACATCGGGAGCTAGCGACTGTGGCGCCAGTCCCGTGAGTTGAGCAAGTTCGTTGATTAATCGGGTGCCGCCGGGCGGGCAGCGGTTGATTGTGGCGCTACCCTCAGCAATCGCTTCGGCATAGGGGCGGCAACCATCGTAGCCGCAGCGCTGACACTGGTGCTGCGGAAGCAGCGCGTCTATTGCCTCCGCGTTCACTTCACCTTCATGCCGGGCCCGGCGCCGCTGTCAGGGGAGACGACAAAGATGTCGCTCCCGCCGGGGCCGGCCGCCAGCACCATGCCTTCGGAGAGGCCGAAGCGCATCTTGCGCGGTTTCAGGTTGGCGACGACGACGACCAGTTTGCCCACCAGGCTCTCTGGCTCGTAGGCGGCCTTGATGCCGGCGAAGACCTGGCGCGGTTCGCCGCCGAGGTCGAGTTCCAGACGCAGTAGCTTGTCGGCGCCATCGACATGCTCGGCCACGAGGACACGGGCGACGCGCAGGTCGATTTTGGCGAACTCGTCGATGGTTATTTCAGGGGCGATCGGATCCATGGTCTTTTCCTTGCTCGGTTGGGATGTCGGGGCTTGGGCCGCCAGCGTGTCGCGCGAAGCTTCCAGCAGCGCGTCGACCTGCGGGCGTTCCACCCGGCTCATCAGGTGTACATAAGGATTGATGCGGTGCCCGGCGGGCAGGGGCTTGTCGAGACCCGCCCAGGTCAGGGGTTCGACGTTCAGGAACCGCTCGATCTTTTCAACAGTTGCAGGCAAAATCGGCTTGAGGTAAGTCGCAAGAACACGGAAGGCATCGAGCGCGGCACTACATGCTTCGCGAACTTCTTCTGTCTTGCCTTTTTTACCGAGTTTCCAGGGTTCGTGTTCGTGAATGTAGTGGTTGACCGAATCGGCCAAGTCCATGATCTTGCGCATGGCCGAGCCATAGTCGCGAGACTCGTAGTCTTTCGCAATGGAGTCGGCTTCGCCGAAGCACTTGAATGAAAGTTTCCATGCGGATGAGTTCTTGCGTTCGTTGAATGCCCCGATCCGGCCCTCGCAGTATTTGTTGAGCAAGACTGCGCTGCGGCTGGCGATATTGACGAATTTGCCGATGAGGTCCGAATTCACCCGTGCGATGAAGTCATCCATACTGAGGTCGATGTCGTCCACGCTGCTGCCGAGCTTGGCGGCGAAGTAGTAGCGCAGGTATTCCGCATCCAGGTGATCGCGCCAGGTGCGTGCCATGATGAAGGTGCCGCGCGACTTCGACATCTTCTGTCCGTCCACGGAGAGGAAGCCGTGGGCGTACACGCCGTCGGGCGTGCGGTGGCCCGAGCCCATGAGCATGGCCGGCCAGAACAGCGTGTGGAAGTATGCGATGTCCTTGCCGATGAAGTGATAGAGCTCGGTCTTTTCGGCAGCGGCCTTGTCCGCGTCCCAGAACGCGTCGAAGTCGATTCCCGGATGGCGTTCGCAATAGTTGCGCAGGCTCGCCATGTAGCCGATCGGCGCATCCAGCCAGACGTAGAAATACTTGCCCGGCGCATCGGGGATCTCGAAGCCGAAGTAGGGCGCGTCACGGGAAATGTCCCAGTCCTTGAGTCCGGAGTCGAACCATTCCTGCAGCTTGTTGGCGATGGCCGGTTGCAGGTGGCCGCCGCGAGTCCATGCCTCGAGTTGTTCCTGGAAGTGGCCGAGTTTGAAGAAGTAATGCTCGCTGTCGCGCACCACCGGCCGTGTGCCGGTAACCGCGGAAACCGGATCCTTCAGGTCAGTCGGTGAATAAGTGGCGCCGCAGCTCTCGCAGGAGTCGCCATACTGGTCGGGCGTGCCGCAGTTGGGGCAGGTGCCCTTGATGAAGCGGTCGGGCAGAAACATGCCGGCCTTTTCGTCGTAGGCTTGCTCGATCGTGCGCCGCTCGATGTGTCCGGCCTTGTCGAGCGCCCGGTAGATGGCTTCCGCCTCGGCACGGTTCTCGGGCGAGTGCGTGGTGTAGTAATTGTCGTAGCCGATGTGGAAGTCGCGCAGGTCGCGCTCGTGGGAGGCGCGGATGTCGGTGACCAGCTTTTCGGGATCGATGCCTTGCTGGCGCGCCTTGAGCATCACCGGCGTGCCGTGCGCGTCGTCGCCGCCGACATAGAGGCATTCGTGCCCGCGCAGCCGCTGGAAGCGGACCCAGATATCGGTCTGGATCGCCTCGATCAAGTGGCCGAGGTGCAGCGGGCCGTTGGCGTAGACCAGCGCGCTGGTGACCAGGATGCGGCGGCGGGGCATGGCGTACGGGCCGAGAAAACGCCATTTTGCCACAAGGCCGCCGCGCGGCCTCCGCAAGCCATTGAAGATGTGGGCACTTTTGTAGATGTGCGAATATGGGCGTGTAGGAAGAAAAGAGGCATCGAGGGGAAGGGGAATGGCTGCGCATGGCGATGTTCTGACGATTCAGACCCGAGGACGCGGGACGCGGGAGATTACGGGTGAAGTCACGGACGTTGTCGGGACATCGGGTATTCGCACCGGTTTGTGCCAGGTCTTCGCGCGCCACACCAGCGCCGGCGTGATCGTCATGGAAAACGCCGATCCCACGGTGCGCGAGGACCTCGAACGCCTGCTGACGCACCTCGTGCCCGACGGCTGGCCCGAATTCCGGCACCGCGCGGAAGGCGACGATGACATGCCTGCCCACGCGCGCACGCTGCTGGCCGGTGAGGGCGTGATGGTACCCGTGCGCGACAGGCGCCTCGGGCTCGGCACCTGGCAGGGTATCTTCCTGTGGGAGCACCGCACCGGCTCGCACCGGCGCGAGGTGGCTGTCACCGTGCTCGGCGAGTAGGATCCTCGTCATGCGTTCACGTCTGTTGCGCCTGTGGTTCGACCTGCGCACGAATTTCTGGTTCGTGCCCGGCCTATGCCTGATTGCGGCGGTGCTGCTGGCCGCAGGGATGATGGCGCTCGACCACGGCGTGCACGGGACCTGGCCGTTCCCGTTGTTGTGGCTGCAGATCCACGACCCGGCCACGGCGCGAACCGTGCTGGCTACCATCGCTTCCTCGATGATCACCGTGGTCAGCCTCGTGTTTTCTCTGACGATGGTCGTGCTCGTGCTCGCCAGCTCCCAGTTTGGCTCGCGCCTGGTGCAGACCTTCATCGGCAACCGGAGCACCCAGTGGGTACTGGGGCTTTTCGTGGGCACGTTCCTGTACTGCCTGCTCGTACTGTTTCTCGAACGCTCGGCCCAGGAAGGCACGTTCGCGGCGCAATTCTCGAGCACGGCTGCATTGGCGCTGGCCGCTCTCAGCGTACTCGTGCTGGTGTTCTTCTTCCACGATGTGGCGCAAAACATCCAGGCGGAGTCGGTCATCGCCTCGGTGAGCCGCCAGCTTGATGCCGCGGTGGAGCGCCTGATGCCCGCCGGCGACGATGCGCCGGCCGGAGCCGGGGAGCCGGACGTCGAGGCGTTGCCGCCGGAGCGGATGCGCGTTGTGGCGATCGAGGAAGGCTATCTGCAGGGCGTAGACTACGAGGGCCTGGCCGAGCTGGCCCGCGAGTTCGGCGCCGTCATCCTGGTGTCTTGGCGACCCGGCGAGTTCGTCATCCGTGGCGGCACGTTGGCTGTCGTTCGCAGCGAGAAGCCGCTCGAACCGCAGGCGGCGGCGCGCGTGCAGCGCTATTTCGTCTTCGGCTTGCGGCGTTCGCCGCTGCAGGACGTGGAGTATGCGATCTTCCAGCTCGTGGAAGTTGCCGTGCGCGCGCTTTCCCCGGGCGTGAACGACCCGTTTACCGCAATGGCCTGCATCGACCGGTTGGGCGCCGGCATTGCACGGCTGGCAACGCGCCGCGCCGCGCCGGGCGAATACCGCGATGCCGAGGGTGTCGTCCGGGTCCGGGCCAAGACACTGCCGTTCCCCGGCTACGTGCATGCGGCATTCAGTCAGATCCGCCAGCACGCCCGCGGCGATGTGGCGGTGCTCGGTCGCCTGCTACTGACGCTGACCGTCCTGGCGCCGCACCTGGAAGGCGATATCCGGCGCGTGGCACTGCGCGACCAGGCAGACATGGTCAAGCGTGCGGCGCAGGACGCGGTGCCGGAAGGCGCAGATCTCAAGCGCCTGCTCCATCTGCACGAGGAGGTTCTGGACGCGCTCGGCACGGAAGACTGAAACGGGTGCGGCGGCGATACGTGGGGTTCAGCCCTGCTCCCGGCCGAGCTTGTAGGTGATCTTGACCTGGAATCCGTAGCGGTCCGACCTGGACGCATCCAGCGGTGCATGCAGGCAGACGTGGTCGGGACTTTTGCCCAGCGTTTTCTCCAGGTCATCGACGGCGATGGGCGCGATCCGGGCGGTGGCCAGGGCCGAATCCATGTGCGTGTAGCGCGCGAGTTCGATGTAGCGCGCGTGTGGCGTCGCATCCGCGAGCGACTTGACGCCGGCCGGCGGCGCGATGTCGTCGCCGCCGCCCGCGATGTAGAGCACCGGTGCGCGGATACGCCCGACACGGGGCAGCGGATCGGAGCGGCTGAGGTTCAGGCCGGTCTTCTTGTTCGAGATCTGCAGTGCCTTGTCGAGCTTCTTGTCGCTGATCATCATCGAGAGCAGCGGCAGGAAGTCATGGCCGACGCCGTGCATCGCGGTATTGAGCGACGTGAACGGCGCCACAGCGATAACCGAATCGACGCGCGGATCATCCGCGGCGGTGTCGAGCGCGGTGACGGCACCCTCGGAGATGCCGAACAGCGCCAGCTTGCCGGCGACCAGGCCGCGGGCCTCGAGTGCCGTGATCAGCTGCGTGAGGTCTTCGTGTTCGATCAGGCCGAAGGTGACGTACTTGCCGCTCGAATCGCCCTGGCCGCGCAGATCCACCAGCACCACCCGGTAGCCGTGGTTGGCGAAATCGAGCGCATAGCCCAGGCGTAGTTCCTTGGGCGTGCCCCAGCCGGGTAGGATGACGACGGTGCCGGCGGGCGCACAGTAAGGCAGCGCATCCAGTGAGCGGTGTAGACGCGACATGAATGCTGCGTTCGAGGGATGGTCGTGCTCGACGGTCTTCCAGGGCGCATTGCCGAAATACCACTGGCTCACGCGCGTGGCGGACGAATCGCCGGGTTTGTCCGAAGCGCTGAAGCCGTAATTGCGCGGCGCGATGAGTGCCGCCGCGAGCGTGGCCGCCGGCGGCCCTACGGTCACCTTGAATTGCTGGGTATAGAGCAGGCGCGCGATCTGACCATCCTGCCCCGGGAAGGGCTTGGGATGGCCGTCGTTGGGCGGGCCAGTGATAATGTTCGATACGGTGTTGGCGCTGATGCAGCCGGTGAGTGCAAGGACCGTGATGATTGGCAACATGAGGGGCAATCGGTATCGGGACATCTCGCTCGGGGCTTCCCGCGGTCGTGGTAGTCCGATGATTTAACCACAGAGCGTACGGGGTACGCGAGGCGCGCAGGGTGCTTATACCGGGATCGTGCCGTTATGCGGACGTCAATTACGTTCGAGGATCGCGGTCACGCCCATGCCGCCACCGGTGCAGATCGAGATCAGACCACGTCCGCTGCCCTTGTCCGCGAGCAGCTTCGCCAGTGTGGCCACGATGCGTGCGCCGGTGGCGCCGAATGGGTGGCCGAGCGCGACGCTACCGCCGCAGACGTTAACCTTCTTGCGTTCGATTTCCCCCAACGGCTCGTCGCGTCCGAGGCGGGTGCGGCAAAAGGTCTCGTCCTTCCAGGCCTTGAGCGTACACAGCACCTGCGCCGCGAACGCCTCGTGAATTTCGAAAAAGTCGAAGTCCTCGAATCCCAGGTTGTTGCGCGCGAGCATGCGCGAGACGGCGTAGGTCGGCGCCATGAGCAGGCCGTCCTCGCCGTCGAGGAAATCGACCGCCGCCACTTCCACGTCCGCCAGATATGCCATCACTGGCAGGCTGCGTTCGCGGGCCCAGTCTTCGCTAGCCAGCAGCACGCCCGCCGAACCGTCGGTCAGGGGGCTCGAGTTGCCGGCGGTGAGCGTGGCCTGCGAGTCGCGCGCGAAAGCGGTGCGCAGTTTGGCGAGCTTCTCGAGCGAGGTGTCGGCGCGCACGTTGTTGTCGCGATCGGCGCCCGCGAAGGGCACGACCAGCCCGTCATAAAAGCCTTCGTCCCACGCGCGGGCGGCATGTCGATGGCTGGCGAGCGCGAGCTTGTCTTGCGATTCTCGGCTCACCTTCCAGTCGCGCGCCATCTGTTCGCAACTTTGGCCCATGGAAAGCCGCGTGTGCGGTTCCACCACGCCCGGCACCTGCGGTTTGAAGTCAGCGGGGCGGATGCGGGCAAGGGCCTTCAGGCGCTGGCTCAGCGTCTTCGCGCGTCCCGCCGCCAACACGGCGCGTCGAAAGCGGTCGGTGTATTCGAGCGGCAGATCGCTGATCGAATCCACCCCGGCGCCGATGCCGGCGTCGATTTGACCGAGGGCGATCTTGTTCGCGATCTGCGCGCAGGCGGAGAGGCTCGTACCGCAGGCGCGTTGCAGGTCGTACGCCGGCGTTGTGCGCGACAGGCCGGAGTCGAGCACGGCTTCGCGCGCCAGGTTCCAGTCGCGCGGATGCTTGAAGGTTGCCCCTGCGGCGACGTCTCCGAGGGTTTCGCCTTTGAGCCCGTGGCGCTCCACCAGCGTGCGCAGCACGAAGGTCAGTATCTCCTTGTTGCTGGTGGTCGCGTAATGGGTGCCGGCACGGCAAAACGGCGTGCGCACGCCGCCGACGATAGCAACACGGCGGGGCGACGAATCACTCATGGCAAACTCCTGCAAGCGGCTGCGACTATCCTGCCACAGTAGGATGGGGCTCGGGACTTTAAGGGTAGCTTGCGCGCATTTTCCGGACTTTTCGATCGCCTCTGGTCAAGTGTTGTGCCGATCCAGGGTGCGGAAGCCGATAGCTTCGGCGATGTGTTCGACGGCGATGTCGGCGGCGTCGGTCAGGTCGGCTATGGTGCGTGCGAGTTTGAGGATGCGGTGATAGCCGCGTGCGGAAAATCCCAGGCGGGCACTGGCCTGTTCCAGCAACGTACGTCCGGCGTCGTCGGGGCGGCAGTGGCGATTGACTTCGGCCACCTTGAGTTCGGCATTGGTCTTGCCGGCGCGGGCGAGCATGCGTGCTCGTGCTTCGGCGGCCCGCGCGGCGACGAGGGCACTGGCTTCGCCGTCGGGTGGCAGGTCGGGGTTGAGTGCCGTCGCCTTCGGGCGCGGCACTTCCACATGCAGGTCGATGCGATCGAGCAGCGGGCCGGAGATGCGGTTGCGGTAACGTGCCACCTGTTCGGCGGTGCACCGGCAACGGCCGTCGGGTTCGCCCAGGTAGCCGCAGGGGCAGGGATTCATGGCCGCGATCAACTGGAAATGGGCCGGGAATTCCGCCTGCCGGGCCGCGCGTGAAATAACGATTCGACCTGACTCCAGCGGTTCACGCAGGACTTCCAGCACCCGACGTTCGAATTCGGGCAATTCATCCAAAAACAGAACACCGTGGTGGGCGAGCGAGATTTCGCCTGGCCTGGGATGTGAACCGCCGCCGACCAGTGCCGCGCCGGATGCACTATGGTGCGGCGCTCTATAGGGGCGCCGCCCCCAGTCCTCGAGTCGGAAGCCGTCGGTGCTGACCGAAGCGATGGCGGCTGATTCGATGGCTTGCTCTTCGGTGAGCGGCGGCAGCAGGCCGGGCAGGCGCTCGGCGAGCATGCTCTTGCCGC
>JBAUSV010000292.1:0-18365 GCA_049581885.1 Gammaproteobacteria bacterium | reverse complement strand
CCGCCAGCGCTTCCACCACGGCCGCCGAGCATCTGCATGTCGTTGCCAACCACCTCGGTACTGTAGCGGTCCTGACCATCCTGGCCCTGCCATTTGCGGGTCTGCAAGCGGCCTTCTATGTACACCTGCGAGCCTTTCTTGAGGTATTGCTCGGCGATCTCGCCCAGTTTCCCGAACAGTACCACGCGGTGCCATTCGGTACGCTCCTGGGGTTCGCCGCTCTGCTTGTCCTTCCAGCGTTCGCTGGTCGCGATGCGCAGATTGGCGACCGGAGAACCGCTCTGGGTGTAGCGCACTTCCGGGTCGGCCCCCAGATTACCCACCAGAATGACCTTGTTTATGCCACGGCTTGCCATATCGTCGTCCCCTATCCGCCGAAAATATACAGATTGGGCATTTTACACTGCCTCCGACGTGGAATCCGGCAAAATTCGAGCCAGTGCGGCCTCGTCGAGGCGGGCCGCATCCACACGCACCACAGCCACACCCTCTTCGGCCAGGATGACCGCCTCTTCCACCCCGGCCACGGCTTCCAGATCCTGCGCCAGGCGGCGGGCCTGCTGCGAATTGGAGGCATCGACCGTGAACATTCGGCTGGCGAGCATACGCGGCGGCTTGAGGGTGGCGAAAAAGGCCAGCCAGGCGAGCCCCGCCACCCCGATCAGCGCAAACACGCCCGTCTCGCCGACCCGGCCCAGCAGCAGGCCACCCAGCACGCCGCCGGCAAAAATGCCGAGGAACTGCGAAGTGGAATAGACGCCGAGTGCGCTGCCCTTGCTCTCGGGACGGGCCAGGCGGGAGATGAGCGAGGGCAGCAGGGCTTCCATCAGAGTGAATGCGCCGAAAAATACGGCCAGAATGAATGCCAGCCAGACTCGGTGCGTGCCGCCAAGCCCCAGCCAGAGCGGGGTGAGCGCGAGCACGGCAATCGCACCCAAAGCGACCGGTTTGATCTTACCCTGCCGCTCGGCGTAAATAACCGCCGGCACCATCAGCACCAAACCCACCGTGAGAACCGGCAGGTAGAACAACCATTCGCTGCTTTTGGCGAGGCCCGCAACGCGCCCGAGCATCGCGGGCAACACCATGAACAGGGCCGCGAGCATCAGATGGAGTGCGAAAATCGATGCATAGAGCCGCTGCAGTTCGCGGTCCTTCAGCACCTGCCCCAGTAGCGCCGGCACCGCCTGATTCGAGCGATGCCGCAGCGAACGCACCGGCGTGGGCACCGCAAGCCACAGCACCACCAGGCCGCAGGCGCCGAGCACGGCGGTGATGCCGAAAATGCCTTCGAGACCGGCCGCAGCATTAATCGCGGGCCCGGCGACCACGGCCACGGCAAAGGCCAGGCCGATGCCGCTGCCGATCATGGCGATGGCCTTGGTGCGATGTTCGGCGCGGGTGAGGTCAGCGGCCAGTGCCAGGGTCGCCGCGCCAACCGCGCCCGCGCCCTGCACAGCGCGGCCCGCGATGATGCCGCCGATGGTGTGCGACAGGGCCGCCATAACGCTGCCGATCACGAAGATCGCAAGGCCCAGGGTGATCACCGGTTTGCGACCGATGTGGTCCGAGAGCATGCCAAACGGCAACTGCAGCAGGGCCTGCGTCAGCCCGTAAATTCCGAGGGCGACGCCGATGGTGAGCGCCGTCGCCCCGGGGAAGCTGTGGGCGTAACCGGCAAACACCGGGTAGAGCAGAAACAGGCCGAACATGCGCAGACCGAAAATGCCCGCAAGGGATTCGGCCGCACGCCGTTCGGTGCGGGTCAGACTGTTAGTGGATTTCATGTCGACTATTTTCGCATGCAATAAAGCCGACCCTATGCCGTCAGTTCGGCCACCAGCCCTTCGATCAATTTGTCGCCTGCAGCCAGCGAAGCCTGCTCGACGTATTCGTTGGGTTGGTGCGCCTGATTGATGCGGCCCGGTCCCATGACAATGGTCTCCATCCCCATGCTGGTGAAAAACCCCGCCTCGGTGGCAAAGGACACCACTTGGGCGGTTTCTCCAGACCAACGCTGCGCCGCTTCTACCAGACGACTGTCCGCACGGGTCTCGAACGCGTCCACGCCCTGAAAAAGCGTACGCCGCCGGTAACTGCACCCGGTACCGGCGAGTGCCTGGTTCACGCACACGTCGAGTTCAGCGCGCATGTCCTCGGATTGCATCCCGGGCACCAGACGCAGGTCGATGTGCAGCTCGGCATCGGCACAGATGCGGTTCGGATTATCCCCGCCATGCACATGACCGAAATTCAACGTCGGGTATGGCACTGCGAAATCGGGAGCACGGAAACGGCTTCTCAAGGCCTCCCGCCAGACCTGCAAGGCATTGAGCACGCGGCTGAGGCCGTCGAGCGCGTTCGGTGCCGCATCCGGATCGCTCGAATGACCGCTGCGGCCGTGAATTTCAAGCGCCTCCATCAATATGCCCTTGTGCATGCGCACCGGCTTCATATCGGTCGGCTCGCCTATGATGCAGTACTCGGCCTTGGGGCGTCCCGTCTCGGCAAGCACACGCGCACCATGCATGTGGCTTTCCTCGTCGGCCGTCACGACCAGGTGCAACGGATGCTTCAGGCGCTTCGCATCGAGTCGCGAAGCCAACGCCACCGAGAGGGCAATAAAGCCTTTCATGTCAGCCGAACCCAAGCCATGCAGGCGGGCATCGCGCGCGGTCAGTGCAAAGGGATCGCTGTTCCAGCCGGACTCGTCGTACGGCACCGTATCGCTGTGCCCAGCGAGTACCACCCCGCCTTCACCGCTGCCGAGGGTCGCAATCAGGTTGGCCTTGCCCGGCGCATCCGGCAGGGGCATGATTTCCACCGTGCAACCGACACCGTCCAGGTAATCGGCCAGGCGATCGATCACGGGGCGGTTGGGACTGTCGAACTCGGTCGAGACACTGCTCACCGAGGGAATGCCGACGAGATCGGCCAATACGTCTTCGGTCTTCAGCATGCTTGTTTCCCGCAACGTGTGCGGTCATTGTAATGAAAATGCGCCGCACAGGAGAAATTTGGCCTGTTACATGGCGCCATCGCTCATTTCATTACAATGGTCACATGTCCTCCCACGTTGCCCCCGTGCCCACTTTGCCCCCCGGCGTCGGCAACCTGCGCCAGGCCACAGTGAAAGATCTGGATGCCCTCGTCGAACTGGAACAAGGGGCCTTCAGCGGTGACCGCCTGACTCGCCGGCAACTGCGCTACCTCCTGACCCGGGCTCGGGCTGCAACGCTGCTGATCGAAACGCCCGATGGAGCCGTTGCAGGCTATGTGCTGGTGCTGTTCAGCCGCGCCAGTGCCCATGCACGCGTGTACTCGATTGCCGTTACGGAACAGGCACGCGGTCATGGCCTCGGCCGCGCCTTGATCGCCGCCGCCGAGCAGACTAGCGAAGACAACGACTGCGTAAGCATCCGCCTTGAAGTGCGGCGCGACAATACGGCTGCCATCGCCCTTTATCTCGCTTGTGGCTACCGTCAATTCGATGTCGTGAGCGACTATTACCACGATCACGAGGAAGCGTTGCGGTTCGAAAAACCATTGGGCCAGGCCACGCCTGCCCAACAGCCCCCCGTGCCCTACTACCGCCAGACATTGGAATTCACCTGCGGCCCGGCGGCGCTGATCATGGCGATGAAGGCGCTCGATCCGGAGCTGACCGTCAACCGCGAGCTGGAGATCACGCTGTGGCGCGAATCGACCACGGTGTTCATGACCTCGGGCATCGGCGGTTGCACGCCCTTCGGCCTGGCGCTGGCCGCGCTCCACCGGGGATTCGGCGTGACGCTGTATAGCAGCGCCGGCGCCGACTTCTTTGCCGACTCGGTGCGCAGCAAGGTCAAGAAGGAAGTCCTGCATCTGGTCCAGAAGGCCTTCATCCGGGACCTGAAGACCCACCATGTCCCGATTCGCTACAAGGCCGTCACACTTGCCGAACTGCGCCGGCGCATGGAAGGCGGCGCGATTCCCATCGTGCTGATCAGCTCCTACCGCATCTACGGCGACAAGGCGCCGCATTGGGTTGTGGTGACCGGATGCGACGACCGCTTCGTGCGCGTACACGATCCCTACGTCGATACGGAGGCCGGGGAAACCGTGGTGGATTCGCACAATATGCCCATCCTGCACCGGGAATTCGCCCGCATGACCCGCTACGGGCGCGCCGGCCTCAAGGCCGTGCTTTTTATCGAACGAGGAGCCTCCGCACATGGCTGAAACGCTCATCGTCATGGAACCGAATCAACGCCCACCGGGTGAATGGACCGCGCTGAACGAATTCGCGCCGGCGGACTATCTCGCCGGCCGCGGCGGCTGCGACAGCCAGGGCAAGCTCATCGTCAACCTCGCCCCCGATTACGACTATCTGTCCACCGGCTACTACTGTTCGCTGCTGGCCGAAGCCCGCTCCCAGCGCGTGATCCCCGGCGTGCGCACCATCGAGGACCTCTCGCGAAAGGCGATCTACGGACTGGCGACCCGCAACCTCACGCGCCTGATCGGCCGGCTCGCCGAGCAGCAGGAGGGAATTCGCAAATTCACTTTCTACAGCTATTTCGGGTTCAGCCCGCTGCAGGGCGGCGGCGAGCTGTGCCGCCAGCTCTTCGAGCGCTTCCCGGTGCCGATCCTGAAGATCGAACTTACGCACCGCAAGCACTGGGAAATTTCACGCCTGGCACTGGTGCCGCTGCGCCGGCTGCCGGCCACCGAACAGGAGGATTTCATCGAGGGCTTTCGCCGTTTCCTGGGCCACCGCTGGCGGCGCAGTAATCGCGCGCGCAACCGCTACCGCTACGATCTTGCCGTGCTTCACGACCCGGACGAGAAACTGCCGCCCTCGGACCGCGGCGCCCTCGCCCGCCTGACCCGCGTCGGGCGCCGGATGAAGGTCAACGTGGAACTGATCACGCGTCGGGACTATCCGCGTATCGCCGAATACGACGCCCTGTTCATCCGTGAAACCACCGCCATCAATCATCACACCTTCGCCTTTGCCACCCGGGCCCAGGACGAGGGAATTCCGGTCATCGACGACCCGGACTCGATCCTGCGCTGCACCAACAAGGTGTATCTGAGCGAGCTACTGGCGCGCCACCGCATCGCTCACCCGCGCACGCTCATCGTGACCCGCGACAACATGGGTGCCGTGGGGGAAAAGGTCGGCTTTCCCGTCGTGTTGAAAGTACCGGACGGTTCGTTTTCGCGCGGCGTCTTCAAGGCTGATGATGCCGCCGAACTGAAGGAGATCGCCCGGCGCCTGCTTGCTGATTCCGATCTGGTGCTCGCCCAGGAATTCATCTACACGCCATTCGACTGGCGAATAGGCGTGCTGAACGGCCAACCGCTATATGCCTGCAAGTATTTCATGGCGCGCAAGCACTGGCAAATCTACGACCATTCGGGCAGCAAGACCCGCGAGGGCGGCTGGGAAACCGTGACGATCGAAGAGGCCCCGTCCGCCGTGGTGACGACCGCGTGCAAGGCCGCACGCCTGATCGGCGACGGACTCTACGGGGTCGATCTCAAGGAACTGCCGGACCGCGTGGTGGTGATCGAAGTAAACGACAACCCCAACATCGACGCCAACGTCGAGGATGCGCGGCTGGGCAACAAGCTGTATGAAATCCTGATCGGCGAATTCATCCGCCGCATCGAAAGCCCGCTACGCAAGTCGGAGCAGGAAAAACCGTAGGCACAAATACTCCGATCACGATTGATTGTAATGAATACCAACCCAGAGCCGAATCGCAACAGCGACTCTTTGTGCCTTGGCGTCTTGAGCGAAAAAAACAGAAACCCGTCTTCAGAGGGCCTTCACCTGATCAAAAGTGCGTTCGTAGCGAGCTTTCCGGCGCGGCCGGCCACAATACCCTGCTCCACTGTGGCCACCGGCAAAACCGAAACATCCAGTGCGGCTGCGGCCTCACCCATGCTGCACAGTTTCGCACCCGCATTGCGCCAGCCACCAAGCGCCTTCGCGAACTGTTCGAGCAAGGGACCGCCTTCGAGTTCGGCGTGCAGCGTAAACACATGCAGATCAGCAGGATGCTCGGCAACTAAATCCACCAGCCGTTCGCCGACATTGTGGACTGTCACGCCGTCCAGGCCGATCATCTCGTCCATAGTCGGCAGCGTCGTAGGAAGTTGCGGACAATCAAGTATCCGTCCGTTCACCTTGGGGCGAAACGGCTCCGTGCCGCGCGTATCGCTCGCCCAGCGCATGCCCGCCGCGGTTTCCAGTTCGAGCACGGTGTCATTGACCTGCCAGCCGGCAGCACCGCAGCAATCCGGCGGGTTGCCGAAAACACGAGTATAGGCCTCCACTCCGCGTCGCCATTCGCGTTCCGTCCAGGTCCGGCCCTTGCGCGCGATCGCATCGTGCCAACGCACGTGATCCCAGGAATGCAATCCGACCTCGAAGCCCGCTTCGCGAGTCAACCGCATGGGCTCCGCCGCCTTGCGACCGATGTCGGGGCCCGGTAGCACCGTACCGTAAGCCAGCGTCTTGAGACCGTACGTAGACGGCACCGACGTGCGCAGCACCTTGGCCAGGAATCCGGGCTTCAGCAGACGCCGCAATGCCCGCCCCGTGTGATCGGGGCCGACGGAAAACAGGAACGTGGCATTGATTCCGAGGCGCTGGAACAGTGCCATCAGCGCTGGCACACCCTCCCGGGTACCACGCAGCGTATCAACATCGACCTTGAGGGCTATGCGCATACATTCATCGTTCTGGAAACCAACCTCGGACGCATCCGGCCTACCCGAAAAAAACGCAACTCCTCGCTCGTCCTTTTCTCATTCCGGCCGCGTACTCGGATGTTAACAGGCTGCTGAAAACGTAGCGAGCGAAAGCAGGTTGGGCGAGCGCAGTAGTTTTCAGCAGCCTGTTAAGAGCGTTCTTCGTCGATAAGCTCCCGCGCCGAGGCCACGTCGCCACGATAGGCTTCGAATATCCGGGTGAGCGCGGACCTCATGTCAATCTTCGGCTCCCAGTTCAATTCCTTTTTCGTGTGACTCACGTCGGGTACGCGGTGTTCGACGTCCTGGTAGCCCGCACCGTAATAGTCGTTGGCGCTGACGTCGCGCAACTCCACGTGAGCGGCACTGTCACGGTACTCGGGAATTTCGCGCGCGATCTCGAGCATCATTTCCGCCAGTTCACGCACCGAATACTGATTGTCCGGATTGCCGATGTTGTAGATGCGTCCGCTCGCCGCGCCTTTCTTGTTGTCGATGATGCGCATCAACGCATCGATGCCGTCGCTGACATAGGTATAGGAACGCCGGCGCTTGCCGCCATCCACCAGGCTGATCGGATCGCCGCGCACAATCTGGCCCAGGAACTGGGTCACCACGCGCGAGCTGCCTTCCTTCGCCGTGTAGATGCTGTCGAGCCCGGGCCCGATCCAGTTGAACGGCCGGAACAGGGTGAAATCCAGGCCGTCCCGCATGCCGTGCGCCCAGATCACGCGGTCGAGTAACTGCTTGGAGCAGCTGTAGATCCAGCGCTGCTTGGGAATCGGCCCCAAGACCAATGAGGACTGGTACGGGTCGAAGGCCTCGTCGCTGCACATCCCGTACACCTCGGAGGTGGACGGAAAAACCACCCGCTTCTTGTGCTTCACGCACTGGCGGATGATCGGCAGGTTGGCCTCGAAGTCGAGCTCGAACACCCGCATCGGATCCTGTACGTAGGTGGCGGGCGTAGCGATGGCAACCAGCGGCAGCACCACATCGCACTTCTTGACGTGATATTCCACCCATTCTCGGTTGATGGTGATGTCGCCCTCGAAGAAGGTAAAGCGCGGATCGTCGGCCCATTCGGCGACGCGGTCGGTCGCCATGTCCATCCCGTAGACGTCCCAGTCGGTGGTCTCCAGGATGCGCTGGGTGAGATGGTGGCCGATGAAGCCGTTGACTCCCAGGATCAGTACTTTTTTCACGCGCCTACTCTCCGAGCAATAAGGCTTCCCCGCCGACTATCGCGGATAGCGAAGCGGCAGTCAGCGGCTGGTCATTGAGCGCGCATTTTAACACTTCGAAACGCTCCGAATCCGCGCAATCGACGTAAATCCGGCCGTTTTCGGCATACAGTGCGGGCTGCGACAAATGGGCAGCCTCGCCCCGGTAATGACTGCCGAGCACCGCCAGACGGCGGCCCTCGGCGAGGTCGGTAAAGGCCCCGGGATACGGCGGTGCGACAGCGCGCACCAGGTTGTGGATCTCGCGCGCCCCGCGCTGCCAGTCTATGCGCCCATCCTCGGGGCGGCGGCGCCCGCAGTAATTGCCGGCCTTGAGGTCGAGCGGAGCGCGCGGCGCGGTGGCGTCGGCCAGTTGAGGGGCCAACCGCCAGAGCAGACGTTCGCCCGCCACCGTGACCTTGGTCATCACTTCTGCGGCGGTGTCATTGGGCAGGATAGGTACCGACTCTTGCCCCACCAGGTCGCCGGCATCAGGCTTGGCCGTCATGTAATGCAGGCTCGCGCCGGTCTCGGTCTCCCCCGCCAGCACCGCCCAGTTCACCGGCGCGCGGCCACGGTAATGCGGCAGCAGCGAGCCGTGCATGTTGAGCGCGCCACGGACCGCCGTCTCCAGAATGGCCGCCGGGATCATGTATCGGTAGTAGAAGGAGAACAGGAAGTCCGGGCGCAGCGCCTCGAGGCGCGCCGCCAGGTTCGGCAATTCGTCCTGCGCAGGGGTAACGGTCTCGACGCCATAGCGGCGGGCGCACTCGGCCACACTGGCAAACCAGCCGCCCTCGCCGGGGTCGTCCTCGTGGGTCACCACCAGGCGCACGTCGAAACCACGCGCCAGCAGCACTTCCAGCGAACGCACACCGACGTTGTGATAGGCAAAAACGACGGCGCTCACGGCAGGCGCCGGAACCTTATTCATCAGGGTCTTTGTCGCCCAGCATGGCGCGGATCACGAAACGCGGCCGCTGCTGTACTTCCTGGTAGATGCGGCCCACGTATTCTCCGAGAATGCCGATCCCGACCAGCAGCACGCCGATGAAGAAGAAGGCGATGGCGAACAGCGTGAACACGCCGCCCACGTCCGGGCCGTTGACGATACGGTCAATCATCAGCCATGCAAAAAGCACCAGTGAACCCAGCGCAATAAGTACACCGACAAAGGAGAAGATCTGCAGTGGCGCCACAGTGAAACCCGTCACCAGATCGAAATTCAGGCGGATCAGTTTGAGAAGCGAATACTTCGACTCGCCCGCATGACGTTCGCTGTGCGCCACCACCACCTCGGTTGGATGCGACGCGTACAGATATGCCAGCGCGGGAATGAAGGTATTGATCTCGCTGGTCCGATTGATCGCTTCCACGATCTCGCGCGAATAGGCACGCAGCATGCAGCCCTGATCGGTCATCTGGATGTGGGTCATGCGCTCGCGCATGCGATTCATTAGCCGCGAGGCCCACTTGCGCCACAGCGCGTCGCGCCGACGGCGGCGGATGGTGCCTACGTAATCGTGGCCCGCATCCATGGCATTCAGCAATGTTCCGATTTCCTCGGGTGGATTCTGCAGGTCCGCATCGAGGGTCACGATGCGCTCGCCGCGGGCCTTGGAAAAACCGGCCATGATCGCGGCGTGCTGGCCGAAGTTTGATTGCAACAGGATGATGCGCGTGACATCGCTGCGTTGCTGATACTGGTCGCGAAGCATGGCGGCACTGCGGTCGTGGCTGCCATCGTCCACGAGCAACACTTCGTAAGATATGCCGAGTGCGTCCAGCGCGGGATACAGCCGCTCGAACAGCTCCGCGAGTCCGGCTTCCTCGTTGTATACCGGTATGACGACCGAGAGCACGATCTCCGCGCTTGTCCGTGCATCATCCATGCAGCACCCCCTTGAGTCCGGTAACGACCCGATCCACGTCGGCCTCGCTCATTTCCGGGAACAGGGGCAAGGTGAGCGTCTGGCGGCCGATACGGTCCGCATTCGGGAAGTTCTTCGCGTTCACGTCCAATTCGCGGCACACGCTCAATTGATGCAGCGCCGGATAGTGCACGCCGGTGCCGATGCCGCGCGCCTGCAACGCATCTCGCAGTTGCTTGCGATCGGAGTTGAAATGCGGATAATCGACGCACACCGCGAACATATGCCACGCATGCCCCTCGTCGCCGCGGGCGGGAAGCTGCACGCCTTCGAGACCGGCCAGCGCATCGAGATAGCGATGCGCCAGTTCGCGCCGGCGCACGTTGCGCGCATCGAGAACCGCCAGTTGGTCGAGACCGATGCGGGCACTGACATCGCTCATGTTGTACTTGCTGGCCGGCATGATGACATCGTAGCTGCCGTCGTCGAGTTTGACCTGGCCGTGGAAACGCAAAGCCCGCAAGCGCTCCAGTACCGCTTCGTCCTTGCTGACAACCGCGCCACCTTCGATGGTGGTCAGGTTCTTGTTGGCGTGAAAGCTGTAACACACCACATCGCCGAAGCTACCGATGCGCCGGCCCTTGTAGGTGGTACCGATGGCATGTGCCGCATCTTCCACGATACGCAGATCGTGCTCCTTGGCCAGCGCATTCAGCGGGTCCATGTCCACGGCGAGCCCAGCGTAATGCACCGGCATGATCGCTCGCGTACGCGAGGTCAACGCCGCTTCGACACGCTCGGCATCGAGGTTGCGGGTGGCCAAATCCACATCTACCAGCACCGGCGTCGCGCCGACACGCAGCACCACATTCAACGTGGCAGCGAAGGTCATGTCGGGCACGATGACTTCGTCGCCCGGTCCGATGCCGAGCGCTCGCAGCGATTCTTCCAGGGCGCCGGTGGCATGGCAAAAGGCCAGCGCCGTGCGCCCGCCCGCGTACTCGCCGAGCGCGGCCTCGAAGGCGGCCACCTGCGGGCCGGTGGTGATCCAGCCCGAGCGCAGCACATCGGCCACCCCGGCGATGGTGTCCTCGCCGATAGCGGGACGTACGAAGGGCAAAAAATCCCGGCTCATGTCACCCTGCTCCCGTGCCGCTGCGCGCCACCAAAAAAACCCCGATAATGATAACGAGAATACCCGCCCAACGCGTCATGTTCATCTGTTCACCAAGATACAGCCAGGCAATAACGGCGGTAACGATATAGCCGATCGAGAGCATCGGGTAGGCAATGCTCACCGCCGTGCGCGACAATGCCAGCAACCACACCACTACGCTCACCACGTAACAGGCCAGCCCACCGATGATGAAGGGGTTGACCGCGAGCGAAAACCCGGCCTTGACCAGTGCCGGAAATTGCAGGCCGATCACGCCCATGTGGCGCACGCCCGCCTTGAGCAGTACCTGGGCGGCGGCATTCAGCAGCACGCCGGTCAGCACCAGGGCAAAGGCCACCCAGGTCATAATCCCTGCTCCGGCGCCAACGCGACCCAGCGCGGGTTCTCGCCGACGATGCGGTAGCGGATGCCAAGCGCCTGCACGCGCGGCAACACCCGGCGCGGCACAAAAGCGAGGCCGGTGCGATGAGTGCGCCAGGCGACGGCAAAGGCCTCCAAACTGGGCAGATAGCGCCCTGCAAGCGAGCTGCGGGCATGGTCGATACCGAAGGCCAACTCGCCTTTATAGGCCACTAGAGTCATGGTACGTCTCAAATAAAAGGGCAGCGTTTGCTGATATCCGTCCACCGAATAAACCGGAACACCGGGACGATTATACGAAGCTACCGTCGCTACCAAAGCCCGGGTGGAATACTCGGGGCCAAGTGCATCGCCACCGAGCAGAATAAGCCGTGTCGCGACCAGCCAGGCGGCGGCAAGCATCACCACGGATGCCAGCACCCGGCGGCGCAGGAAAAAAGCCACGACGCCAGCCGCCAGCACAAGTCCGCCGGCGATTATCAACCACTTCGCAAACAAGTGCAGCATGACGGGATCGGTGCCGTGGATGAAGCGAGAGCCGAACACGCCAATAAGCACTATCACAATGCCGGCCAGTACCGACGTGCCCAGCGCCACCCAGGGCGTATGACGCACTCGACCCAGCGCACAGGCGCTGAGCACCGCGAAAGCGGGGATCACGGGCAACACATAGCTAGGCAACTTGGAATGCGAGACCGAGAAAAACACGACGATAAACACCAGCCACACCCACAGGAAGGCCTGCGGATTGAACGGCTCGCGCTTCACTGCCTCGCGTGCGCCCCTGATCAATCCCCGAGCAGCACTGCGCAGCCAGGGCAATACAGCCAGCACAAGTAACGGCAGGAAATACCACCACGGTCCCGGACGATGGGAAATCGGGGTCAGAAAGCGCAGAAACTGCTGCACCATGAAGAACTGCCACAGAAAGTCGTGGTTCTGGATTGACACGGCCACGAACCAGGGCAGCGTGAGCACAAAAAAAACGCCGAGTCCGGGCAACAACCGCAGGCGGCGCAACAGGTTCCAGTCGCGCTTGAGCAAAATGTAAATCACAAAAACCGCGCCGGGCAAAAGGATGCCGATCAACCCCTTGGTGAGCACCGCCAGCGCCGCACCACCGTAAGCCACGAGCATCCAGCCCAGCTCGGCGCGCGAACGGGGCGGCGCGTCCCAGGCCAGTAGAAAGCCGAACAACGTGAGACTCATGGCAAAAGCCAGGCTCGCATCCAGCGTATTGAAATGACCGAGAAAACCGAAATAGAAGCTCCCGGCGAGCACTGCGCCCGCCATCCAGCCGACTCGGCGGCCATACAGTCGGCTGGCGGCGAAAGCAGTTAGGAGCACAGTAAGGTAGCTCGCCAGCGCGGTCCACAGGCGTGCGGTCCAGTCGTGGACGCCGAACACGGCATACGCAGCCGCGGTCGCCCAGTACTGCAACGGGGGTTTTTCGAAATAGCGCAGTCCATTGAGGTGCGGCGTGACCCAGTTGCCAGTGACAAGCATTTCGCGCGGAATCTCCGCGTAGCGTCCCTCGTCCGTATTGAACAACGGACGATGACCCAGACCCCAGAACCAGACCAGAGTGAGGAGTGCCAGACAGAACAGGGCAGGCAAACGCTGGGTATTAATGGGTAGATTCCCGGACGACACGGGCGCTCAGTATAGCAACGCTCGTCCTCTTGAGGACTGGGAATAAGCCCTGGACGAAATCCAACCGCTTCAGCGTCGGGAGTTGATTGCAATGCCTCCGATGCCGAGTGCCGCAGTCAGGCCAAGCACCCACAGCGGCAAACTCACGCCGAACAAGGTATCCACATGCGCGCACTCGCCGGAGCCGTGCAGCACTTCGCGGATTACCTGCCATGGCGGCAAGTGCTGAACGAGCACCTTGAGCGAAGCGCCGCAGGAACCCACCTCATCGGGCGGCAAGTGTTGTATATAGACATGGCGCGCCGAGACGAACACGCCGATGGCAGACACCACCAGCAGCAACGCAATGTAAATCCAGCGCCCGAAATGCTTCGGGTGATGCAGCCAAGCCAGCAGGAATACCAGGCCCAGTCCCGCCGTGGTGATGCGCTCGAAAATGCACAAGGCACAGGGATTCATGCCACGCGCGTATTGCAGGTAATAGGCAAAGCCGATCATCAGCACGCATATAGCGAAACCGATGAAATTGCCCAGGCGACGGATCATGCGTCCTTCGACTCGTCGGCCGCCTCCTGCCCGGTGTGTCTCAAACCGTGGACTTCGCGCTCCATGCCGCTCAAACCCAAGTGGCGCACATCCTTGCCGTGCACCAGAAACACGATGTATTCGGCCATGTTCTTGGCATGATCCCCGATGCGCTCCAAGGCGCGCGCGCACCACAGCACAGCCAGTTCGCGCCGGATGGTGCGCGGGTCTTCCATCATGTAGGTGATGGACTTGCGCATCAGGCCCTCGTATTCGCGGTCCACCTTCTTGTCCTTGCGCGCCATGCGCAATGCACCCTCGGCATCCAGTTGCGAGAAAGCCTCCAGACCGGTGCGGATCATTTTGATCACCCGCTGGGCCATGCCCTCGAGCTCGATCAGGTCGCCCTCGGCGATTTCGCCGTGTTCGTGCATGGCCACGGCCTGCTTGGCGATGCGTTCGGCCTCGTCGCCGATACGCTCCAGGTCGGTGATCGTCTTGATGATGGCGATGATCAGGCGCAGGTCGCTCGCCGCCGGTTGGCGCCGGGCCAGGATGCGCGAGCACTGTTCATCGATCGCGACCTCGTGGGCATTGACCTCGTGATCCATGGTCTCGATGCGCTCGGCAATCGTTGGATCGCCGGCGGCAAGCCCCTTCATGGCCGCATCAACCTGGTTTTCCACCAGCCGGCCCATGGTCAGGACGTGGTTGCGCACCGCCTCCAGCTCCTCGTCGTAACGATGGGAAATATGTTGTGAGATAGTCATTGCCGCAACCATCCGGGAAATTGCAGAAACAAGCCTATAGTGTAGCGAAAGGTTTTAATGCGTGTGTGACAGTTTCATGATGGTGCGGGCCACCTGCTCCTGCGCCGCCATAGCCAGGGCTCGCGCATCTTCTGTCCCGGGCTCGATCGGCGACAGGAAATCGATCATGATCTCGGTTCGTCGGGCCCCCAGAAAACGAGCGCAATGGGCGCCGAAGCTTTCCTCCAGGCCCATGGGCGCCAGCTCCGCCCCATCGCCCCCCACATAGGCAAGCGCCACCGGTTGCACCGTACACCGCGCCGTCAGCGCGGCGGCAAACAGGCGAGGCTTGAAACGCAGCAGCGCAACATCGCCGCTGACCGTTCCTTCCGGGAAAAAGATGACACGCTCCCCGTCCTTCAGGCGACCGATCAGATTGCCGCCCAGGTCCTGGAAACTTCGCAACTCACCGCGATTGATGAACAGGGTGCGCCCTCCGCTGCGGGCAAAAAAACCGATCAGCGGCCAGTTTGCTATCTCACCCTTGGAAACGAAGGCGCAGGGCAGCGTCGCGCCCAATGCGATGATATCCAGCCACGACTTGTGATTGCAGGCCACCAGCACCGGCTGGGCCTGTGGTTCGCCGCGTACCTGGATACGCAGCCCGACGAGGCGCGCGATGGAGCGGCACCAGCGTCGCATCAGCCAGGTCTGGCAACGCCGGTACGCACCACCTGGCGCGACACGGTACATGACCGCGAGGAACGCGGCGGCGACAACGCTGGCGGGCATCAGGACTGTAACGATCACGCCCGCGCGGAACATGCGCCTCATCAGCCGGGCGGCCAACCGAGGCGACGCCCCCCAAGCAGGTGGACGTGAACATGGAACACGCTCTGCCCGGCGCCGGCATTGCAGTTGATCACGAGGCGGTAACCCGCTTCGTCCACACCTTCGTCAACCGCGATCTTGCGCGCCGCCAGCACCAGACGGCCCATGAGTCCGGCATCATCGTCAGTCAGGTCGTTGGTGGTGGCGATATGGCGCTTGGGGATCACCAGCACATGCAGCGGCGCCTGCGGATTGATGTCGTGAAAGGCGAGAATTTCATCATCCTCGTACACCGTGCCAGGCTTGATTTCACCCGCGACCATGCGGCAAAACAGACACTCTTCCATCCTCAACCCCCCAATTCGTCCACGCCGCGGCGTCCCGAAAAAGCGCGCGCCAATGTGTTGCCGTCCACGTATTCCAGGTCACCGCCCACCGGCACGCCGTGGGCAATGCGGCTGGCGCGAACACCATGCGCGCGGGCGAGTTCGCCGATCCAGTGCGCAGTCGCTTCGCCTTCGACAGTAGCCCCGGTGGCCACAATCACCTCCTCGACCTCGCCGCCGAGACTCGCTTCCAGCTCAGCGCCCCCCAACTGTTCCGGACCGATGCCGTCCAACGGTGAGAGTCGGCCCATCAACACAAAATAGCGCCCATGAAAGGATGTCGCCGCCTCAATGGCGGCTACATCGGCAGGGCTTTCCACCACCACCAGTTCGCGCTCGTTGCGTCCCGGGTTGGCACACAGCGTGCACAGATCCTCGGCGGAGAACATTCGGCAGCGTTTGCAATGACCAATGGCCGTAGCGGCCCGGGTCAGGCTATCGGCCAAGCGGCCCATGCCGTCGCGATCGCGTTCCAAAAGGTAAAAGGCCGCACGCTGGGCCGATTTCGGCCCGACGCCCGGCAAGACCTGCAAGGCGCGGATCAATTCGCTCAGCGCGGAGGGAAACAGCTCAGCCATGGGGTGCGCTCACAATCCCGGCAGCAAACCCGACGGCAGCCCACCGGCCAGTCCCGAATAACGCTCCTGTATGGCCTCGCGCACGTGCTGCACCGCATTGTTGGTGGCCGCTGCGATCAAATCCTCCAGCATGTCACGGTCATTCATGGCATCCGGTTCGATCTGTACTCGGCGCACTTCGAACTGGCCGTTGAGCGTCACGCGCACCACACCGCCTCCCGCCTCGCCGCCGACCTCCATGCCGGACAATTCGCCCTGCATGGATTCGAAACGTGATTTCAGATTCTGCATTTCGCGCATCATCGCGCCAAAATCGGTCGGCATGGTCAAACTCATCCGGTTAATTACTACCGTGATTATAAGGAAGCCCAAAAAATGGGTGCGGATATTGCGGAAGGCACCTTGAATAAACAAGCGGATTCGCACCGGGTGCGAATCCGCTTCGATTGACTAGTGCTTCTTTTCCATCTTGATTACAACGGGCTTCCATTGCATCGGGTTACGGGTTTTGGGGATTTTCGCCGCAAAGTAATAGCTGTAGCCCTGCTTGAGATCCAGCGTGAGCGTAGCCATATCCCGCGGGCCGCTCATCGCTGGATTCGACATGACCGCGGGACCCTTGTTGGGATTGATAATCGCTCTGAAGCCGATTTTGTGCTTGCCCGGTTTGACCCAGAAGGAGTCTCGATTCTGGTTGGACAGATATTTACCGTCCAGCCACACGATTTTAGCCTGGTAATAGTTGGGCCCGGGCGGCTGAGCAGTGGAAATAATGGCATGCGGCTGGCTGGGACTGACCAGGGACTGATCACCGCCGCCGGCTAATGCATAGGTGGCCATCAAAGCCAGTCCAGCGGCTACCGCCAAACGAAACGGATTATTCATGGTTTGTACCTCCGAACCTCTTTAGTGAGGCTCTTACAGTATAAACTCCAGAGCCAACCCTGGGTTCCGGATCGGGCACAGGCTGCCTGCGGGCCCCTGATTGAATCTGGGCTAGCGGATCAGCGAGATGAAAAGGTTCGATTCAAGGCGCAAAACGCAGGCCACAGTTAGACTATGGGTGGGTTTTGCAATGCAGGAGCGGACCCTTTCCGCCGCTGAAGCGCCGATCACAATTCGATCAGAAACTCCCCAACAAATCGGCTCTGCTTGCGTTCTCCTGCCGAGAAAGGCACAGTATGACAAGGTATTAAAAGGGATTGAGTATGTGAATGCCCGCCCTGCTTTCACGGAAAGCGATTACGCCCTCATACCGGAATTGGTACCTCAATCCTCTGCACGGCTGTGTACCGCGTATGCACTTGCCAACCGCAACCTGCCGGACTACTACGCGCCGGAAAACGCCTTCAATGCCTGGGGGCGCTATGCGGACAGCATGGGGGAAACCTTGCTCGCGCAATCCCTTCCGGCTATCGAAAACGCGACCGGGCTTTCGCTGTTCCCCGCCTACTCCTATATGCGCATCTATTGCGAAGGTTCGGTGCTACCCAAACACACCGACCGTCCCTCCTGCGAGATCAGCGTCACGCTTACGCTCGGCGGCGAGGCGCCTGCCGCGTGGCCCATCTGGGTAGAAGCGCAAAGCGAGGCACGCGCCGTCACGTTGCCGCCCGGAGACGCGCTCGTTTACAAGGGCGCGGTACTCCCGCACTGGCGCGAGCGTTTTGAAGGCCGTTTCTGGGTACAGTTATTCCTGCACTACGTGCGCCGCGACGGCGAGTTCGCCAACTGTCGTTTCGATGGCCGTGAACGGCTGGGCCCGATCGTGCCCGGCCAGGACCCCCGAAGTAGCAATCTGCATCGCCGCTTCGCCGCCAACGACCCCTGCCCCTGTGGTAGCGGCCAATGCTACTCCGATTGTCACGGCCGCCCGACAGACGGTCGTGGCTACTTTCGGCCTTAAAGTGCGGTACCTATGCGATATAAGAAAACATGCCCATAGCAGGCACCAGACACTCCATACGCTGTAGCTACTGATATCCCACTCGGACTGGCTATATGTTTGTAATTTATCCTATCGACTCGTCACGCGAAGCGTGTTTTCCGGTTTCTACGCCATCTATTTGTAAAGAGCAGGAGCATTAAAAAAACCCATAGCAGCAGTTGCCCACTAAGAGTTCCCATGAAAAAGTGATTGACACCAGACATGAATTCAGGGCATCTGATTAATGGTTAATTTCAAAAAGTTGACGCCGCCCAATTCACGTAGAATTATTTTCCCGGCGAGCGGTTTCGGGCAACACTTCGGCGCCGAAGGTCTCACGC
>JBAUSV010000291.1:0-34917 GCA_049581885.1 Gammaproteobacteria bacterium | reverse complement strand
CCCGCCGGCGCTGCGCGCCAATGGGGCGGGGCACCGGAGTTCCCAGCCGCTGGTGCGGGTCGGGGAGAACGCACGACTGTTCGACTACGAACAGCGGGTCAAGTCCGCCTTCGACGGTATCGTGCCGACCCTCAAGCGCATTTCCGCTCTGCAGCACGAAGAGCATTTCGAGGTTCGCGCGCAGCGCATGGCGCGTGAACGCCTGGGCTTTGAGCTGCCAGCGCATATTCTGGCCGACGCCTGGGTGGAGCAGTTGGACATGCGCCGCCTGTTCGCCTGGTGTGTATTCGAGACTTATCGCCGCTTTTGCGATGACTTCTTCGCCAACGACCCGTTGGGCTCGCACGACGAAGACGCCTTCGATGCATTTCTGCAGGAATGCGGTTTCCATACCCTGGATGTCTCCCCCTGCGCCGACGGGCGGCTGGCCCACGTCATACGGTTTGTGCTCCGGCTGCCCTACCGCGCGGTACGACGCAAGTCCTATGCGGGCGCGCTGTTCGACATCGACGACAGTCTTGAAAAGTGGACCGAAACCGAACTGATGCGGTTTCGCGAGGGTCGCCCCAACACGGCCGATGCGCCCACCCGCTACCTGAAGGCGGTGGTTTACCACTACAGTTCGGGTGACCCGGCCCGTGAAGGCTGTGCGGCCCACGGCTCCGACGCGGGGGCGGCGGCGCGTGCCGGGCTGGAACGGCTGTGCAGCTTCCAGCAGGCGGTGCAGAACACGCACTGCTGCGGCGCTTCCATAGATCTCATGCTGATCGGACTGGACACCGATACCGATGCCATTCGCGTGCACGTGGCGGACGGCGATGGCGCCATCGCTCTGGACCAGTATGTCGATGCGCACGAACTGTACGAGGCGACCCAGCGGTTGTCGCAATACCAGGCAAAGGAATGCATCGAGGCGCGGATGCGCGAGGCAGCGCCCGATATGCCCGCAGGTATGCGGCGGCTGATTTCACGCCTGCTGGAAAACAACCTGTCCCAGATCGAGTACGTGGGCGCCCATCACGGCGGGCGCTACCAGGACATCGGGCACGCCGAGCGTTTCATCGGCGCGGGCAAGGGTTTCGAGGAAGTGCAGCTTCGCAACCTCACCTATTTCGCTTATCTCGACACAGTCGAGGAGGCCGCTCCCGACCTGGATGTCGGTGTGAAGATCTTCTCCCGGTTGAATGTGGCCCACGGTCTGCCCATCCCGGTGGTAGTGCGATACGACTACCAGGGGCATGTGCCGGGCGCGCGCGAACGGGCGGTAGGCCGCTGCCAGCGGGTGGCGCAGGCCATCGCTGCACGCTATGCGGATCTTGTCAACGGCGGTCTGCTGTACACGCTGATGCTGGTCCGCGACCACGCGTCCCATGGCGGCATTGAAGTGCTGGGTTGTTCTGTCAACGGCGATGCCACAGGGGAAGCGCACTGATGAAGATCTGTCAGGTGGAGCGGCCGCTGGTTGCCACCAATCGCATTCCTGGCCTGGAGCACAGGCACATGCAGGTGGTGCGTGACGGCAGTGCGATGCTGGTGGCGGTGGATGCTGTGGGCTGCATTCCCGGCGACTGGGTGGTCTGCGTGGGCAGTTCGGCCGCCCGTGAAGCGGCAGGCAGCAAGGAATATCCGAGCGATTTGACCATCGTCGGAATAATTGACCACTGGCCCCCGGAAGAGGCGCAGGGCTGAGACAGATCGATGGATATTCTCCAAGTCGAAGCGCCGCTGGTCTGCACTCGCAGGATACAGGGCCTGCAACACACCAGCCTGCGGGTCTTGCGAGACTCAAAGGGCGGGCGGCATGTGGCCGTCGATCCAGTGGGTGCGTGCGAGGGCAACTGGGTGTTTACCGTCAGCGGCTCGGCCGCGCGATACGCCTGCGGTGACTTCGGGGTTCTCACCGATCTCACCATCGGCGGCATTATCGATTACTGGGAGGTCGAAACCGCAACGCCGGGCGGCCGCGACAGTGACAGAAACAGGCGGGGCAAGAGGGCCCTGGAACGGGAAACAACGTAAGCAGGAGACACGAAGATGGCAGATGAAAGTTACGGTATCGCACTGGGCATGATCGAGACACGCGGACTGGTGCCCGCCATCGAAGCGGCGGATGCCATGACCAAGGCCGCCGAGGTGCGTCTCATCGGGCGTGAATTCGTGGGCGGCGGCTACGTCACCATACTGGTGCGCGGCGAAACCGGTGCGGTCAACGCGGCGGTGCGTGCCGGGGCGGATGCCTGCGAGCGCGTGGGTGACGGCCTGGTCGCCGCACACATCATTGCCCGTCCGCACCGCGAGGTCGAGCCGGTATTGGGTAACACGTAAGACGCTGTATGTTCTCTTAATTCCGAAGACGGAGATCCAACGATGGCAAATGACAATTACGGTATCGCATTGGGGATGATCGAGACACGCGGACTGGTGCCCGCCATCGAAGCGGCAGACGCGATGACCAAGGCCGCTGAGGTGCGTCTGATCGGGCGCGAATTCGTGGGCGGCGGCTATGTGACCGTGCTGGTGCGCGGTGAAACCGGTGCGGTCAACGCGGCGGTGCGTGCCGGAGCCGATGCCTGCGAGCGTGTTGGCGACGGTCTGGTCGCGGCACACATCATTGCGCGTCCGCATCGCGAAGTGGAACCGGTGCTGCCGACCGGCGGCGATCAGTCCGCTTCCGCGGCGGCCTGAGTAACCTACTAGAAACTCTACGTGCGACAGGAGATTCCAGCCATGGCCAACAATACCTACGGTATTGCGCTCGGCATGATTGAAACCCGCGGGCTGGTGCCCGCCATTGAGGCGGCGGACGCCATGACCAAGGCCGCCGAGGTGCGTCTGATCGGACGCGAGTTCGTGGGCGGCGGCTACGTCACCGTGCTGGTGCGTGGTGAGACGGGGGCGATAAACGCGGCCGTGCGTGCCGGGGCCGACGCCTGCGAACGCGTGGGTGACGGTCTGGTCGCGGCGCATATCATCGCCCGCCCGCACCGGGAAGTCGAACCGGTGCTCGACGGCGAGAACGCCATGGCCGGCAATCGCCCAGCTCGCAGCTGAGTAGGCCCACGCGTACAGATCAACTGACGGATACGTCGTCATGATTCAGGGGCTTTCCGATCAGCGTGTTCTCGGTTATCTCGGCAGAGCGCTGAGCCTCGAGTTCAGCGCGGTTCAGCAGTACAGCACCCAGGCGCGACTGGTGGCGACCTGGGGGCTGGCCGAACCGGCCAACCGACTGCGCGACGAAGCAACCGAAGAGATGGGGCATGTGGACAGGGTCATCGCACGCATGTTGGCCGTGGGTGTGGCACCCAGCGCATCCCAACTGCGTCCAGTGCAGCTTGGACACGACCTGCAGGCGCTGTTGCGGCACGACCAGATGCTGGAGCACGAACTCGTGCGGCTGTACGACGATGCCACCCGCTACTGTGCCCGTCAGGGCGATCATGACAACCGCCTGTTCTTCGCGACGCTTCTCGAGGAGGAAATGGCTCATGGACGCGAGCTGGCCGGTTGGCTCGAAGGCCTGGAGCGGCCCGATGCCCCTGTTCGTGGAAAGCCGCGCGCCACCTTTTAGAGAAGATGCGCCATGAGTGACCAATGGCAGGAACGCAAACGTCCTAATCGCTTGGAACGCCGCTACGGATTTCCGGATTATTCCACCCTGCGTGATTTCCTGGATCGTGCAGCGGACCTGTCCGAGCGCGAAGGGTTGTATCCGGACATCGGATTCGGTCGCGACTACGCGAACTTCACCATTCACGCCGAAGAAGGCGCGGATGAACTGGGAGAGACGCAGCGTCGTTTCGCCGAGCAACTCGACGAGCTGTATCGCGGCGCCGGGACCGGTTGAGGCCTCGCCCCATGGCCGTGATTGCATTGGTGGGCAACAAGGGAGGGGCAGGTAAGACGACCCTCGCCGTCAATCTTGCCGCCACGCTGGCGACGAACGGCCGCACGGTGGTGTTGGACGCCGACCCGCAGGGATCTGCGCTGCAATGGCAAAGCATCGCAGCGCCCGGCAGGGAACCAAAGGTAATTGATACCGCAAGCGGCCTCGAAGACATCTTCGCGGACACCGCCGTTCTCTATGAGCATGTGGTTATCGATTGCCCGCCATCGGTACACGCAGCCCAGACTCATGTGGCCCTCGCGGTCAGCGATATCGCGCTGATACCGGTGCAGCCTTCGCCGCTCGACCTGTGGGCCACGGTACACATCGAACAGGCCGTGGCGACAGCGCGCGGTAGCAACCCTGGGCTCAGGGCGCTGCTCGTGATCAATCAGCTGGAGCCGCGTACGCGGCTATCCCGCCTGATTCGGGAAGCCCTCGCCGAACTGGAGTTTCCTGCTGCGGATACCGCGATTCGCCGACGGGCCGTCTATCGCGCCAGTGTGCTGGAAGGCAAGAGCGTGCTGGATATGGGGCGCAGCGGCGCTGCCGCTGCCGCCGAGATCCGTAACCTGATCAATGAGGTAGTCACACAATGACTGCGAACGACAAAACCGGTGAGAAACTGGTGGACTCCATGCGCAAGACCAAGGCGGCTGCGGCAACCAAGGCCGAGGCACCACAAAGCGTGCAGAAGCAGCCCCGAGCTCAAAAGCCCCAGCCGCGCACCCGAAAGAAGGCCGCGAGCCGGGGGTCGTCACAGGGGACCAGAGAGCAGCGCGGCGATCCTTACCAGAGCGGGCGCCGCGTGTGGCCCGACTGAGGGCGTCATTGTATACCGCTACCTGAGGGGAGGGGATCTATGACCATGGAAAAGCTCGTCGTAATGGTCGCGCTTTTGCCCCTGGTGTCGGCTGTGCTGGTACAGCTGTTGTCCGCCCGGCTCGGGCGCCGGGTCGCCCGTGTGAGTGTTACTGTCGCGGCCGTCACCTTTTCTCTTGCGGTCGTGGTTCTGGCAACGGCGGTCGCCCACGGGGCTTCGGGTCAGATTTCCCTGGCGGGTTCGTGGGGCATATTCCTGTTCGATCCCCTGAGCTCCCTGATGGCGACGGTTATCGCCGGCATAAGCCTGATCGTGCACATCTATTCCGTGCGCTACATGGCCGAGGAAGCCGGTTATGGACGTTTCTTCGTGCTGCTGGACATCATGACCGCGACGCTGTTGGTGATGGTTTGCGCCGGGGACCTGATCACCCTGTTGATCGCCTGGCATTTGATCGGGGTCCTGCTCTACTTTCTGCTGGGGCAGGATACCCGCAGTCACGCCGCACACCGATATGCCTTCTGGACGCTTATCACCTATCGCTTCGGGGACCTGCCTCTGGTGCTCGCCGCAGGTCTGCTTTATCACGCCTTCGGTACATGGTCCTTGCCTGAGATATTCGTTCACATCGCCCACGGCCCGGTTATCTACAGCTTTTTCGGACTGCCATTGACGGGCTTGGTCGCCAGTCTGGTAGCGGTGGCCGCCTTTGCGCGCTCGGCGCAGTTTCTGCTCCATACCTGGCTTCCCTACACCATGGCCGGGCCCACCCCCGTGTCGGCCTTGATGCATGCCGGGATCGTCAATGCGGGGGGATTTCTGATCAACCGCTTCGCACCCGTGTTCGCCCATACGGAAGGTGTGCTGCCTTGGGTGTTCATCGTTGGTCTTGTCACCGCTCTCATCGGGTCGACCCTCATGCTTACCCAAAACGACATCAAGAAGTCGCTCGGCTACTCGACCATGGGGCAAATGGGCTTCATGATCATGGAATGCGGAGTGGGGGCATTTTCTCTCGCGATTTTTCACCTCATTTCCCATGGCTTGTTCAAAGGGACGCTCTTTCTGGGCGCCGGCGGCGCGATCGGTGCGGCCCGCAAGGACGACGGGGTGCCGAAGGACGAACTCTACACCTTTGTGGTGGAGAGACGTCCCGCAAGGGTTCGCCGGCCCTGGGTGCTGATGGCGGCGATCACCCTGGCGGTGCCCGTGACCATACTCATAGTGGCCCATTCACTGGTCGGCCAGGACTATTTCCAGGAACAGGGCGCCGTGGTGCTGTTGTTTTTCGGCTGGGTCACCGGGGCCCAGTTGATCTTCGCCACCTATCGTATGCAGGCCGGAAACCTCTGGCGACTGGTGACGCTGAGCATCCTTTCCTTCACGATCGTGGTGCTCGGTTACACCCTCATCAGCCACGCCTTCGATCTGTTCCTCTATCCGGACGAGGCGTTCCGTCAGCAGATCTATGCGGCGGCCAATATCGGCGTGCTGCGCTTCGACATCCTGGTGGGCCTGGTTACGGTGTTGATCGTGGCGGGTTGGGTGCTGACCTACTATTCGGAACAGAACGGAAGCCGCCAAGGCGAGCATCACGGTCGACTGTGGCTGGCCTTCTATGCACTGGTTTCTCGGGAGTTCTATCTGACCGACGTCTTTACCCGCTTCGCCCGGGCGCTGTTGGCGCTGGCAACACGACTGAACGTCTGGTTGGGATGGGTCTGACATGAGTACGTTGACCTACTGGTTTGGTGGCTTGTTTCTGCCGTTGTTCCCGTTGAGCATGGGCTTTAATGTGCTTTTCAGTCGGGTACGCAATGCCACGCTGCGCGTCGTACTGCTGTTGGTCTGGCCCCAACTCGGTTTGAGCCTGGTGCATGCGGTCAATCGACCGATTCCCCATTGGTGTGTGTTCCTGGCTTTGTTTACCTCGGCCCTGTATGCCTTTCGGGCCATTGGGCTGCGGGAAGTGGGTCAGTGGATCGGCTACCTGGCCACCTCGGCGTGGGCGCTCTTGTGGGTTGCGCTCTTTGCTCACACGGACCTTTCCCGGGTGCGCTTGTACGCACTCGGGTTCAGTCTGCCGCTGATGCTGCTCGCCCTGCTTGGCGCTCGTCTGGAAGAGCGTTTCGGTGCCGCCTATACGGGTCTGTACGGCGGCCTGGCACAGACGCTCCCGCGGATGTCCGGCGTGCTGGTGGGCGTGGTACTGGCGATCGTGGCCGCTCCGTCGTTCCCCACCTTTTTCGCCATGCTGGCAACCGTCGTTGCTATAACGCCGACGATGCCGTTGGCTGCGCTGACCGTGGCGGGCGTATGGCTGCTCTGGAGCTGGGCGGGAACGCGCCTGCTTCAAGGACTGATCGTGGGTCCGGCCAACGGTAGCGAAGCACCGGATCTCAGTGTGGCTTCCACCTGGGCTTACACCGCGGTGCTGGTCATTCTGCTCGTCAGCGGGTTCCTGCTCACGGGGGATCTGGTATGACGCTCCCACTCGGCCAAAGACTGCAGATCCGCGCCATGATCTACTTGGCCGGAGAACCCATTCCGTACTTCTGGCCCATGCGGTCGTTCATTCACCACAATCCGCTTCACGGTTTGGAGCATCTGCCATTCTCCGAGGCGGTTGAGGAAGGCAGGCGGATGTTCCATGCGAAGGGCTTCCTGAAACGGGCCGACTATCAGCGTTACCTGGTCCAGGGGAAGGTCGATCAGGCGGAGCTGGCTGCTACCGTAAATCGCTTTATGGAGGACCGGGAGGCGCTGCCCGAGGTGGACTTGCGCACCTGGTTGTCAGTCTTGCTGACAGGGATGGATCAACCCGTCGTTCAAGCCAATACGTTGGCGCAGATCGCCGACGTACACAGCGCCCTGAACGGCCGCCCGCACGTGTCGTCGCAGCTCGACGGGGAGGTGCTGGCCGATTGGCTGCGCTGCGAGTTGTTGGGCCCCCGCCCGGTATACGAAGCGGTGGATGCGCTTTATGGTACTGAGATCGGCTCCGAGCTAGACGAGCTGGTGATCAAGAGTTGCCTGGATTTCTTCGACGAAGGTCAGTCCGTATGGGGTATGCCCGGGCGCAATCAGGGCTTCTTTGCAGCGTGGCGCGATGTCGCCAGTCGCAACGGCCGTCTGTATCTGCGGGGCCTGCACATCAATCGTGTCGCCGGTAAGGAAGATAGCCCCGAGGCGGTCATCTCCCAGCTGATGCAGATGCTCGGAGTGCCCCAGGATCAGTGGGTGACTTACTTCGCACGGGAGCTTGCACGCCTGCATGGTTGGGCGGGGTTCATCCGCTGGCGGGCCAACGCCAAGCACTATTATTGGGCGGAGCGCTATCCGGCGGACCTGGTCGACCTGATGGCAGTGCGACTGACCCTTGCTGTTGCTCTGTTGAGCGAGCGGGGACGCAAGGGAATCGCCGCCAGCGCAGCCGATGTGATGGCAGCTATCGAGCAACGGCCCAGGGAAACCTACCTTCGCCACGAACTGCATGGCGGTTCGGTGTTGCCGGCCCTGGCCGCTCGGGTGGAGCAGACACTGGCAGGCGGTCGGCCTCGGAAGATCGAACGGCTATTTTCCGAGTATGTAGCGCAGAAGCGGGTCCATGAGGCCGAATGCCAGGGGCGGCGGCTTGCGGAACTGGCGCGCAAGGCGGGTCAACCCGAAGCGCTTCAGCATCTGTCCACGGAGGGGCTGCGCAGGCTATTGGACACGCTTCGCGAATTCGAGCAAGGCGAAGGCATGATCTGGCTGCGGGCCCTGGAACAGAGCGCGATGCACCGCCTGCTCAACGGTGTCAGTTACCAGCCAGCCGTTGCGCGGGAGAAGCGCCCGTTTGCGCAGGCCCTGTTTTGCATCGATACCCGCTCCGAGAGAATCCGTCGGCATCTGGAGAATGTGGGTGATTACCAGACCTACGGTATTGCGGGCTTTTTCGGCGTGCCGGTGAGCTTCATGGAACTGGGCAAGGGCAGTGAGATAAACCTCTGTCCGGTATTGCTGACGCCAAAGAATCTCGTTCTGGAAATGGCGGTCTCGGAGGGTAAAGCGGATGTCGGCGCGGTTACCGCTCTCGAGAAAGTCTTGCACGAGCTCAAGGAATCCGTGCTCAGTCCGTTTGTGACCGTCGAGGCCATTGGTTTGTTGTTCGGCCTGGATCTGGTCGGAAAGACGCTGATCCCGCAACACTACAACCGCTGGCGTCAGCGTCTGCATGGAGGCAAGCCGCAAACCCATCTGCTGCTCGACAAGCTCAGCCGGGAACAGGCGGATTCGATCGTGCGCGCCGTCCAAAGGGCCGTGATCGTCAAGGCCGTGGAGCAGGAATTCGGCCTTGAGGCCGAAGGGATCAACGATGCACTCGTCCGCGAACTGCGCGAAGCGGCCCTGGGCAATCGGCCAGGGGCCCCGGCGCTGGCGAAATCGCTCGACCTGGACGAGCGTGCAGAGCGGGCATTCATCGAACGCCTGCGACGGGTCTATCGCATCGATCAGTCCTTTGCCCAGCTACAGATGGAACGGCTTGCGCGACTGGGTTTCAGCCTCGACGAACAGGTCGGTTTCGTCGGACAGGCGCTGCGTTCCATAGGTTTGACGGCGGGCTTCTCCCGATTCATCCTGTTGGTCGGGCATGGCAGCACCTCCGAGAACAATCCCTACGAATCGGCACTCGATTGCGGCGCCTGCGGAGGTAACCACGGACTGGTCAACGCCCGGGCTCTTGCGCAGATGGCGAACAAGGCGGAGGTGCGCCACAGGCTGCGCGAACAGGGCATTGATATCCCCGACGATGCATCGTTCGTACCCGCCCTCCACGACACCACGACCGACGGCCTGCAACTGTTCGACCTGGACAGGATGCCCCCGTCCCACGTGCTGTACATGGATCGGCTGCGCAAGGGTTTTACGGCAGCGTCCCGTCTTTGCACACAGGAGCGCATGCCAGCTCTGCAGATGGACGCAGGTTCGCCGGAGCCGGGCGAAGCATTCAAGGACGCCCAGCGCAACGCCATGGACTGGTCTCAGGTGCGTCCGGAATGGGGCCTGGCGGGCAACGCGTATTTCGTCATCGGCCGTCGAGCCCTGACCCAGTCGATGTCATTGGAGGGCCGTGCGTTTCTGCATTCCTACGACTATCGCGTCGATCCCAAGCGCAGGTTGCTGGAGAACATACTTACCGGTCCGTTGGTGGTCGGCCAATGGATCAACATGGAGCACTACTTTTCCACCGTTGACAACGAGCGTTTCGGCAGCGGCAGCAAGGTCTACCACAACGTGGCCGGTCGCTTCGGTGTGATGACGGGGAATCTGAGCGACCTGCGCACCGGCCTGCCGGCGCAGACCGTTCTCGACGGTGGACTCCCCTACCATGAGCCGCTGCGTCTGATCACGGTGATCGAGGCGCCGTTTGAGCATGCCTGGCGGGCGGTGGAGAGTGTGCCCGCCGTGAAAGCGCTGGTCCGCAACGGTTGGATCCGGCTGGTGATCATCGACCCGGAACAGGGGGACGTGAAGGTGTACGAGGAAGGTCAGTGGACCAAGCCCCGCATGTGGGGCGCCCCGAACCGGCTTTCGTCGAGGAGAAGACCGAATCATGCACAATCTGAATTTCAGCCCGCTCAAGAAGCTTGAAATCATTCTGGGTGGCGAACACCAGGGGTTTGCCACCGACATCCTGGACCGGGCGGGGGTCAAGGGTTATACGATCATCAATAATCTTTCGGGCAAGGGCAGTCACGGATTTCACGAAGGCCACCTCATGTTCAATGAGGACGACGTGCTGGTCATGATCATTGCGGCAGTCCCGGAAGAGTTGGTCAAGCCGATCCTGGAGGGTCTTGCGCCTTTCTATAACGAACATTCCGGTGTGGTATTCATCTCCGATATTCAGATCACCCGGTTGGTGAAATTCAGCGGCTGATTGCCCCCGGGGGTTCATACCGCCATAGCCGATTGACACGAAGCCGCGCTCAGGGGCTGGTTGTGGATTTCTGGAAGAGCAGCTTTTTCGATGATAGAGCTTCGAACATACGTCTATATCGACTCGTTGCAGCCGCAGCTTGCCGAGTACATGGCCACGGTGTCGCAGGGTTTCCTGCCCGTACCGGGCGACGCTTGTCTGTGGGTGGAGGTGTCGCCCGGTATGGCGATCCATCGGCTGACCGATATTGCGCTCAAGGCCACGCGGGTGAATCTGGCGCAGCAGGTGGTTGAGCGGGCGTACGGTTCGATGGTCATTCACCATCGCGATCAGAGCGACGTGCAGGAGGCGGGCGGAGTCATACTCCAGCATCTGGGCGCCCAGGTGCGCAATCGACGGCCTTGCCAGATCGCGTGGCAGGAGGTGATTCGGGGCATGACGCCGGATCACACGGTGCTGATCAACCGGCAGAACCGTCGCGGTTCGATGATCCTGCCCGAACAGAGCATGTTCATCCTGGAAACCGAACCGGCCGGCTACATCGTATATGCCGCCAACCAGGCGGAGAAGGCCGCCAACATCACCCTCATCGACGTGCGTGCCGTCGGTGCCTATGGGCGCCTGACTCTGTCCGGCCGTGAGGCGGACGTCGACGAGGCTGCGGCCGCGGCCATCGCGGCGGTCAACAACCCATCGGGTACGTGAAGCCATGCATCGCCAGAAACTACTCGGCTTATTGGCTCGGCACCGCACGCCGTTCATGGAGGAGGCGGCCTATATCGACCGGTCGCGGGCGTTTGTGGAGCTGCATCCGGATTGTTTTCGCTGCGATCTGTGGCCGGCCCATGTGACGGGGTCCGCCTGGGTGGTCAACCCGGATCGCTCACGGGTGCTCCTGGTGCACCACCGCAAACACGACCAGTGGTTTCAGCCGGGAGGACACGCCGACGGCGAGGCCGATATCGTGGCGGTCGCCCTGCGTGAAACCGCAGAGGAGAGCGGGATCGATGCGGACCAACTCCGCCTGGTGGACGGCCCGATCTTCGATCTCGATATCCATCGTATCCCGGCCAGCCATCGGGGTCCGGAGCATGATCATATCGATGTCCGTTTTCTCGTGGAGATCGACGACCGGCTGCCCGTGCCGGGCAGTGACGAGTCCCATGATGTTCGATGGGTACCGCTGGGGCAGGTTTCGCGATTCAACAATAACCGCTCGACGTATCGCATGGTGCAAAAGACCCGCCGACTGCGGCCACGGTGCGCCTATGCTTGAGCGTCCTCGCCGATGTGCTGGGACAGAAGGAAGTCCTTGAACGCTAGCGCCGCCGGCGCCAGGATTTTGTGCTCGGGATGGACCAGGTGCCACTGGCGTTCGAGGGGTAGGCCTTCAACGTCCAGAATGGCGAGGTTGCCTCGGGCGATCTCCGCTTCAACAGTGATCTTTGCGATGATGGAAATGCCCAGTCGCCCCGCCACCGTCTGTTTGATGGCTTCGTTGCTGCCAAGCTCCATTCGCACCCGTGGTGTAGTGTCATGGCGCCGGAAGAAGGCCTCGCACCCCAGGCGGGTACCCGAGCCCTGTTCCCGTGCAATGAACGGCTCTTCGGCCAAGCGCTGCGGCGGAATATTCTTCTTTCCGGCCAACGGGTGTTCCGGGTGGGCAATAGCGACCAGGGGATTCGGCGCGAAGGGCAGGGTGACGACGCCCAGGTTCTCGGGAGGCTGACCGAGGATGTACAGATCATCCTGATTGTGGGCGAGCCGATCGAGAATCGCCTTGCGGTTGCCAACGAAAAGTGAGACCTCGATGCCGGGATGCTGCGCGCTCAGTTGGCCCAGCAGTTGCGGCACAAAGTACTTGGCGGTGGTGAGAATGGAAACGCTGAGGGTGCCTTTCTCGAGCCCCTGGATCGCAGCCAGCTCCTGGACAAGCCGTTCCATGCGCGCCGAGACGTCGCGGCAGGCCGAAGCGACGGCTTCGCCCGCTTCCGTGAGATAGAGCTTTTTCCCTACCTGTTCCACCAGTGGCTGACCTGCCGCCTCGGCTAACTGTTTGACCTGAATGGAAACGGCCGGCGGTGTCAGGTGGAGCATCTGCGCAGTGCGGGTGATGCTCATGTGCTGGGCCAAGGCATCGAAGATCCGGAGCTGATGCAGGGTCGCGCGTCGAATGGGCATCGTCTACATCGTCGATTAAATGATCAATAAAGAAAAGAGTTAAAAACTTAAACTTTAATTTATCAGCTTCTCTCCATAGACTCAACCTGATCCCGACCGGGGAGGTCGGGAATAGCGGCCCACTGACGTCACCTTCTCCAAGGATGGATCGCAAGAATCGCGGTTGCCGGGCCTCGGGGGCGAACGGCACCCGATTCGGCAACGGGATCACCGTCTGGAGCAACGACCAAAATGCCACTGGTAAACATGAAGGACATGGTTGACCACGCCTACCGGCACAGTTACGCGGTGGGGGCATTCGAACTGGTCAATCTGGAGTTCCTGCAGGGGGTCATGGCGGCGGCGGAGCGCTGTCGGGCGCCGGTGATCCTGAGTCTGGCGGAGCCGCATTTCGAGTCCCTGGAGTTCGACCTTTTGGTCGCGGCCGTGGAGTGCGCGGCACAGCGTGCCTCTGTCCCGGTGGCGATCCATTTGCACCATGGCCGTGATCTTCAGTCCGCTGTGCGCGCCATCAACGCAGGTTGTAACGGTGTCATGGTCGACGCCTCCCATAGCGAGTTGGGAGAAGACATCGCCCTTACCGGGGAGGTGGTTGCCATGGCCCGCAGTTGCGGCGTACCCGTGGAAGGCACGCTGGGATATGTGCCGGAGGCCGAAGGAGACGCTGCACCGCCGGATCCGAGTCAGCTTGTGTATACATCGGTGGCCGAAGCCCGCGGCTACGTGGACAGGACCGGAGTCGACTTGCTGGCCGTATCCATCGGGACTGTGCGCGGTCGCACGAAGGCAAAGCCAAAGCTCGATTGGCAGCGGCTTAAACAGATCAACGAAGCGCTGGGAATACCGCTGGCCGTCTATGGGGGCACTGGTCTCAACAACAGCCAGGTTCGGCGGTTGATCGATAACGGCATCGCCAAAATCAACTATTTTACTGGACTTGCGGATGCGGCGTTCGAGCAAGTGCGGGCGAGCGCCAAGGGTAACGGGAAAGGTCGCTACACCACTGCCATGCGCGCTGTACAGGAGGTGGTGGAACAGCAGACCGAGCGCTGCCTCAGACTCTGGGGTGCGGCGGGCCGCGCAGCCGAGGTGTTGGAGCAATGCAGACATTGGGTGCCGGTGGAACATGTCGTTACCCTCGATGTCGAAGGGCTGGATGACAGCGCGGTTGAAACAGTCATGGCTGAGGGACGGCGTGTTCTCACCACGATTCCTGGCGTGCGAGCGGTACATTCAGGCAAAGCAGTGAGAGACGATGCGTTGTGTCGATACAGCTGGCTGGTCCGCTTTTGTCACTCGGCGGCGGTCGACAACTATCATGAACACCCGGCCTATGTCGCGCTCTCCAAACAACGATTTCGCCCGGTCCAGCGCGTCAGTGCCGATCCGTATCTGACCTCCCCGGGACGCGGTACCGCAGACGCTGCCGGCATGTATCTTGGCTGGGTGTCCCAGGCTCCGCGGGGCTGACGCGGAGGAGGCGAAGTGGGCTACCTGCTGTTCGTACGCTCTGTTGCCGACATGGAGCGCGTCTGTCAGGAAGTCAGCGAGTTCTTCGCCTTTCAGAACAGGCAGCCGTCGCCGGCTGCTCAAGTGCTACACGGTGTCTGGATCGAGTCGAACACACTGTTACGCATCCCCACCACGTTGGTTCCGCCTCCAGAGCAAGACTGGGACAAAGGTTGCTTCATCCGGCAAAGCTTCGGCGTTTCCGGGATCTGGGAACTTGCCCTACTGCACTTCCCTGCGCATGGGACGTGTGTTCAGGGATTTCCGGATCTCATAATCGACGCGCTACGCGGACTTGCCGACGGGGCGGCGGGGCTATTCGCCCCTGTACTCACTGGCGGAGCGGGCCGACCGGCCATGGGAGAGGAACTGTTCCGCCTGCGGCGTCGTTACCCCGGAGGGCTGGCGGCACCGTTGGTTCAGGACCCGCACACCGGGGCGTTGGAACAGTACTGCTAAGGCCCCACGCCATTTGCCAGTGCTCCCCCCTGCTTGGTATTGATTCCCGATCTGTGAAATTGCGTCTTCGTTTGCCCCGTTCTTGCAAGTGTTATCGACCCATCCGCAGTTCTGCATGCCATGGGAATACAAAGAAAAACCCCTGCAATAGGGGAGTGCATAAGGATGCCTATATGGCTCAAAACGAAGAAGCAATGCCACATTGGGGACCTCTTCAGGGGCCACCATGCCGTTTTGTTCCAGTAGGGGAACAGCCCCACGTGAAAGGGTGCCTTTCAAGTGCCGACCTTGGCAGCGAACCCTGCTCAGGTATCCTCGGGGCGTTGCAGTACCATCCGATATGCGTCCAGCCCGCGGCTGAAAAAGGCCTGCGCCGAGCCCCACAGATAGAGGCGAAAGCGCCGGTAAAGCATCTCGCCCCAGCGGCTGATGATCTCATCCCGGGCCGCTTGGAGATGTTCCGCCCACGCCTTGCAGGTGAGAAAGTAGTTGTGGCGGTCGTTATAGACCGACAGGACCTCCAGTGGCGTTCTGGCCACGGCGGTGAGGAACTCGTGCAAGCAGAAGTAGGCGTGGTCTCCCGGAAAGACATAGCGGGAGATGAACGTCGGTTTGGAATACTTCTCGCGGAAGGCGCTGGCGTCGAGGTACACACGTCCACCCGGTTTCAGTAGTCGCTGAAACTGTTGCAGTACGGCCGGATAATCGGGGAGATGCTCCATGACCCCCAATATGACGATGGCATCGTAAGGTTCAGGCGCGGTGTATTCCATGAAGTCCTGATTCACCACTTCGCCGGGGAGTTGAAGTCGCTGAATCAGGTCCGTCAAGTATTTTTCCGACTGGCTCGATATCGTCAGCGTAGTGACCTCTATGCCGCGCCGTCCGGCATGTTCGGTGAAAGTGCCCCAGCCGCCGCCGACATCCAAGACCCGATGCCCCGGGTTCATGCCGCAAGCGTCCATGGCAAAATCCAGCTTGCGGTGCTGGGCCGTTTCCAGGGGCTCATCGTCCCGCTCAAACACCGCCTGCGAGTAGCATCGCGTTGGGTCCATGAACATGAGATAGAATTTGTTGTACGAAGTCATAGTGGCCGGCGATAGCCTCACGGTCGGTCCGCACCCGACCCAGGAAAACGGGTGCAATCCGTCGCCACAGCATGTCCATAAGGATGATTGTCGCTCAAGGCGCCGCGGAGGCCGGCGAAGCCCAACATATCGCCCGTCACGTCCAGGTTGCCGGCCATGTAAGCTTCGCAAATCCGCAGTTCATCCAGTCCGCTGAGGGCGCGCAATCCGTCGCGATTGTTGACCAGGATCGTGATCCGGGGTTCTCCTTGACCAAGGCGGTAGCTGCGCTCTCCCCACAACTGAATCTCCACCGGACTTTGCAGCTGATCGGCTACGCGGTCTTGGATCGACCGGAATATTTTGTCGTAGCGACTTGCCAATGGCGCTTCAATCATGTGGCTCATTGTGATCCCGCAGAAATGAACAGTGTCCGAAAGTTGTCTTCTCTTGCAAGGCACGTTGCAGATGTTCTGCGCGAAAATTGTCCACGACACCGACAGCCGCCTCACGGACGGCGTGTTCCATTGCCTGTTCGCGACATTCCGGCGGCGGAAAGCAAGACGGGTGCGCGGAAATGGGGAGGCGATGATATCGGGTGCCAGTATTCCTCCAGCAAGCGCTCAATAATGCATGCTGGTTGTCAGGTTCAGGAGTCGCCCGTCGAATCGGAAGCTTGCAGCGGAAAATGAAGGGGCACCGAGAAATCCATTTGCATCGTTGGAAAACCCGTAACCCTCCGTCGGGCCACCGGACGCTCAGTGGGGGCCGCGTCTCCGACTCATTGACCGTGGAAGTCGCCACGAAATTCCGAATGATTGACTCGTTCATTCTCGTTCTTAGCGCTCCAAGCGGCCGGGCCTGGGGAGCGCAGAATAATCCAGCGCTACTGGCGCGACTTGGGCGTCCAACGACTGGTACCTATGGTAAGAATAGACACCCATTTATCGCGTTTCCATAGGGAGTGGCCAGATAGCCGGGCAGCCGTTCACCGGGTCCACAGCCGTGACTTGGCAGTTGTCACACCCCGTTCCGCCTCTTCATCCAACTTCCTTCGGCAAGCCAACCGCTGCCCTGCCGCGTCCGTCCGGGTTGCAGCCCGGGGGTGTGTCTATGGGACCGTTCCGGCCAGGGAGGTTCCGGACCTGAAGGCGCCGAGCCCGGCGATATGTATCTGGGGTGGAGTTTTGTGCCCATCCGCTGTATCGCGTCGATGGCGGGGGCATTTACCTCGATGTCCCGGGCGCGCCCTGGGAAGCCGCGCTCGGTGCTAACATCAAGGTGCCGACCCCGTCCGGGAGCATCGACTTCAAGATTCCGGCCCACGCCAGCGCATCACTTTGCATCTGCAGCGCGACCTTGGCGTTGACCTTTAGGGTGCTGCCCTCGCGCTTGATCTGCTCGAACGTATCGAGGAGTTCGACGCGCGATTGCGGGCGTTATCCCGTTCACCCATCATGCGGGCGTAGGACGCTATGTTAGCTGCGTAACAGCCGCAAGACGCGGCTTCCAGGCCACTGCGGTCGAGAATCGTGATGTCCCCGCGGCTATAGCGGATCAGTTTGCGCTGTTGCAGTGAATAGGCGGCTTTGGTGACGCCGACGCGGCGCACGCCCAGCATGTAGGCCAGGAATTCATGCGTCACATAAAACGCGTCCGAGTGTGCCCGGTCCTGCGTCATCAGAAGCCACCGGGCGAGACGTGCCTCCACCACATGGAAGCGGATGCAGGCGGCGGTTTGCGCGATTTCACCCATCACCACGTAGAGGTAACGCTTCAGTTCTCGTTGTAGTGCCGGACTCTGATCAAGTTCGCGACGAAACGGTGCAGCATCCATGCGCAGAGCCGTGCCTGCGCCCTGCACCACGGCGTGCAGCAGCGACACATCCACGCCAAGTATGAGGGGGATCCCGATCATGCCTTCATTGCCGACCAACGCCACGTCCACGCTGGAACGGCCGTCGGTGGTCGGTGTTACCAGGGAAATGAAGCTTTCCGTGGGAAAGTAAACGTGACGAATAGGCTCGCCGGGTTCCGCCAGAACCTCGGAAAACCCCAGTTGAACCGGTTCACAGCCTGTCAGAAATCGCTGACGCTGTTTGCGCGGCAATGCGGCGAGCAGGAGATTGTCAGCTTGAGTGGGCTTGGTGTGCGGCACATCACTCTCCATGTGGTGGGAAAGGCCCGGTAAGCAGAGCACATCGAGAGGATGACGCAATCATTCTGCGAATGGGGGCCGGGCGAGAACTGTTTCCCACAAAAAGTCTTTCACCAGCACGAAGTAAAAGTGGGTGGTCTTCCGTACGCGAGCGGACAGAGCGCCCTGAGAGCTGGCAGCGGTGATATTTCTGCCATTGGTCAGTGGCCGATACGTATATTGTCCAGCGATCCCAACACGCCGAATACTTGAAGTAACCATATGACGAGGACAATGACGACGACGATATTCAGGATGTTTTTGATCTTGCGGTCCATGGGTATATAGGTATTGACGAGCCAGAGTAATACGCCTACCACGATCAAGATAATGATCAAGTTAATTAGCGGCATGTCGGTTCTCCACGCGGTTTAGTAGGTGTGTACGGCAGCGAATGAATAGTCCAGCAGCCGGTCGGAAGTAGGATGACCTACTGCGGAAAATCGGATGGCGTCCAGAGTTTCCGATGGATGTCGTCAAATAGAGTCCGTCACTCTCCACAATCGAGCGAAACTCCGTCTCGCTCCGGCTTTCGCTCGCTACGGTCCCCTAAGTCCGACGGGCGGCCCGCTGTGGCTTGACGCTATCGCATTGCTGCTGTTGTCGGGCCCTCTGCGGTTGATGGCAAGCGACAAGTCAGGGCGGACGCATCCGCCCTTTCTATTGGTTTACCGCTTGATACGGGAAATTTTGGTTCCCTCGATGCTGACCCCTGCCATCAATCCCTGTTGGCTGAAAACGAAGGCGTAGGCATCGTCCTTCAACGAGGATGTGGACAGGTTTTTCGCGATACCTTCGTTAACCACAACAACGGTGGGACCCACGCCAATTTCCCAACCTTTCGACTTTTCGAGATAGCTGACGGCCTTGTCCGTCATCAGAAACACGGCGTATCCGTAGGACTGGGCACCTATTTGCAGCCCCCAGGATCCCGTGACAGAGTTGTAATAATCGACGACTTTCGATCCCTGTATTAACTCGCCTTCGCCGTAGCTGCCGCCGAACACCAGGCCAGCCTTTACAATATTAGGAAAGATGAGAATACCCTTGGCTGTATGCGACAGCTTCTCGGCGATCGGCTCGGCTTTGTAAAGCGTCTGCAAGGCCTGCTGGGAATCCTTATCCAGATCAGCAGCGGTTGCCGCGGTTGCCTGATTCATTACACTCATTGAGACGATTGCGGTCGCCGCGAACATGAGTGCGCTGATATGATTTCGTATTTTGCACATGTCAATACTCCTTTACATTGTGTGCAGCGACAGTCTGAATCTATTACGTGGAACTCCGACTGTTGGAGAGAAGGCTAGTCGCATGATTACGCACAGTCCGTACGCTATCGTACATAACAGTGCACTTGCCCCTGGCCGAAGACATGAGCAATGGGGTATATCTCGGTAGCACGGTGTGTACGCCCCTGCTGCAGTCTTGGCGGGCGCTGAGAGATATCGCTTACCACGACCAGGAACCGGCTTCTATGTTCGGCAGCGTACAGACTACGTGGTTCGCCTGAGTAACACGCTCCGTTAGGGAATGGCGATGACGTTCGGAATCAATGCGAGAGTCGTTCCGGACGCAGCACCGGTACAAGAGCAGAGGTCAGGGGTGACGAGTTAGAAATATCCTCGATCGGCACGCCGACCGGGACGTGGCGCAAGGTCATGAACGTACCGTCCGCCGCCTCCGGAGGTCGTCCTGGCGATGCGAGCCATAGCTCGCGGGAATACGCATGCCCTAAATGCAATGGCCCCGTAAAACGGGTGCGGCGCCGTTTTATTGACCTTATTGACTGTCGCGTAAACTTGATTACGCCGGTGCGCCGCTATCGCTGTCACGCGAAGGGTCGGGGTCGTGGTTGGGAAGGCAATCTGCGTGTACACAGCGACTGTCACACTGAGCCGGGGCCGTGAAGTCTTGCTAGTGGTCCATGCGGGAAATAGTGTATCTCTCAGAGCCCCGCTAATGGGCCAATGCCGCGTTGCACTCGCGTGAATTGGCGACGGGCCAGTCCTGCGCTGGCGCGCCTTGTCGATGAGGCTTGTGGACCGGCTGAGAGTCACACGGTTTCCCGCATGGACCACTAGGGCCTGTTAACAGGTCCTAAGATGATAAACACCTTACTCGGACCATCGCGGATTCGCCGCGCATCACTATTTCGTCAAAGCAGTCGACCGCAACACGCATCAGTTCTTCAGGTCCGACATGAGCATACCCGCGCGGTTCACGGTTTCGGCGGGATGGAACCGCTGCCTGTAACAGGGCTCAACGGATTGCGTAGTGGTCACTTCGGGGAGCAGGCGATTGACCTCAGTTTTGACTGTTTGGTAGCACTCGCAGGCCTTTTTCTCCAGCCCGGCCCTGTCAAGCGCAGTGATATGACCACGGTGGTAACGAATATACCCGGCGTTCTGCAATTTGCCAGCGGCTTCCGTGACGCTCTCGCGACGCACCCCGAGCATACTGGCAATCAACTCCTGCGTTAGGGGCAATTCGTTCGAGGGAGAGCGGTCGATGTTTGACAACAGCCATCGACACAGTTTCTGTTCCATCGAATGATGTCGATTACAGACCGAGATCTGGGATATTTGTGTAATCATGACCTGGGTGTAACGCAGCAACAAATGTTGCAATGCGCCGCTACGTCGTCCGCCGGTACGATTGAACTGTTCCATCAGCACCTGGGATTTAAGTCGATAGGCAGAGCCCGCGCACAGCACCATGGCGCGATTGGGCATGGTTCTGCCCCCCATGATGAGGGCGACACCGAGCATTCCCTCATTGCCGATCCCGGCGATTTCGACCGATGCGCCATCCTCCACGTCGCAGAGCACAGACATGATGGCGGTCGTTGGGAAATAGACATATTTCAACTGACAGCCGGACTCATAGAGGGTTTCGCCGAGCCGCAGTTGGACCCGTTCAAGGTGAGGGTACAGACGCTCACAGTCGTCTGCCGGGAGTGCGGCGAGCAGGTGGTTTTGTCGTGGGGTATCCGTGTCAGGCATATGAGGCGCCTTCAATTGGAGCGGTTAAAAAGACGTCTGTTGGTAAGTGGAAGTATAGGCCTTTCTCGAAAATATGTGCGGTAGCGTACTTACGAATAAATTCAAGTTGTTACAGGTCGTGCTGTGGTTATAGGGGACAGATCCAGGCGGCGACGGGACGAACGTGCGCCCTTCCTAGGCAATGTCTTCTTGAGCTGTGTCATGGAGTCATCGACCTGGATATCGCGTCCCGTTTTCCGAACATCGCCGTCGCACAGGATCCCTGTGTCATATGTGCGCCATCGTACAGACGGCATTGTGCTTTGTGACTAGCCTTTAATGATGAACATTCGGGAAGTGGGAGGAGGTTGAATGAAGACGCGTGACATAATCGTTGCAATCTTAATAACGGTCGCAGCCGTGATCAGCGGTTGTGCGAATCCTGGTTCATACCCAGCGTCATCCTCGTCCTCCTCCGGAGTCATGTATGGCGTGATTGAAGGGATCGCGACAGTGCCTGGGGATAAAGGTGGGATCGCCGGTAGCGGTATAGGTGCTGGCACGGTCATCGGCGGTGTCGTAGGCGGTGTGATCGGGCATCAAGTCGGTGGCGGTACCGGCAAGGATATCGCCACCGCAGCCGGTGCGGTCGGTGGTGCGGTGGTGGGTCACGAGATAGAAAAGCGCAATCAACAGCAACAGAATGCATACCAGATCCGGGTGCGGCTTAATAATGGTGGGTATCAAACCGTGACACAGCAAAGCCTTAACGACTTGCGCGTCGGTGACCGGGTCCGCATCGAGAACGGCAACTTATATCGATACTGACTGGTGTCATCGTTGATAGGCTTAGTGCAACCGAACAAGAAACAGGAGTGGAGTGGTCATGAGCAGAGAGCAAAGAAGCAACAAAGAGGATAAGAAGAAGCCGGCGATGACGCCTAAAGAAAAGAAGGATGCGAAAAAATCCAGAAAAGAGACAAAGAAAGGTTTGATCCACGACAGCATGCCCTGATCAGGCGAAACTATCTCCCTTGCCGTCGCCGTCAATGTGCGTGGCCCACCCTTGGGCTGCGTGCCGCCGTGACCTTCAACGCATTTTGAAAAAAGAGCAGGGCCACGATTGAATCGTGGCCCGGCCGGCCTACTCTTGCTTGATTGTTTCGGCTCGCCCCTGTTTCTGCTTGGGCGTGTTGCCCTGGGCAGTGAGGACGTCTTTGCCGTCATAGTCCTTGGGATCGATCGCCGCGGTTGTCGACTCGTGTGTGGATTGTTGCTGCGCTGCGCTGTCTTGCGCTGCGCCCTCGCTGTTTTGCTGGCGATTCAACTCGGTCTGAGATCCAGGTTCCATGCTCTGGGAATCCGTCGAGTCCCTAGCCCAGCCTATGGATTCACCAAACCCGTGAGGAATGTCCGGAGATGGCACTTCCTTCTCGATGGCACTACCTCAGTCGCTTTGCGCGACTGCGTGGGCGTCTACGCGATACTGCAAAGACATATAGGCGCCCAGCATCCCCAACGCGAGCCCCGCCAACACATCCAGCGCCACATGCTGACGTGTGGCCAGGGTGGAATATACGATGCCGGCACACCACGTCCAGTTGAAGAACAGTATCCACTGTGGTGCGCCAAATCGGCGCAGCAAGGCATTCAACCAGATTCCGGAAAATATAGCCGTGGTCACATGCAGCGAAGGACAGGCATTGCCTGAGGCGTCGATCTCCTTGAGAAAATGCACGTCCGGATACCGCGCCCAATCGATGTGAGCTGCGGGTACTGTGGTGGGCCAGACGTAGAAAACCATCAACCCGGCAAGGCACGTCCAGGCCATGGCCAAACCATAGCCATAGAGCTCGCGCCGCGTCGCCAGCAATGCGGGGGGGAGGGAAACATACACCCACAGTGATAGGTAGAGCGGTAAGGTGGCAGGATAAAACCCGACCAGGCGATCCAGGAAAATGACTGGCATCACTGTGACGGGGTGGACCGGGTTCTTGAGCAAATAGAAGTAAGCACCGAAAAACAGGCTGATGAAGGCCGTCGTTCCGATGGCTTTGACATACCAATGTCTGCGTAGCGCCGCTGCAGCCTCAAGGTGCCAGGCGCCCTGCGGAGTATTTTCATTCACGGCCCGCACTCCCTTGGAACCGAAGATATCAGCCTGCGTTACGAAAGAGCTTCGCGCAAGGTCACAAAACGCAGATCAGCCGCCGCAGCGGAGTCCAGCACCGTGGGCAGCACTTCAAGAATGACGGGAATTCCTTCCGACGTGTGTGCAGCGTTGCCGTCGTGCAGCAGCAAAATGGCGCCCCTGCGTAAGCCGTGCAACAATCGGCTCCTTACCCGTGCGGATTCGCCGATCCGTGTGTCGAAGCCGCGCACCGACCAGCTGGCAAGCCGAAGCCCCAAACGCGTGAGCGCCGGGTCGAGCAACGGGCTGCGAATACCGGCAGGGGCGCGAAAGAACAAGGGGCGCTGGCCGGTAATCGCATCCAGCGTGTCCTGGGCGGCCTGCAACTCACGCACGAAGCCGGAATATCCCTTCAGTGCAAAACGCAGGCCGTGATGCTGGCTGTGATTCTCCACGGCATGGCCGCGGCGTACGATCTCCCGGCATAGCTCCGGGTGCCGTGCGGCCTTCTCGCCGATGCAGAAAAAGGTCACCTTGACCGAGTAGCGATCCAGTATGTCCAGTACCTGCGGGGTGACGACCGGGTCGGGGCCGTCATCGAGGGTGAGGGCGATTTCGTTTCTGGCCGCAGCGGCTGCAGGCAGCTGCGTCAGGTTGGGCCCCAGCCAGCGGCTGCGTGGCCACAAGCCGGACAGCGTGAGCACGGCCTGATTGGCGAGCACGGCACCCAGCGCCCACCGCCATTGTCCGGGTTCTGCGACCACCGCGATCACTGCCAGCAAATGCAGCACCATGGATGCGCGGATGAACAGCGAGGGTTGCCAGTCGAAACTACCCATCGGACTGTTTGGCGAAGATTGCGGAGAAAATCAGCGCAAGAATGACTCCCGGGGCCACCGTGACGCCCATCGCCCGCAAAATCGAAACGTCGGAAAACGAAAGCAGGCCGAAGCCGGCGACCGTCGTGAGGCTGGCGAACAACATCGAGGCCAGGGTGCGTGGCGAGATGGCGTGGTGTGTCATTCGGGGCTCGGCATCCTGTCCCTCACCCTCCGGGGAGGGATCGGGAGCCGGGTGGTCCGCACGGTCGAAAAACAGAGCATAGTTGGAGCCTACCGCGACCACCAGCAGCAAACCCACCAGATGCAGAATGATCAGTTGCTGCCCCATCAAGGCCAGGCCCGCCGTGACGGTAATGACCGCGGCTGCGAGTGGGGCGATGATGCGCAGCATGCGCATGGGCGAGCGGAAAACGACCAGCAGCAGCCCGATAATGGCGGCCAGCCCGCCCAGCGACAGCAGGATGGCCTCGTGCAGATACCCGGAATACAGGTGGTCGGATTCGGCCTTCATGTCCACGACCAGCACGTCGGGCACACCAGCGGCGCTTAAGGCCGCACGAAGTCGGTCTGCGTTGATGCCTACGCCCTTGGCTGCGGTAAGCGGTAACAAGGCGTTCCAGTGGCCGTGCCGGCGCACGAGCATTGCATTCACCGCCATGGCCATGGAGGTGTGTTCCAGATCGGAGGCTTTCAATAACGGCTGGCTGCGCGCGGCCTCGACATCGGCGAGAAACGGCGCAAACAGTTGCGCATGCACCGGCAAGCCCTGAACGGCTTGTGCTACGCGCCGTGCCAGCACGTCCGGCGGGGGCAGGCTGGCCTGGCGTGCGCGCTGGGTCGCCATGCTGGGGAGATAGCGGCTGGGACTTTCGAATCCCGCCAGTTCGCCCTTGTCGACTTGCTTTTGCAGTACCGTCGAAACGCGCTCGGCCGACCTCAACGCGGATTCCCGGCTCACGCCCGATACCACCACAAGGTAGCGCACATCAGGCGCGCCCATGTCGGCACGCAGACGGGTATCCAGGGCCAGCTCAGCCTCGGGCACCGGGCTCAATGAGGAGATCTTGTCATTCCACAAACTGCCGCGATGTCCGACGAGGATGGCGCACGCCGCCACCAGAACCAGGGCGGCGGCCCAGCGCAGCGCCGCGGCGCGCCGTACCAGGCGCGACAGGACCCGACCGACAGGCGATACGTCGTAAATGCGAAACTTCGCCGGCAACAGATGCGGCAACACGAAGCGGGTCACCGCGGCAGCGACGGTCAGACCGGCCATTGCATACAGGCCCAGTTGCGCCAGACCGGGAAAGCCGGACAGCAGCAGCGAAGCAAAGCCGAAAATCGAGGTCAACACGCCCAGGCGGATGGTGGGCCAGAAGCGTTCCATCCAGGCCTGCCGATTTGAATCCGCCTGGCTTGATTGCACGAACAGGTAGATCGAATAGTCCACCGCCTCACCGATCAGTGCGGTACCAAAGCCCAGGGTGATGCCGTGCACCGAGCCAAAGCCGAGGCTGACAGCCGCGATGCCCGCCAGGGCGCCGCTGAGGACCGGCAGAAAGCCCAGTGCCAGTGCCGCGAAGGAACGGTAAATCAGCAGCAACAGTGTCGCGATGAGCGCCACGCTGAGGATGGCCAAGCGGGTGACCTGAGTCTTGATGGTCTCTCGCGATGTTACCGAGAACACGCCGGGGCCCGTCATCACCAGGCGGGCGGCAGGGGTGGCGCTCGGCGCGGTGGCGAATGCCTCGCGGATGGCGGTCATGGCGCGTTGCTGCGCATCGATATCGGAGCCCGATGCGCGGGTTTGGATCATCAGCAAGGCGCGTGCGCCGTCGCGCGATGCCCAGGCGCCATCAACGAGCGGTGGATGGGTGGCGCTGTTGAACCGGTCGAGCAATTGCACCATTTCCCCGGTCGGGTCGCGCGGCAGCAGCGATTTCACCAGCAGACCGCCCGGAGAGGCGAGCAGGTCGATGCTGTCGCTGAATGCCGCGTGCAGGCCGTGTACGGTGAAGCGGGCAGGAGTCACGGCAGGGCTCAGCAGGTACCGATTGTCGAACAGGTAGGCGCGGTCCCGTTTGGCGTTGACGGACTCGCCGTTGCTGACGCTGACAAAGGCGGGGTCGGCGCGCAGGCGCCGGGCGATTTGTTTGGAAAGCGTTGCACGCGTGGACGCGTCGGCGCCTTCGATGCCCACCAGAATGAGGCGCGACGCTACTCCGTCACGGATCTGATCCAGGAGCAATTCCTGCTCAGGGGTGGGCCTGCTGGGAAAAAAGGCCGATAAACCCGTAGTGAACTGACTGCGGCTGACGACGATGGCGCAGGCGAGAACGAATGCCAGCCACAGGACTATCGCCGGACGACCGCGCCGCGCGGGGGCCGGCCTCACGGGGTCGCCATCTCTTCGATGAGCATGAGCGAGCGGTCGCCGTCGGTTTGGGTGATTTCGATGCTGCGCACTGAGTAATGCACGCCCGTGATACGGATGCGCCGGACCACCGCCTGCATTCGTTTATGCGCAGGCACCAGTTGCAGCGTCCACTGACCGGCGGCGCCCTCCAGGCTGAGGCGGTAATTGCGCTCCAGTGCCTTGCGATCACCCGCCAGCGTGCCGCGAATGCTGTCAATGAAGGCCGCCAGTTCCGGGTAGTCCGCCAATTGCAGGCGGCGTTCCCGGCCGCCCCGCGCCATCACCAGGGTGCTGCCGTCCACCGTCATGGATTCCGGCTTGGGCTTGAGGGTGCGCTGTTCCAGGTGATCGGGGGCGGTGTAGAACAGTTCGCCGGAGGATTCCACCGGCTCGTCGAGCATGGAGATGAATTTCTTTTCCACAAAGCGTGCGTGACTGGAACGGATTTGCGCCAGACCGTGCATGAGCTGGTTAAGGTTCCAGTCGGCAGCGCTTCCCGGCGCAGGCAGCAGCATCAGTGCCAATGCCAGTGCCAGTGCAATCAGCGTTCGCCATGCGCTACCCGGACAAACACGCTCTCGCATCATGACTTTGGCTGGCTCGTCGTGGATGGGGAAGACCAGAAATCAAAAAAATTGAACCAGTTGTACGGTGCCTTGCGACAGTACTGATCCAGCAGCGCAGCATAGCGGTGGATGGCCGTCTCCATGGCGGCATCGCGTTGATCGCGTGCAACCACAGAGAAATCCGCCAGCGTATCGAAATGGATGGTGTAGCGGTTTTCGCCCAGATAGAGCCCGGTCATGAATACCACCGGGCGTCCGAGCAATGCGGCGATGCGGAACGGCCCGCTGGGCAGGTTCACGTCGGCGCCGAGGATTTTCACAGGGTGCCGAACTTCGTTGCCTGGTGTGCGATCGGCCAGCATGCCGACGACACCGCCGCCGTCCAGGCGTTCGCGTACCTTGAGCATCGAATCGATGTGCCCCAGGCCAATGATATCCTGCACCGCCTCTGGATTGATGGCCGCCAGCATGGCGTTGAGCCGTCTTGCATTGTCCTCGTGCATCACCATGGCGATGCGAAGATCCGTGTTGTTCCACCCAAGCGCGCGGATCACCTCGAAGCTGCCCAGGTGCGCGCCGATGAGGAACGCGCCTTTTCCGTCGGCAAGCAGACTGCGCAAAGTATCCTCGCCGTGGACCTCGATATCAAACATATCGAAGCGTCCGTTGATCAGATAGACGCGATCATGCACGGTGGCGGCAAAGGTGAAGAAATGCCGGTACATGTCGCGCCAGCGGGCCGGCCGACCCAGGGCGCGCCGGAGATAGTCGCCTGAAGCCGCCCGACTGGCGGGGGAAAACAGCAGAAAATAGGCGGCGATCAAATGCAGCACGCCGCGGGCCAGGCGCCGTCCCAGGCGCAGTGAAATCCACGTCATGACGCGCAACATGAACATGTTGCTGCGCTCCGGGGTATGCGCCCAGTCGGCTTGGCGGGCTGTCGGGCGTGACGTCATCTGCGCGATTTTTCCATCATGCGCTTGCGTGTGCCCGCCGCACGACCGCAACGTCGGTAACCGTGCGCCGAATCATGAGTCCCCGGTCCCATCCAGTTTCAATTCTCCCCAGGCGAATACCGTCCCATCGGCAATGCATTGAAAGCCCACCAGGCCGCGTTTGGAGGTCAACTGAATCCGAAATGTCTGTTCCGGAGCCAAGGGCGCAAGGAACTTGGCGGATGCGATGGCATGCAGCCTCGCCTGTGGGCGCCACCGGGCCAGGCAGTCCCGGACCAACTCCAGAATCACCGCGCCCGGGACGACGGGGTGGCCCGGAAAGTGATCGGCAATGCTGGGGTGTTCGCCGGGAACGCAATAGTCACCCGAAAACTCATTTCGCCTGTCCAATGTTCGCAGGAACGCCATCAGCGCCTTGCGCGGGAGCTTGCCCGTCTCAACGCGCGGCAGCCCATCAACCAGGTATAAGGGGCGGGGGAGAAAGACGCGGTCCATCCGTTCCGCGAGCGCGTGGAGGATGTCTTCCTCCTTCATGTCTGGAGCCACGACAACGGCGACGAGTCGCGATATTGGGCCCTCACCTTCCTGGGGTTGTATGAACGCCCCGTCGCAGACGCCTGGAATGGAATTCAGTTTGTGGTTCAGGTCGGCCAGGGAGGCCCTGTTGCCGGCGATTTTCACCATGTCAGTGGCCCTGCCAAGCACACGGAAATGGCGTTCGTCGTCGGTCTCAATCACGTCGCCGAGAACCGTCTCACCGGGCAGATGGGGGGCGGTGACGCGCGTTCTGCCATTCCGGAACCTGATGTTCCCCCCTTCATATATGGTCCAGCCATCGTCCCGCAGGGTACGGCGGCTGGCGATCGAGCCGGTTTCGGTGCTGCCGAAGATTTCGTGCACAGGGGCGCGGAAGCTCTCTTCCGCCCCGGCCGCAACGGACGCGTCGAGCGGGGCGGTGGCGGAGATGATGCGGTGCAGGGCGGGCCAATCCAGCCTGGTCTCCAGGCAGGCGCGCAGGTGGAAGGGTGTGGTCACGAGGATTCTTTCGTCGCCTGCGGCTGTCAACGCTTGGCGGATATCTTCTGGAAAGAGTGGCTTGCCCCCCCAGATCCGGGCCCCGCTCAACAGGGGCACCAACACCGAGGTCTCCAGGCCGTACATATGTTGCGGCGGCACGGTGGCAACAATGTACTGCCCGGCGTCAAACCCGAACCGCTCGCACGCCATCTCGGTACCTTTTACCAGATCGCCCCATAACTTATGGCTAGGCTCGGGCTTGCCGGTGCTGCCGGAGGTAAATACGATGGCAGCCAAGTGCTCGGAGCTTATGCTCGGTACACGGTCTGTGAAGCCGTCCTTGTCGCCATCGAATCGACAGTTGAGGATCGGCGTCTGGCCGACCGCGGCGTCCTTGTCGGTCAAACAATATGCATTGGGATAGCTCTCGGCCAGTTCTGTTATCGCGGCCTGGGTTCGATCGGACGGCAGCAGCACGGTCTGTCCGCGCAACAGTGCGGCTGCAAACGCCACGATGAAGTTGGCCCGATCTTCACAGATCAGGATGCAATAGCGATGTTCCGGGAGGGAATCGCCCAGGTCATATACCCGATACAGGAAGTGCCCCGCTGTGATGTGTCCTTTCCGGGTGATGATCCAGGGATCATCCAGATTCTGCCGGGCCAATAGGGGGTGAAGGGCCATGCGACTGCGTCCTGACTCCACTTTGCTCACAGGTGCTGCCTGACGACCCCTGAGCACATTTCGTTTGTTTCAATCATGCAACGGCGCTTTGGCGATGCCGCTGCGGCAATGGGCGCTGGGGCATATTCGTTTCCAAAGAGTCGGCACCAAAATGGACCGGAAAGGGATGACTGGCGGAGACAATGACTCGTAAGGCAGCCATTTCGGCAAGGCTCACTGGCTCCGGTTGGCCTCAATATGTTGGCTCAGTGCTCGCAGGGAGGAAAAGATCTTTATGGTATCTTCGTCGTCGGCCATGATCTGGACACCGTAACGCTGTGAAATGGCCAAGGCGAGTTCCAGCGCATCGATCGAATCAAGCCCCAAGCCGTCATTGAACAGCGGCGCCTCCGCTTCGATATCTTTTGCCTCGATGTCTTCCAGATTGAGGACATCGATGATCATTTGTGCAACTTCGTGCTCAAACCCCTGCACTTGGACTCTCCGGTAACGGTCGTTTGCCATGGCCTCGTGCCGGGCCGTTGGCGGCCGGCACAAGAGCACGTGATTTCTGGCTTTTTAGGCTGTAGCCGGCCGGGCCGGGACAGTATGAACCTGATGCTCGGCCGATGCGGTTGTCAGTGTTGAACAATATAACGAGATTACGGGTCTGCGACTAGCCTTCCTGGCCTGCGTCGACGCCCCGGAGCCGCTAACTTGCCTTGTCCCCGCTTCCCCGGGAGGCGAGCCCGGAACCATGCTTGGCCGGACGTCTGCCCCGACCGCGGATCGATCGCCGAAAGCCCGTCGACAGACGCGTCGAACGCCGGAGGGTGTTATTCTAGGAGGCGCCCGAGCCGCTGTGCTTGGCATGGTGCGTGATGGGACCGCCCAATCAATCGGCTCCAGCGATGAGCCATCCGTTTCAGTTGCGAGCCGAATCCCCGATGGATCGAAGCTTAGGAATTTCCGCGTATACGGTGACGACCGCCGCAGGCCGTGGCGTCGCGGACCACCTGAAGGCTCTCGAGGGAGATGCGAGCGCGTTGCGGCCATGCGATTTCGATTCCGTCGCCCTGCAGACCTGGATCGGCCGGGTGGATGGGGTGGAGGATGCCGCAATCGACGGGGATTTGCGCGACTATGACTGCCGCAATAACCGCCTGGCCAAGCTTGGCATTCAACAGGATGGCTTCGTTCAGGAAGTGGACAGAGCAAAGCGGACCTATGGTCCCGACCGGGTTGGGCTCTTTATGGGCACATCCACCTCGGGCATCGAGCAGACGGAAGTGGCGTACGCCTCCCGTGACCCCGAGACCGGAGCGCTGCCGAAGGACTACAACTACCACACGACTCACAACATGTACTCGGGCGCCGAGTTCTGCCGGCGCCTGTTGGGCCTGTCAGGCCCGGCGCAGGCGATCTCCACCGCCTGTTCGTCCAGCGCCAAGGTATTCGGTGCGGCCTACCGCTATATGCGCGCCGGGTTGTGTGATGCCGCGGTCGTGGCGGGAGTCGACTCCCTGTGCGAGATGACGCTCATGGGATTCAATTCGTTGCAACTGGTGTCATCGAAGCCGTGCAGGCCCTTCGATCGAGACCGCGATGGGATCAATATCGGAGAGGCCGCGGGGTTTGCGTTGCTTGAGTGGGCCTCCGACGATGCGGATGTCCGCCTGCTCGGTTACGGCGAGAGCAGCGATGCCTATCATATGTCCAGGCCACACCCGGAAGGTGCGGGCGCCGTGTTGTCGATGGAAAAGGCGCTATCCAGCGCCGGCCTGCGGCCCGCAGATATCGACTACGTCAATCTGCACGGGACGGCCACACCGGCGAACGACCTGGCTGAAGACCGTGCGCTGCTGACTATGTTTGACGGCCAGGTTGCGTGCTCTTCCACGAAGGGCATGACCGGCCATACCCTCGGCGCCGCCGGCATTGTCGAGGCCATATTTTCCTGTATCGCCGTCAAGCATGATCTGCTGCCCGGTACCCACAACACCCTGCATGTCGACCCTGCCATCCACTCCCGCATTCTGCTGGAGCCGCAATTGCGCCCCGTGCGCCGAGTGCTGAGCAATTCGTTCGGTTTTGGCGGCAGCAACGCCAGTCTCGTCATTGGGCGGCCACGATGATCCAGGTCGGCGTGGCGGGTATCGGCATGGTGGCGCCCGGAATTGAAAACTGGGCGCAGGGCCGGGAAAGACTGTTGGCGGGCGATCCCTACGATCTGGCAACCCCGCTTCCGAAGTTGACCGGCGAAATCCTCCCGGCAAATGAGCGGCGCCGCGTTACGACCCATATCAAGTTGGCCCTGCAATGCGCCCAGGATGCCATTGCCGGCGGCACCTTGGCGCCGACCGGCGTGGCCACGGTATTTGCCAGTTCCGGTGGTGACCTGGAGATTGTGGACAAGATCATTACATCACTCGGCCAGCCCGGCAAACCCATATCCCCGACGCAGTTCCACAATTCCGTGCTCAATGCGGCAGCCGGGTATTGGTCCATTGCCACCCACAGTCACGCGGCATCCACGAGCATCTCCGCCCACGACGCGAGCTTCGCCGCCGGCATGCTGGAAGCGGCCACCCAGGTTGAGGTGGAGGGTCATCCGGTGTTGTTGGTGGCCTCGGACCCTTTGTCGCCCCCAGCGCTGCATCCGTCCCGCCCGCTGGCCGCGCCCTTCGGCGTCGCCTTGCTCCTGGTCCCGGGGCCGGCGAAATGGGTTGTGACCATCGAGCTGCGCAAGACTGATGCGTTTTCCGAAATGGGTATCGCAGAACTTGAGCGATTGCGTGGCGGCAATCCGGCGGCACGCAGCTTGCCTTTGTTGGCTCAATTGGCGTCGGGAGAGCCGGGGCACGTGAGTATTCCCTATCTGTCAGGCCTCGGCCTGTGCCTGGACGTGGCTGCATGCTGATTCCCCGAAACCAGCTGTGTGCTTTGATTCCCCACGGCAGCGGCATGTGCATGCTGGATGAGGTCGTGTCGTGGGACGAGACGACAATCTGCTGCAGGACGTCGACCCATGTGGATCCAGGCAACCCCTTGCGGACTGCATCCGGACTCTCTTCATTGCAGGCCGTTGAGTATGGTGCCCAGGCGATGGCGGTTCACGGCGGCCTGCTGGCGCGCGAGCGCAAGCAATCGCTGAACACGGCCTACCTGGCGGCTCTCCGGCAGGTGGTACTGAATGTCGACTGGTTGCATGATCGTCCCGCGCCTTTGGTCGTCGACGCCCAACGGCTGATGGCGGCCGGAAACTCGATGATTTACGATTTCAGGGTCCTCTCGGACGGCGATGTTCTCGTCCAGGGGAGGGCGATAGTCATGGGGAGCGCCGGAGGTTGATGTTGTGAAGCGCGCGTTGGTGACCGGCGGCAGCGGGGATATCGGGGCGGAGATCTGCCGCAAACTCGGGGCAGAGAACGTCCATGTGATCGTGCATGCATCCACTCGCAGGGAGCGGGCAGAGCAGGTGGCCTCGGAGATCCGCCAAGCCGGCGGGTCGGCGCAGGCCGTCGCCTTTGATGTGACCGATCACGAGTCCAGCTTCGAGGCAGTGAGGAAGCTGCTTGCGGATGGGCCGATACAGATCTTCGTCAGTTCTGCCGGTGTCCATGATGACGCGCCCTTGGCGGGCATGAAGCAGGCGCAGTGGGCGCGCGTCATCGATGTCTCCCTGAACGGCTTTTTCAATGTCTGCCAACCCTTGTTGTTGCCCATGATGGCTACGCGATGGGGCAGGGTGATCGCGATCTCGTCGATATCCGGCCAGCTGGGAAACCGCGGCCAAGCCAACTATGCCGCCGCAAAGGCGGGTCTGCACGGGGCCATCAAATCCCTGTCCCAGGAGCTGGCCTCGCGGGGCGTCACGGCCAATGTGGTGGCGCCGGGAATCATCGAGGGCAGTATGGCCGAGAAGATTGTCAATCGGCCCGAAGTCATAAATCTCATCCCCGCCAAGCGCTGTGGAAGACCCGATGAAGTGGCTGACCTGGTGGCATTCCTGGCATCCGACCGGGCTGCTTATGTGACCGGACAGGTCATTGGGATCAATGGCGGCTTGACCTGAGCAGATGTACCTGTCGCACGGGGTTCATCTGTAGCTCAGGCCCGGCGTGCGTCACGCTTGGCCGGGACCGTTGGAAATCAGTGCGCAGGGAGTGGCCACGGTGACAGGGCGTCACCGACGCAGGAATGTTCACTCAAGCTAAGCTGTGGTTGCCGGAGTCGTTTGTGATTCGAAGCCCGATGGATCAAAATTCCCGCATCAATCTCCGCTATCACAGCGCCCGGAAACCCATCGGCCCCGGAATCGGTATTGCAGACAGACCAATGTGGATAAGCCCATGAGCCAGTGCAGGAGTCAGAGCGCCACGACAGGCGGATACGCCCGCCATTGGATACGTGGTGGTGGCGATCCGGTCGATCGCGACTCGTTGATCGCCCCGTCCTATCCCGCCGCCGCAGAGGGGGGGCGCTGATGGTTCGCGGCATCGCGCGTGGGGTGGGTGTTGCTGCGTTGGCGATCACTTACCCGGTGTTGGCGCATTACACCAACGAGCCGGCGCACAGCGGCAGCCTGGGAGCGCTGGTGGCCATTGCGCCAGTTGTCCTCTTGGCCCTCTTGCTGGCATGGCGCTCGCCCCGGATCATTGTCAGGGTGGGAGCGCCGGTGTGCGTGTGCCTGGCACTGTGGGCGGGGTGGCGGGTGCTCGAGGGCCACTTTGGGCTGATTTACTGGTTGCAGGACGTGGCCATCCAACTGGTGTTGTTCGTTATGTTTGCACGGACCCTTGTGGCAGGCCGTCAACCCCTGTGTACCCGCTTTGCGGAAGCGGTCCATGCGCCATTGTCACCGGAACACGAAGCGTATGCCCGCAAGGTCACCATCGCCTGGGCTGCGTTCTTTGCGGCCATGTCCTTGGTGTCCACCGTGCTGTTTTTCCTGGCGCCGATCACCGTCTGGTCGGTCTTCGCCAACTTCCTGACCATGCCGCTGGTCGCCGTGATGTTCATCGTCGAGTATTGGGTGCGCCGGCGGACGCTCCCCAATCTGCAGTCCGCGCATATACTCGATGCAGTGCGGGCGTTCCGAAAGACCTCGGTGTTCCCGCGCTAATGGCCCCGTCGCCGAGCCCACATGCCAGCCGTTTCCCCGTCCAGAATGCGTGCTAGATCAAGGGGTTCCTGTGCCATATAATTCCACCAAGTGCACGCTGGAGTCCGCCGCGCCGTGAACCCCCCTCCGTTCGCCTCGCCCGGCCTGCCACCAGCCTGCGACGTCGCCATCATTG
>JBAUSV010000290.1:0-2369 GCA_049581885.1 Gammaproteobacteria bacterium | reverse complement strand
CACTACGAGGTTTTTCCTGGCAGCATGGGATCAATCACTTTATGAGTCTTGGACTCTCGTCATCACGCCTCAGTGTTATACAAGGGTCCGGATTTGCCTAAACCCTCCACCTACACGCTTAAACCGGGACAACCAACGCCCGGATGACCTACCCTTCTGCGTCACCCCTTCGCTCAAACATCGACAATCTGGTACAGGAATATTAACCTGTTTCCCATCACCTACGCTTCTCAGCCTCGGCTTAGGGACCGACTAACCCTGAGCAGATTAACTTGACTACAGGAAACCTTAGGTTTTCGGCGTGCGGGTTTTTCACCCGCATTTTCGCTACTCGTGTCAGCATAAGCTCTTGTCGCTCCTCCAGCACTCCTTCCGGTATACCTTCACAGGTTACGACAATGTTCTCCTACCGCTCCAACTAAAAGTTGAAACCCGCAGCTTCGGCAGTATGCTTGAGCCCCGTTGAATTTTCGGCGCGGACCCACTCGACCAGTGAGCTATTACGCTTTCTTTAAAGGGTTGCTGCTTCTAAGCCAACCTCCTGGTTGTCTGAGCAGTTCCACCTCCTTTTCCACTTAGCATACATTTGGGGGCCTTAGCTGGCGGTCTGGACTGTTTTCCTCTCGACTACGAAACTTATCTCCCGCAGTCTGACTCCCGCGATCTAGCTTGACGGCATTCGGAGTTTGGTTGGGGTTGGTAACCTGGTGAGGCCCCTAGCCCATTCAGTGCTCTACCTCCGTCAGTAAACTCGCGAGGCTATACCTAAATATATTTCGGAGAAAACCAGCTATCACCGAGTTTGATTAGCCTTTCACTCCTATCCACAACTCATCCAAGCAGTTTTCAACCTACACTGGGTCGGGCCTCCACGAAGTGTTACCTTCGCTTCACCCTGGTCATGGATAGATCACTCGGCTTCGGGTCTACCCCATGCAACTCGTCGCCCTGTTAAGACTCGCTTTCGCTACGGCTACACCTCTCGGCTTAACCTCGCTGCATAGGATAACTCGCTGACTCATTATGCAAAAGGCACGCGGTCACACTGGTACAAGTACCATAGTGCTCCCACTGCTTGTAAGCAGGCGGTTTCAGGTTCTATTTCACTCGGGTCTCCCCGTACTTTTCACCTTTCCCTCACGGTACTGGTTCACTATCGGTCACCGGGTAGTATTTAGCCTTGGAAAATGGTCTTCCCAGATTCCCACGGGGTTTCACGTGCCCCGTGGTACTCGGGTACCTCACAATAGAGATACATGCATTTCGCATACGGGACTATCACCCCCTATGGTCGATCTTTCCAGATCATTCTGCTATACATGTACTTTGTAACTCTACAGCCGAACTGCAATCCGACTAAGCAAGGCCCCACAACCCCACATATACAACGCTTGCAGGCTTACACATATATGGTTTGGGCTCTTCCGCGTTCGCTCGCCGCTACTGACGGAATCTCTGTTGATTTCTCTTCCTGCAGGTACTTAGATGTTTCAATTCCCTGCGTTCGCCTCGTGCACCTATGTATTCAGTGCACGATGACCAGGTATTATCCCAGCCGGGTTCCCCCATTCGGAATCCCACGGATCAAAGCCTGTTAGCGGCTCCCCGTGGCTTATCGCAGCTTTCCACGTCCTTCTTCGCCTCCCGATGCCTAGGCATCCTCCGCCTGCCCTTAGTAGCTTGACCATAAAATCCTAAATCACTCTCAGCTACTTCTTGAGCAAACTTCTTACATCTCTTCCTAGTTATCAAAGAACTCCTTATCAACCTGATGCTACTCAGGACGCAGACATGACGCCTGCTCTACTGCAAAGATCAAAAAAGGACAGCAATGTCCCGCGGCCCATGGCCGCAAATTCTACAAAACATCGAACAGAATAATCAGCATATGGTGGAGGTGAACGGGATCGAACCGATGACCTCCTGCGTGCAAGGCAGGCGCTCTCCCAGCTGAGCTACACCCCCAAATTTATCTGGTAAACGTTTAAACGGAACTGCCTAAACGGTTATGAGTGGTGGGCCTAACTGGACTTGAACCAGTGACCTCACGCTTATCAGGCGTGCGCTCTAACCGGAGCTGAGCTATAGGCCCGTCTGCTACTTGAGATATTTCGCAAAGATCGAAAAGGACAAAAGATCGTTGAAAGCTGGACAGAATAAGCGAACGGGGTTGACCTGGGTATGCTTTGCCGTTGCCGGCAAAGAGCATCCTTTAAAAGGAGGTGATCCAGCCGCAGGTTCCCCTACGGCTACCTTGTTACGACTTCACCCCAATTACCAGCCATACCTTGGGCGCCTGCCTCTCTTGCGAGTTAGCCCAACGCCTTCTGGTACAACCGACTTTCGTGGTGTGACGGGCGGTGTGTACA
>JBAUSV010000289.1:0-2070 GCA_049581885.1 Gammaproteobacteria bacterium | reverse complement strand
CGATTCAGGCTTCGTCTGCGAGCGCGCCTGACTTCTTCAACAGCCTGCTAGGTGTCAAGAGTCTAATCTCGACTCCGCGTGACCCATGGGCCGTCAGTGCGCTGCCGCAACCTGACGAAATGACACTAGTGGGTTCTGCGCCCCCTCCCACAACGCAAAGCGGGCGCAACTAGAGCTTTCATGCAAGTTCCGCCGGTCGTGGAAACTAACGGAGTAGCTCTCTTCCCGAGCTGTTCTTATCGGCGCTGTCGGCGCCCGGGGGACGTGTGCGGCATGCCGCCCCCCGGTGGCCTTGTCAATAGCGCGAGCAGTAACGTGACCGCAATGTGCGGCCCGTCGTTGCATTGGGATTCAGCACGGCAGATCTCTAGAACGGCGCAGCGAACTTAGCAGCATTCTTGCCAAAGTTGCAGGCCCTTCCACGACATTTTCTAAAGGCCCTGTTGATTTGCTTGTTCTGCCATCTGCCAGCTTTCCGCCAGCCTTTTTGTGCCGCTCGCCCAACGCGGCTTCTACCGATGACCCGGCTAGTGCCGCGTGCCGCCTTGTCAATGCCCTGATCAACGCGGCTAAGCCCGCGATTGCTGGTGCGCGCGCTTTTGGCAACGCCTCGTCCGATCTTGCCCACGATTCCGCGCCTCCTCTGCGCCTTTCGGCCTGCCCTTTCAAGCCCGCGCAGCGCCTTATGGCCGATCCTTGTGATGACCTTTGCCTTCTTCTTCACGCTCGCAGCTTCTGCAGTGTCGATGACGTAGGTTGGTAGGAAGCTAGGCGCGAACGCAAAACTGAAGGCAAGAAGTGGAACCGCCAACAGTCTGGCAAAGCTCCCCAATGAGTTTTGGCGGAAGTCCCAGCTTGTTAGTGTAAGCATGTCGCCCCTCCAAATCGTAAATGTGATTTACTAAACGAGGCATGGCACTCGGCTGAGAATTGCGAACCAGCACGAGGCATGAGCCCACGCAAACACTTTAATCGCGGCCAAGCGATAAGTGTGCGCCGCTGTAGCGACATTCGGACGCAGTAGGGTTGGGAGCTATGTGGGGCGTAACCGTTGCGAATTGGAAATATGAAGGCGAGCAGTTGAGACCTCGAATCCAATAGCAATTGGCATCTTTGCTATCGCTTTCATCGCTGCTCTGGTTAGCCTCTAAGACTGACTCGAAATGATGCCATTTGTCTCAAGCCCTTGCCAGCCTTCGGGTGAGCAGGCGGATGTGGGCAAGGAGCACCCACGCGGTAGCGCTGGCGATGGTCGTCTCGAAGTCCTTGGCAAGCCGGCGATATCGGCCGAGCCCGGCGAAGGTGCGTTCGACCACCCAGCAACGTGGCAGCACTGCGGAGCCACGAGCCTGCTCGGAGCGTCGAATGATTTCAAACGTCCATTTTCCGAACTGCGCGAGCGCCTTGCGCAACTTTTCGCCGGCATAGCCGCCATCGGCGAAGACATGGCGCAGCCAAGGATAGAGGGAGCGAAGCGAGGCCAGCACATCGACGGCGCCATCGCGGTCCTGGATGTTGGCTGCATGCACCTGCAGGCCGACCATGTGGCCTTCGGTATCCGTGACGATATGGCGCTTGCGGCCTTTGACCTTCTTACCTGCATCAAATCCGCGTGGCCCGCCGCTTTCCGCGGTCTTCGCCGACTGGCTGTCGATCACGCCAGCGCGCGGGCTCGCCTCGCGGCCCGCCTTCTCACGCGCATCCACGACCAGCATGTGATTGATCGCCGCGAACAGACCGTTGCGCGACCATTCGTAGAAATAGCCCTGCACGGTCGAATAGGGCGGAAAGTCCTTCGGCAACTGCCGCCACTGACAGCCGGTCGAGGCCATGTAAAAGATCGCATTCACGACCGCACGCAAATCCGTGCTGCGCGGTCGTCCAATCGACGAAGGCGGCGGCATAAAGGGTGCAATCAGTTTCCACTCCGCTTTCGTCAGGTCGCTTCCGTAACGCAGGCCTTCGCGCACATAGTGAGGTCGAGTGATTTCGGTCCAGGGCATCGTGATCTCCAGCGAATCTCGCAAATCCGATGGAATCACAACCTCCTGAAATCACTCACCTCTTTTT
>JBAUSV010000288.1:0-4154 GCA_049581885.1 Gammaproteobacteria bacterium | reverse complement strand
GTGCTCTGCCTGGGCCCGCGCAATCTCACGCTGCAGGCCTCGGCCTATCTGCGGGCCCGGGCCGCCGGCGACACTCAACGCGCGCGCGCGATTGCCGCGTTGCTGCTGGAAAAGGAGCCGCCTGCCGATCTGGCGGGTGCCGGCGAAGCAGTGGCCGAGGCGGTGCTGGCCCGGGCCGGGGATTATCTGTTCTGCGTCATATTCTGGTTCGCTTTACTCGGCCCCTTCGGCGCCGTGATTTACCGCAGCGCTGACACGCTGGCGCTGCGGGCGTCGGTGGATGTGCCGGACAGCATGTATGCGCGGTGCACGTTCGGATGGAAACGGGTTTTGGCCTGGATACCGTTGCATCTGCTGGCGATCACTTACGCCGTGGCTGGCAACTTCGACGAGGCGCTGAGCGACATTCGTCGCGCCTGGAGCGAAACGCGCACGCATTTTTGGGAACGGGGCGTCGTCGTAGTGGCCTATGCCGGCCGCCGCGCTGTGCAGGCCGTGGCGGATGGTGCCACCGGTGAGGTGGAATTGATTCACGCGGCAGTAGATCTGATCTGGCGGGGTTTCATCATCTGGCTGACTGTAATCGGCCTTCTCACCTTGCTCGGATGGCTGTTCTGATTCCGAAGCTCGTTCCGTTTCTGTTCATCAGCCTTATCGGGATTCCGACCGCATTGGCCTCCCCGGTGCAGACGACGGACGGCCTGGGCCAAACGGTGCGCCTGAACGCACCGGCACAGCGTATCGTGAGCTTGGCGCCGAACGTGACCGAACTCATTTATGCAGCCGGTGCCGGCTCGCACCTGGTGGCGGTGTCCTCCTACAGCGATTGGCCTGCTGCGGCGCGCAATATGCCGCGCGTGGGCGATGCCTTCCGTATTGATCTGGAGCGTATCGTTGCACTCAAGCCGGACCTGGTTATCGGCTGGGCCAGCGGCACCTCACCCAGCGAGCGGCAGGCGCTGCAACGGCTCGGTTTGCCGCTGATGCTGGTTGCATCGCGTAAACTCAATGATATCGCACGCTCAATACGGCGCATCGGCTGGCTTGCGGGCACCGCAGTCGTGGCGGATCGTGTCGCCGATGCCTTTGTCGCCACGCGGAACCGGTTGGCTCGAACCTATGCCCACAGACGCCCATTAAGTGTGTTCTATGAAATCTCAGAGCACCCGCTTTACACCGTTGGCGGGCGCCAGATTATAAGTCAGGTTCTGAACTTGTGCGGCGGGCGCAACGTGTTTTCCGATCTCGGTAAATTGGCGCCGGTGGTGTCCCGAGGTGTGGTGCTGGCCCGCAAACCGCAAGTCATTCTTGTCGGTTCGGGACCAAGCGCGCACGCGGCGCTGAATGCGTGGAAGCGCTGGGCTTGGGTCCCAGCGGTAAGGCATGGGAATCTTTTTGTGGTTCCTGCTGCGATTTTGGGGCGGGCGACGCCCCGTTTGCTGCAGGGTGCACTCGCTGTGTGCCGCGATCTGCAGCAGGCACGGCAACGGATTTATCCTGCTAGGCGTTGATTGAGCCGACCAGGCTCAACGGTTGTTTATGTGCTCGAGCCGTGTGCTTTCCCACAGAATTTCTTCTCCGGCAGCGGCGCGGGTCAGCACCCGGCACAGCACGAAAAGCAGATCCGACAGACGATTGAGGTAGTGCAAGCTGGTCTCGTTGATGGACTCTTTATTGGCAAGTGCACTCAGACGACGTTCGGCCCTGCGAGCCACAGTGCGTGCCAAGTGGCAGGCTGCTGCCGCTTGGCCGCCACCGGGCAGGATGAATTCCTTGAGCGGCGGCAGGGCTGCGTTGAAGGCATCGAGTTCCTCCTCCAGGCGGGTTACGTCCTCGGCTTTCACCAGCGTGGCGCCGGGCGTGGCGAGTTCACCGCCCAGGTTGAACAGCTCGTGCTGGATTCGCGTCAGCATCTCGCGTACCGGATCCGGAATGGCTGCGGACAGTACCAGTCCCAGCGTGGCGTTGAGCTCGTCCACCGTGCCGTAGGCCTCCACCCGCGCGCTGGCCTTGGCCACACGGCTGCCGTCGGCAAGCCCGGTGGTGCCGTCATCCCCGGTGCGCGTGTAAATGCGGCTCAAGCGGTTTCCCATGATCCCTTCCGTTGCGTCATCGAGCCCATGATATAGCAGCGCGGCCCGGACCAAGGGCCGTGATCGACCGGGGAGACCCAACGCAAAAGGCCGCGGCATGCCGCGGCCTTTCCGTTGCGCGAATCGCCTGTCGGCCGATCAGGCGGCGGGCGCCGGATAGGCGCCGTCGGGGCCGTGCGTTTCCTCGCCGGTCACCGGCGGGTTGAACACGCACACCAGGCGCAGTCCCTCGCTTCCGGCACGCAGCGTGTGCTTGTCGTGCTGGTCCAGCGCGTAGAGGGTACCGGGGCGGATGGGGTGCACCTTACCGTTGGCGGCTTCCTCGATTTCACCCGTGCCTTCTATGCAGTACACCCCTTCCAGGTGATGCTTGTAGTGCATGTGCGTTTCGGTGTTGGGGTGAATGCGGGTCTCGTGCATGGAATAGCCCATACCGTCGCCCGCGAGCAGGAAACGGGTACTGGTCCAGGTCTTGGTCTTGACTTCGTGTTTGGTGCCTTTGATGTCGTCGATATGTCTTACAAGCATTGTGTTGCTCCTTTGGTGTGTGTGATTTAAGTAAATGCCGAAATTCGGGGACGCCTCAGGCCGCGTTCCGCCGGGTCAGCACCTCGGCCACGCTCTCGGCGATGATGCCGAGGCCCTTCTCCAAGTCCGCGTCGCTGGTCGTGAGCGGCGGTAGCAGCTTGAGGACGTCGTCGCCCGCGCCCGCCGTTTCTACCACCAGCCCGCGTTTGAAGGCCGCCGCGGAAATCCTGTTGGCCGCGTCCTCGACGCTGAAGGCGAGGCCCTGGATCAGGCCGCGGCCGCGTACTTCGGTGATCTCCTCGTGCTGTTTGGCGATCTTGCCGAGATGTTCGGCGACGGTGCCGGCCTTGCGCAGCGTGTCCTTCTGCAGCGCGTCGTCGCGCCAGTACTCGAGCGCCGCCGTGCCAGTGACGAAGGCCGGGTTGTGGCCGCGGAAGGTGCCGTTGTGCTCCCCCGGCTCCCACTGGTCCAGCTCGGGCCGGATCAGCACCACCGCGAGCGGCAGGCCGTAACCGGACAGCGATTTGGACAGGGTCACCATGTCGGGTTTGATACCGGCCTCCTCGAAGCTGAAGAACGGGCCCGTGCGTCCGCAGCCGACCTGGATGTCGTCGACGATCAGCAGCACGTCATGCGCCCTGGCGATCTTCGCCAGGCGTTGCAGCCACTCGTTGCTGGCCACGTTGATGCCGCCCTCGGCCTGCACGGTTTCGAGCACGATGGCCGCCGGCTTGTCGACGCCGCTGCCGGCATCGTCGAGCACCGATTCCAGGTAGGCCAGGGTGTCGCCGTCCTCGCCGAGGTAGCCCGCGAATGGCATCGGCGTGGCATTGGAAAGCGGCACGCCCGCGCCGGCCCGCTTGAACTGGTTGCCGGACAGCGCCAGCGCGCCGAGCGTCATGCCGTGGAAGGCGTTGGTGAAGGCGATGACGCTTTCGCGGCCGGTGACCTTGCGTGCCAGCTTGACGGCGGATTCGACGGCGTTGGTGCCGGTCGGACCCGGGAACTGGACGCGGTACTCGAGTTCGCGCGGCTGAAGGATCACCTCGTTGAAGCGATCGAGGAAGTCACGCTTGGCCACGGTGAACAGGTCCAGGCTGTGCACGATGCCGTTGCCGTTCAGGTAGGCGATCAGCGCCTCCTTCATGCGCGGGTTGTTGTGCCCGTAGTTGAGTACGCCGGCGCCGGCGAAAAAGTCGAGGTAGCGCTTGCCGTCCTCGTCGGTCAGCCAACTGCCTTCGGCCGTGGAAAACACCACCGGGAAGCTGCGGCAGTAGCTGCGCACCCGGGATTCGAGTTGGGTAAAGGTTGCGGTATTGGTCATGGCGTGTACTCTCCTGTAATCCTGTGTAAGAAGTCGTTAGTAGTCGTTAGTCGCGCGCGCCGAGCGGGCCGATGCGCAGCAGGGGCTCGGCGGGATGGCCGGGCGGGAACAGCTCGCTCGGGAAGCCGGTTTCGGTCGCCAGTTCGGCGTGGTGCTCGCGGGCAAAGGCCGTGAACAGCCGGTTGGAGGCCTGGTTGTCGGCGTCCACG
>JBAUSV010000287.1:0-1982 GCA_049581885.1 Gammaproteobacteria bacterium | reverse complement strand
ACAGTGATAAGTTTCTCAACAAATGAACGAAGTTCTTTTGCCTTAGGAACGGTAGTTTCGATTTTTTCGTTTTCGATCAATGCAATACTCAAGTTTTTAAGCAAAGCTGCACGGTGTGAGCTTGTACGACTTAGTTTGCGGTATCCATGACGGTGTCTCATGATACTTCCTTATTCAGCTTCGATTTTTTTCTTAAGTGCGCTAACAAGGTCATCTGACAAGTTTTCACCTACTGAGAAACCGGCTTCTGTCAGTTTCTCAAGGATCTCTTCGTAAGATTTTTTACCTAGGTTTTTAACGTTCTTAAGATCGTTTTGGCTCATCAATACGATTTCGCCGATATATTTGATGTTTGAACGATCAAGACAGTTGAATGAACGAGCACTCAATCCAAGATCATCAACACGTGCAGTTAATTTTTTCAACTCAGGAGACTCTTCAACACGCTCAATAGTTGTTGGAGCCTGAATGCTGATCTCGCTGCTGAACACGTTCAATTGTGCATGCATCACAGCTAAAGCATTTCTGAATGCATCTACTGGACTGATCTGACCATCGGTTACGATGTTTAGTACAACTTTTTCAAAGTTCGGATTGTCTTCAACAAGGACATTCTCAATAGCGTATGTTGCTTTGCGTACCGGTGTGAAGAATGCGTCTAGAGCAATATAGCCCTCATCAAGTTCTTCACGAATATCTTCGCTCGGCACATAACCGATACCCTGATAGATTTTGATTGTAAAGTTCAGCGTTGCATCATCGTTAAGAGTTGCAAGGAATGCGTCTGGTGTAACGATCTCTACTTCATCATTATCAAGATCACTACCTTTGATCTCACATGGACCTGCAAAGCTATATGTGATCTCAGCCTCTTTAGCATCATCTTTAAGTTTAAAGCGGATACCTTTGAGGTTGATGATAAAGTCAGAAATATCTTCAAGCATACCACGTACTGAGTCAAACTCGTGTTTAGCACCTTCGATTTTGATCGCTACAGGAGCATATCCTACAGAGCTGCTGAGCAAAAATCGGCGTAATGGATGTGCAAGTGATACCGCATAACCTGTTTCAAACGGGTATGCAATAATGTTTGCTTCATTTTCGCTGATTTGCTCAACCACAAACTCTTGTGGAAGAAGCGGAGATGTTTTGATTTTTTTCATTCACAACGCCTTTTTATAAATTATTTCGAGTAAAGCTCAACGATTAAACGCTCTTCAACCGGGATAACGATCTCTTCACGCTCTGGAAGACGAGTAAAGATACCAAATACTTTCTCAGCATCAATGTCAACCCATGGAGAAATACCAGTTTGGTTGCTCAACTCGATAGCGCGTTGTATTTGATTGTTTTTTTTGCTTTTTTCACGAATTTCTACTTTTTGACCTGGTTTAACGCGGTAAGATGCAATATCTACGCGCTTTCCGTCAACAAGTACATGACCATGGTTTACGAATTGGCGTGCAAAACGACGAGTCGATGCAAATCCCATTCTGTAAACAACATTGTCAAGACGCTGCTCAAGCAGTACGATCAGGTTTGTACCTGTATTTCCTGCGCGACGTTTGGCTTCATCAAATAGTGTATGCATCTGTTTCTCAGAAACACCATACATGAACTTTGCTTTTTGCTTTTCATTTAGTTGCAGACCATATTCTGAAACTTTTTTACGACGTTGACCGTGTTGACCTGGACCGTAAGGACGTTTTTCTAATGCAGACTTGCCTGCTAAACGACGCTCACCTTTAAGGTTAAGGCTTACACCGAATCTTCTTTCGATTTTTTCTACTGGACCTCTATATCTTGCCATCAGTAATCTCCTTACACTCTACGACGCTTAGGTGCGCGACAACCGTTGTGTGGCAGGGGTGTAACATCTTTCATAAATGTAACACGGATACCTTCGATTGCACCTACTGCTTTAGTTGCAGTTTCTCGACCTGAACCAGGACCTTGAACTTTAATACCAAGTTCTTTAACGC
>JBAUSV010000286.1:0-5136 GCA_049581885.1 Gammaproteobacteria bacterium | reverse complement strand
GCCGCAGCCTGGGCGACCTGCGCCTCGACGAGCTCGGCGTTGACGTAACCGCGCTGCGCCGGGCGGGCATCGTGGGGCGCGACCCGGGACCCGAAACCGTGCTTCAACCCACGGACACACTGGTGCTCTACGGTACGCCGGAAGCCATCAAGCAAGCGGAGGACCGCCTGCTCGAAGGTTGAACGAGACCGAGGCCTCGACAAAGTACACTGATCGGCAGGCTTTTTTGCTCGATCGCTCACTATGCCATCCAACCACGACACCGGACCGCGCACGGTATTTCTCGACCTGGCCACGGTCGATCATGACGACCTCGATCTCGCCCCGTTGCACAAGGTGGCGGGCGAATTCCAAGCCTGGCCGGTGACGCCTCCGGACGAGATCGCAACTCGCATGGCGGGCGCCGACGTGGTCATCATCAACAAGACCCGGCTTGGCGCCGAAGTCCTCGAAGCGGCCGGCCCGGGACTGGTCTGCCTCGCGGCAACCGGAACCGACAATGTCGATATCGAAGTCGCGCGCCGCTGCGGAACGGGGGTCGCCAATATCCGCGACTACTGCACCGACTCACTCACCCAGCACGTGTTCGCCCTGGTGCTGGCGCTCACCACGCGCCTAATCGACTACAGCAAAGCCGTGCGCGCCGGCGAGTGGTCGCGCAGCGAGACTTTCGCCCTGCTCGATTACCCGATCCACGAGCTCGCCGGCAAGACGCTCGCGATCGTGGGCTACGGCACCCTGGGTCGTGCGGTCGCGGAACGGGCACGGGCCTTCGGTATGCGCATCCTCATCGCCGAACGCCGGGGCGAGATCGCACGTCCCGGTCGCGTCGACTTCGAGCAAGCGCTATCCGAGGCCGATATCGTCAGCCTGCATGTACCGTTGACCGAGGCGACACGCGAACTCATCAACGCCGATACCCTGGCGCTGCTGAAACCGGGCGCTCTGCTGATCAACACCGCGCGCGGCGGCCTGGTGGATGAAGCGGCCCTCGTCGAGGCGCTGAGGTCGGGGCGGCTCGGCGGTGCCGGGCTGGACGTGCTGGGACAGGAGCCACCGCCCGCGGACCATCCCCTGCTCGACCCCACGCTCAACAACTGCATCGTCACCCCGCATATCGCTTGGGCGGCCCGGGAAGCACGCCAGCGGGCGGTGGAGGAAATTGCTGCCAACATCGCCGCGTGGCGTGCAGGAGAGCGGCGTAACCGGGTAGACTGACCAATCAGGCCACGGCGGCGTCCAGGAACCATCAAGGGAGCACACTACATGGAAAAAATCTGGCTTGAGAACTATCCCGAAGGCGTGCCCCGCGAAATCGACATGAGTCGCTACGGCTCCCTCACGGCTCTCATGGAGGAAAGTTTCGAGCGCTTCCCGGACCGCCCCGCCTTCTCCAACTTCGGCCACGCCCTGAGCTACCGCGAGCTGGACCGCGACAGTGCCGCCTTCGGCGCCTTCCTGCGCGGCACGCTCGGCCTGGATGCCGGCGACCGCATCGCGCTGATCATGCCCAATATCCTGCAGTACCCGGTCGCGCTGTGCGGCGTCCTGCGCGCCGGACTGGTCGCCGTCAATTTCAACCCGCTCTACACCCACCGCGAAATGCACCACCAGCTCAAGGACTCGGGCGCGAAGGTGGCCGTCGTGCTGGAGAACTTCGCCCACACGCTGGAGCAATCGCTGGATGAAACGGCGGTGGAACACGTCGTGGTGACCCGCATGGGCGAGCTGATCCCCGGGCTGCACGGCCGCCTGCTGGATTTCGCCGTGAAATACCTCAAGCGCATGGTTCCGGCCTGGCACATCGACGGCTCCCGCCGCTTCAACGACTGCCTGGCTCTGGGGCGGGAACAGGCGCTGCCCGCCGTCGAGACCGGCCACGACCACTTGGCCTTCCTGCAATACACCGGGGGCACGACGGGCGTGGCCAAGGGCGCCGAACTCACCCACGGCAACATGGTCGCCAACACTCTGCAGTTGAGCGCCTGGATCGGTGACCTGTTCACCTACGGCGAAGAAAAAATCATCACGGCGCTGCCGCTATACCACATCTTCTCGCTCACCGTGAACGCGCTGGTCATGATGCACTTCGGGAGCGAGAACGTCCTCGTCACCAACCCGCGCGACATTCCCGGTTTCATCAAGATACTGAAGAAGACACGCTGGACTGCGATCACCGGCGTCAACACCCTGTTCAACGCGCTGATCCACGACGACGACTTCAAGGCGCTCGATTTCTCGCGCGTCAAGTTCTCCCTGGCCGGCGGCATGGCCGTGCAGCGCGCGGTCGCCGAGCGCTGGAAAAAACTATGCGGCATACCGATGATCGAGGGCTACGGCCTCACCGAGACCTCGCCGGTGGTAACCGCCAACCCGCTCACCATCACCGACTACACCGGCTCGATCGGCCTGCCCATCCCCTCCACCGACATTTCCATTCGCGACGACGATGGAAAGGAACTCGAGCTCGGCCAGGACGGCGAATTATGCGTGAAGGGCCCGCAGGTGATGCGCGGCTACTGGAACCGACCCGACGAAACGTCCAAGGTCTTCATGGAAGACGGCTTCATCCGCACCGGCGACATCGCGCGGATCGACAAACGGGGCTACGCCTACCTGATCGACCGCAAGAAGGACCTGATCGTGGTTTCCGGCTTCAACGTCTTCCCCAACGAAATCGAGGACGTGCTCGCGCATATGCCGGGCGTCGTGGAAGTGGCCGCCATCGGCGTTCCGGATGAGCATTCAAACGAAGTCGTAAAGGTGTTCATCGTGCGCAAGGGCAATGCGCCGAGCGCGAAGGACGTCATCGCCTACGCTCACGAGAACCTGGCCGGCTACAAGGTTCCCAAGCACGTCGAATTCCGCAAGGAGCTGCCGAAATCCAACATCGGCAAGATCCTGCGCAAGGCACTGCGCCAAGAAGAAGACGAGAAGCGAAAACAGTCGGCAAGCGGAAACGCCTGAGAACCGGCAGGCCGTTAAAATTTGCTCTCGCACGGGCGCCAGGACGCAACGAAAATGAGGTGATAACGAATTTCAACGACCACTTTCAACCCTTCCCCAAAAGACTTATTCCGGCCAACTTCCGCCGGTCCAGTCCCCGCCCCACAGCCGTCATTCGCAGATCCATTCCTGGTCCACTGGCGCCCCCAGCGGAGCGTCGTCGCTGGATCGATCCTCGGAACTACTGCCCGCTAAATTCATCCTATTCGATTCAGGATGAATTAGCGTAACGCGACACTTTAGCGCCGTTCAAGCCATCGGCTGCTGATGGGATCAGAGGAGACGATTGATATGGCAACGAACTGGCACTTGGTAATTCTAGCGATCCTGCAAGGAATCACCGAGCTGTTCCCCGTCTCAAGCCTGGGGCATGCCGTGCTGGTTCCCGCGCTACTGCACTGGCCCATGAACCGGGATGCACCCTGGTTCCTTCCCTTCATCGTTGTGCTGCACTTGGGGACGGCAGCAGCGCTATTGCTGTTTTTCTGGCGCGACTGGTGGGACATATTGGCCAGCCTGGGGCGCACCCGTGGCCGGCCAACCGAGCCGGGTGCCCGACTGTTCTGGCTGCTCGTGCTGGGAACCGTGCCGGCTGGCTTGATCGGCTTAGCCTTGCACCAGCGCATCCGCCTGCTCTTCGGAACGCTCACTGTGGCGGCGGTGGCGCTCGCCATCAACGGGATTCTGCTGATCGCCGGCGATGCTCTCAAACAACGCCGCCCGCATTATGAACTGGAGCGCATGGGATGGGGACAGTCCTTCCTGGTGGGTATAGCCCAAGCGTTAGCACTCATTCCCGGGATTTCCAGATCCGGAGTCACATTGATCGCCGGGTTGGGCACAGGACTTGATTACGCGGCCTCGGCACGGTTTTCGTTCCTGCTTGCCACCCCGATCATCGGGGCGGCTGGACTGCTGGAGGTCCCCAAGCTATTCCACGCCTCCCTGCCACACGGGCTTTTGGTAACCATTATCGGCTCCGGGATTGTCGCCGGAGTGTGCGCCTGGCTGTCGACCTGGTTCCTGATGCGCTATTTCCGGTTGCGCGAAGTTACGGCCCTGCGCCCCTTCGGTTTCTACTGCCTACTTGCCGCCGGAGTTGCACTGTTTATCCACTTCCTCTAGGACAGGCGGACACGGGCTCTTTGGCGACCACGTTAGTCGCTTCCTTGGCACGCCCGAAGTGGGTGGGTCTTCGCTGTGCCCGTGTGCGGCCAAGAGACGACGGTCACAAAATTTCTATATATACCTGACGTTCAGAGGCGATCTGACTCTGATTAAGGAGCCCTAGAAACCAGGAGAAGTCAGATCATGGACCGGTGGCGTCCATTTGAGCCGGAGCAGCCCGCAACGCTCTATCATGTGCCTATGAAACGCCACGGCGTACCAGAATATGGCAAACAGTACAGCACAGGCAACGCGGCTCCCAACACCCCCGCAAGGGCCTCCCCACTCCCATGGGTCCAGTCTGTACACACCATGGGAGCGGAGGGGTGAGACGATCGATACGCCTGCGCTACGAGCCCCGCGCCCGTCGCCGCCTTATCCCGAGCAGCACCATACCGAGCAGCGCCAGCAGCCCCCACGGTCCGAAGGCTCCGTCGCCACCCCCGCCGCCACTCGGAGGCGGCGCCGGGGCCGCCTTGACCGTGAAGGTGAAGGTGCCCGTAGCACTTTGGCCGTGGGTATCGGCGATCTTCAAGCTCACCGTGGCCGAGCCGCTCTGGTGGGCTGCCGCGGTGAGGGTCAGGGTGCAACTGCCCGCGATAGTGCAAGCAGAGGCACCGCTGATGCCCGCGTTCGGCAGAAGCGTGGTGTTCGAACTGGTGGCCGTGAGCGTGAGCGTGCCGGTACCGGTGACGGTGAACGTCTCGCTGCCGCTCTTTCCAAAGCCGACCGTGGGGTTGGATGTCCCACTCAGCGTGGGCGACGGGGGGGAAACGGTACTGTTCGCGGTCTGAGCAAGATTCGGCGTACTGTTGGCGAGGCTCGCACTCTGGGTGATGGTCGAGGCCACGGAACCGGTGGCCTTGAGCTGCAGGGTGGCCGAGGCGGAGCCGCCGTTGCCGGCGATCGGGCCCAGATCGCAGGTGGCCACCCGGGCGGTGCTGTCGTAGCTGCAACTGCCCT
>JBAUSV010000285.1:0-2451 GCA_049581885.1 Gammaproteobacteria bacterium | reverse complement strand
GCATGTACAAGATCGCCTCCACGATCACCCGCAGCGATACCGAGCGCGCTCGCCCAAAGCACGCCTTCAACCACCGACACCGCCGCGACGATCGTGCCCTCAAATGCCCACGGTAGAGTCGAGGACGGGCGCGGTGGCGTGAGCTCCGTTTCCCGTCCCCGCTCATCAAACCGGACGTGCCGATTTCCGGCATCCGGCTTTCCGACTGGCTTCACCGCACAGCTGTTGGTCGTGGCCCAATGTGAACGCGTCGTAGACGCAGGACACCGCCCTCGCCGAAGACATAGTCGTCGGAGAAGCGGTGCGATCCGCGTCCTGCCACTTTGTGCCGCCGCGTGAGGAAGTTCCGGACCCGCTCGTAGACATGGTTGTCGACCGCCCGATACGCCGGAAGACGGGAGCCATAGCCGAAGTAAGCCGACCAGCTACGCAACAGACGGTTGAGCCGGTCTCTGACATCAGGCCATGTCCCCATTTCGCCGGGCACGAGTAGATCGCTCACCTTCGTTTTGAGCCGTTGGACACTCTTTCGAGATGGGCTCGCGCCCAGATACCAGTGGCCGTCCTTGCGAAAGTGCTCGGGACCAAAGGTGTAGCCAAGGAAGTCGAAATGCTCCTGACGGGCATTCCTCACCGAGGTCTTCGCCTCGTTGAGTGTCAGCCCGAGCTTCGTCATCACCGTCCGTGTCCACGCCAGCGCCTCTTCCGCGTATCCGCAGCTGAGGATGACGAAGTCATCGGCATAGGAGACGACATGAGCCCGGAACGCTTCGCCCCGCGCGGTCTGGCGCCAATGCTTGAGAAAACGGTTCATGTAGATAGCCGAGAGCAAAGGGCTCGCGACCCCGCCCTGAGGCGTTCCCCGCGTGGCCTTGCGACCGCCACTCATGCGCCGTTTCCCGTTGCCATCCCGCTCTTCGACAGGCGCTTTGAGCCACATCTTGATCAGATTGCGCATTCCGGTGATGATGAACGGTCAATCCGTTCGATCGTGAACATCGATTCCGGCGATCATGAACACCTGCTCGCTTTGGCCTGAACGGGGCCTGACGGGCGGCCGGCGGTCATGGTGGATCGCTGCCACTGACGGTTGTGCCGTCTCATTTTTCCGTGGGGTTCGTCAAGCGCCCTGATCTGAGTGGGTGCTGACGGCGTGACGCTTGCGCAGGCTCGGTCCCTTCAGTTCGATACGATGGGCGCGGTGCACGACGCGGTCCAGAATCGCATCTCCCAGGGTGGGATCCCCCACCAGGTCATGCCATCGGTTCACAGGCAGCTGGCTGGTCACCAGCAGGGAGCCCTTTTCATAGCGATCATCAACGATTTCCAGCAGGTCGCGGCGCTGCTCGGCGGTGAGCGGTTCCGCCCCCCAGTCATCAATGATTATCAGCCGATATGCGTTCCAGGGCAGCCAACATCCGGGGCAATCTTCCTTCGCCGCGCGCCGTCGCGAGTTCGGCAAACAGGCGTGGCGCCCGCCGATAGAGGACCGAGAAGCCCACCCGGCACGCCTTGTGGCCGAGCGCGCAGGCGAGCCATGATTTGCCCACGCCGGTCGGGCCGCTGATGACCAGATGCTGGCTGTGCGAGATCCATTCGCAACCGGCAAGTTTGTGGAACAGGGCTCGGTCCAGACCGCGCGGTGTCCGGAAGTCAGTATCCTCGACGACCGCATTCTGGCGCAGCCGCGCCTGGCTCAGCCTGCGGGCGAGGCGCTTGTTGTCCCGGCTGGTCGCCTCACGGTCGACCAGCAACCCGAGCCAATCCTCGCGGGTCAGATCGTCAGCCGCCGATTGGTTCTGCATCTCGATGAACGCGTCGGCCATTGCCGTCAGGCCGAGGCCGCGCAGGCGCTCCACCATGGGATGGATCAGCATCTTGTTTCCTTTCAGTGATAGTAGCCAGGGCCACGGATGTTCTCGTGGAACAGGCTGGGTTGTTCGGTCTTGTCCGTGGTCTTCCTCTCCTGAGCATTCTTCAGGATCGCAGCGACCGAGCCGTAGGAGCGGGTTCCGAGTGCCAAGGCACGGGCGCAGGCGGCATCCAGCCGCTCGGGGTCGTAGCGCTTTGCCAATCCGAGGATGCCAATGCAGGAGCGGAACCCCTGTTCGGGATGCGGGCGCGAGCGCAGGATGATTTCGACCAGGGCGGCGGTGTCGTCACCGACCGCAGTGGCTTCGCGCAATATCCGTTCGTGGGTCCAATCGCGATAGCGCCGATGCGAACTCGGCATGTGATCCGCGATCGTGGTCGGCCGGTGTTGGCGGAAGCTGCGCTGGTGCGTGGCCACCAGCTTGCCCCGGTGGAAGATTTCCACCGTCTTCGCCGTGATCCGTGCCTCTACTGTTTCGCGGATCAACCGGAACGGCACCGAGTAAAAGTGCTTGTCGATCTCGACATGGTAATCGAGGTTCACGCGGCAGCGCTTCCAGTCCGCGTATTCGTAAGGCG
>JBAUSV010000284.1:0-2637 GCA_049581885.1 Gammaproteobacteria bacterium | reverse complement strand
GCCCGCGCCAGGCGCGGCGCTATTTTCAGACCGCCGAGGCCGTGAGCGCCGAAACCGCGCAGGCACTGGGCCTGCTGCACGAGGTCGTGGATGCCGAGGCACTGGACAATCGCGTCGAGGACATCGTCACCGCCCTGCTGCAGGCCGGGCCGCAGGCGCTGGCGGCCGCCAAGAAGCTGGTCGCAATGACCGACGCCGCAAGCGCCGAAGAGCGCGAGGCCCTGAAACGCGAAACCGCGGCACTCATCGCCCGCCTGCGCGTCTCCGAAGAAGGCCAGGAAGGCCTCTCCGCGTTCCTGGAGAAGCGCAAGCCCGGCTGGATCGGCAAGGACTGAGCATGGCCAAGACCCGTAACGAGATCACGCTCCGCTTCCTGGCCGAACCCACCGAAGTCAATTTCGGCGGCAACGTGCACGGCGGCACGGTGATGAAATGGATCGACCAGGCCGCCTACACCTGTGCCGCGGGCTGGAGCGGGCACTACTGCGTGACGGTCTATGTTGGCGATATTCGTTTCCTCTCACCGATTTCGATCGGCGACGTGGTCGATGTGAAGGCCCGGCTGCTGTACACAGGTCATTCGAGCATGCATATCAGCGTGGAGGTCCGGGCCCGCAACCCGCGCGAGAAGCAGGATCGGCTGACCACCAGTTGCATCGTGGTGTTCGTGGCGCTGGATGAGAACGGCAGCAAGGTGGCCGTGCCGAAATGGACGCCACGCAGCGAACGCGACCGGAAGATGGAGCGCTATGCCATGCGGCTCGCCGAGTTACGCCAGAAGATCAAGGACGACATGGCGGGCTTCCTCGATCCCGATCGCTGACCCGAAAACAGGCTTTCGATGGCGCCCGAGAGGCCCAGCCTGTAAAATTTCCCCGATGTTTAAAAAAATCCTCATCGCCAATCGTGGCGAAATCGCCTGCCGAGTGATCCAGACCTGTCAGCGAATGGGCGTGTCCACGGTCGCCGTTTATTCGACCGCGGATCGCCACGCCATGCACGTGCAGGCAGCCGACGAGGCCGTGTTCATCGGCCCGGCACAGGCCACGGCCTCATACCTGGACATGGACCACATCCTCGACGCCGCGAAACAGACGGGCGCCGAGGCGATCCATCCCGGCTACGGCTTCCTGTCGGAGAACAGCGAATTCGCTCGCCGCTGCAAGAAAGCGAAGATTGTGTTCATCGGTCCGTCGCCGGAGAGCATGGACGCGATGGCCTCCAAGAGCGCGGCCAAGGCGCTGATGGAAAAAGCGGGCGTGCCGGTGGTGCCCGGCTATCACGGCGACGACCAGGCGAAAAAGAAACTCGAAGACGAGGCGAAGCGCATCGGCTTCCCGCTGATGATCAAGGCCACGGCGGGCGGCGGCGGCAAGGGCATGCGCATCGTGCACAAGGCCGGCGATTTCGGTGACGCGCTCGACGGCGCCCGGCGCGAGGCGAAGAACGCCTTCGGAGACGACACCGTGCTGCTGGAGAAATACATCGAGCACCCGCGCCACATCGAGTTCCAGGTGTTCGGCGACACGCACGGCAACGCGGTGCACGTCTTCGAGCGCGAATGCTCGCTGCAACGCCGCTTCCAGAAAGTGGTCGAGGAAACGCCCTCGCCGTTCCTGGACGAGGCGACGCGCGGGAAGATGGGCGAAGCGGCGGTGGCCGCGGCCAGGGCCGTGGACTACGTCAACGCCGGCACCATCGAGTTCATCGTCGGCGCCGACAAGTCGTTCTACTTCATGGAAATGAACACGCGCCTGCAGGTGGAACACCCGATTACCGAGGAGACCACCGGCTTCGACCTCGTGGAATGGCAATTGCATATCGCGAACGGCGAGAAGATCCCGCTGGCACAAAAACGGATAACACGCTCCGGCCATGCGATCGAGGTGCGCCTGTACGCGGAAAACGCCGCCAAGGATTTCCTGCCCGTCACCGGGCGAATCGAGACCTTCGCCACGCCTGCCGAGGATTACGTGCGCGTCGATACCGGCGTGCGCAGCGGCGACAGTATCAGCATCTTCTACGACCCGATGATCGCCAAGATCAGTGTGAGCGGCGCCGACCGCGCCGAAGCCGTCGCGCGCCTGAACGAGACGCTGGCGCGCACCGCCGTGTTCGGCATGGTGACCAACCTGCCCCTGCTGCGCGGAATCGCGCGTCATCCCGGTTTCGCGAGCGGCGATTTCGACACCGGCTTTATCGAGCGCGAACTGGACACACTGCTCGATCGCCCCGCCCCATCCGCAACGGCCGTCGCGGCGGCCATTGCCGTGCTCTGGTCCGGCGAGACCAGCGACCCAAGCGGTGCCTGGCAGGCCGACGGCTGGCGCATTGGGCAAGGCAGCGGCTGGCGCCTGCTGGCCACGGACATGGCCGGCACCGACCATGACGTGCGCATCACGGGTAGCCCGCGCGAATTCACCCTGGAATGGGACGGCGACAGCCACGCCGTGCAGCACGACCCGACAAGCCACGACATCACGGTGGACGGCACGCGCTATGCCGCCCAAGTCCTTCGCGAGGAGCGCCGCTACCAGGTGGTGCTAGACGACGGTGCCTTAGAGTTCGACCTGGCCTCGCCTTTCGCCCCGCGCGGCGCCGCCGCGAGCGACACCGCCACGCATCCGGTCAGCCCCA
>JBAUSV010000283.1:0-2737 GCA_049581885.1 Gammaproteobacteria bacterium | reverse complement strand
TCCAACCACCATCTTGGCACCATGCTGGGGCTGTTGGCGGCCGCCTACGAAATGAATCATTTCAAGGACGAATATCAGCAAAAGGTCCTGGCCAATGCCAAGATCCTGGCAAAGGGGCTCTGGGATTGCGGCATGGACGTGGCGGGGGATCCCGCCAACGACTTTACGGAGACCCACCAGGTCATCCTCAATGTGGGATACGGTCGGGGTCCGGAAATTGCCGCGGAACTGGAAGCGAACAACATCATTTGCAATTACCAGGCAGCGCCTTTCGATGAAGGCTTCACCGCCTCTGGGGCCCTGCGATTGGGGGCGGCCGAAATGACGCGATTCGGGATGGAGAAAGACGATTTCCGACAGGTCGCCCAGCTCATTGCGGATGTAGTCAAAAACAGAAAACAGGTAAAGGAGCAGGTCTCGGTCCTGCGAAAAAAATTCAGGGAAATACGGTTCTGTTTCAAAGGCGAGGAATATGACGATCTTCTGAATGTCCTGCATGGGCTGATTTGAAACTTCGTTCCCGGTTTTGGGTCTGATTGAAACAAACCCCCATGGCCGGTTGTATGCAAAAAGCCAAAATTAGAATTACTGGCAACAGCACCACGGTGATTTTGTTCTACCATCCAAGCCATTAAATTTGAAAGGAGAACTCATTCATTTCGGTTGCTGAGCGTATGGATGGCCGGGTTTCAGGTTTCGGGTTTCAGGATAAAGCATTTCGTCCGTTTCAGTGGGTAAGAGGGAGGCCATTGGCCACCCCCTCCCCGTTGTCGCCATAGGGTTAATTCCCTATATTTACCGGCGTGCGTCTTTCTCGCACCGGGCGGCCCCCAAAGAGATTGCCCCATACGGGGAGCAGCACTATCGTTCTTTGACAGCAAGACAGAGGTCCCTACAGCTCAGCAATCCGAGACGGGAAATATGCTTCTTTTTCAAACGCCAGTTGTCATTTCTTGAAATACGTTTGTATTTCATGCATCTGATTCGTTTGCGAATCCATGCATCCAATTTTGTCAATTGGGTAGTGACTGTTGCAAATACTGGGCTGAAATAATTTACCGTCCCGCGAATCACTCGGTTGAGCTTCACGACTACCTCGGCATCCAGGTTGTGAGACCGCTTTGTCAACGCCCTGATTTTCATTTTGAATTTCTCCACGGACTGGTTACGCATGCGCATGGATCTGGACGAGATGTAAAATCCGAGGAATTCAAATCCCTGAGAGAGACGGACAATTTTCGTCTTTTCCGGGCTGAGTTCCAACTTCAGATCCTGTTGCACAATGTGTTGGACCAATTCGTGAGCCTTTTCCGTCTGGTCCACGGATTTGCACAGGACGACGAAATCATCGGCGTAGCGTACAAACTTAACCCCGTTGGCTTCTAATTGCCAATCCAGGTGGTTAAGGACGATGTTAGCCAGAAGCGGCGAAATGACGCCGCCTTGGGGAGTCCCCCTGGTTGTAGGCTTAAAAACACCGTCTTCCATGACACCTGACCTGAGAAATTTTCCAATGAGTCCCAGGATGTTGCCATCAGAGATCTCGGCTGCAACCAAGTCCATGATCAATTTGTGCGGAATATTATCGAAAAAGGCTTTAATATCCGCATCAAGTACGACATTATAGCCATCATGGAGATAAGCCACCAGCCTTTTTAGAGCCATATGGCAGCTGCGTCCGGGCCTGAATCCGTAAGAACAGTCGTGGAACATTCGTTCGAAAACAGGGCTTATTAGTCGTCTGACGACTTCCTGTGCCACCCTGCATCGAACCGCGGGAATGCCAAGAGGTCGAAGTTTTCCTTTGCCTTTGGGGATGTAAACCCTTTTGAGCGGAATCGGTTGATAGGTGCGAGCCTTAAGGTCTTTCATCAGAGCGTCCAGGTTTTGATCGAGATTTGCCTCGAACATTTCAATGGATACCTTGTCCAGACCTGCTGCGCCTCTATTCCTTTTTACGGCCTTAAAGGCCTTCCGCATCAGTTCAGGGGTGATTCTCCCCGTAAGCGAGTGGACTTTAAACTTCTTGGGTTCTATCTTCACTGCTGATACTCCTAACGATTGTGATTCCGACGGGTAACTTACCACTGGGCCACTTAGAGAATGTTTTTAGCAACCAGCGGCCTTCCCGGAAAAGGAGGGGGAGATCTTTGAGCGATCTTTTACCACCGGACTAACATAGTCCCATGCAACCCGGGTGTTTCCCGTACTCTCTTAGGTGTGTCCTTTTGACAGGCCCCTTGGCCCATCTCCTCCGGACACGCTGTAGTCCCTGAGAAGCAAGAGTCTGAGTTGACCCCGTGCTTGCCATGGCATCGTCCGCACCTTTCGGCTTAGCCTTATAGTGGGACTTATCCCATTATGGGAACCATGTGGGACCTCGTCGGTCAGTGTATCGCACCATTTTCCCCGGGTGATGTCACCAAGCACCCCCATGGGCCATCCCTGGTAAACCGTCTATCCAGGGATGAAGAAAGATCGCTCTCCCCGGCGCTTCACCCGTATCAGGAGGTTGGCGCCCCATGGAGGCCGAAACGTGGCACCTCCCGGAGTATCGTTGCCTGGCCCCTTCGGTACGACCATTGCTGGATCGCACTGGCTGCATACCTTGCAGAGCAAGTTCGGGCAACGATTTCTGTACGGGAACGGACCCGCACAGGTAGGCTTTGGCTTACTTACAAGAGCCTCACCGTTTTAAAAAAAGGACTGAGCGCAATACACCTGCGACTCACACTGA
>JBAUSV010000282.1:0-2618 GCA_049581885.1 Gammaproteobacteria bacterium | reverse complement strand
ACTCCATTTGAACCAGTGGTATGAGAGAATAGAAGCAGCGGATTCGGTTGAGATACTCGAAGAGATCCGTATTGCCGTTTTTGGCAAAAAGGGCGTTTTGGCAGCTGAGTTTGCCAAGATGAAAGATGCGCCGAATGAAGAGAAAGCGCAGATCGCTAAAGAGCTCAATATTCACAAAGGCAAGATGACCGAGCTTTTCAATCAACGCAAAATTGTTCTCGCTACAGAGGCACTTAAAGCGGCGATGAAAGCGGAAAAGATCGATGTCTCCCTCTTCTCGCCGACGGCTGAACGCGGTGCATTGCATCCGGTACTGCAGACGATGGATCGCATTGTAGAATACTTTGTTTCGATGAATTTCGCTGTCAATACAGGGCCGATGGTCGAAGATGACTTCCACAACTTCGAAGCGCTGAATCTGCCTAAATATCACCCGGCACGTGACATGCAGGACACCTTCTATTTTAAAGACGAGATGCTGCTGCGTACGCACACCTCACCGGTACAGATACGCACGATGATGAAGACAAAACCGCCGATCCGTATGATCGCCCCCGGTGCCGTTTTCCGTCGCGATTATGATCTGACACATACACCGATGTTCCATCAGGTCGAAGGGCTTGTCGTTGACGATGAAGGCAAAGTCTCTTTCGCCAATCTCAAGTTTATTCTGGAAGACTTTCTGAAGTACATGTTCGGCGATGTAGAGGTCCGTTTCCGTCCGAGTTTCTTCCCCTTTACGGAGCCGTCAGCCGAAGTGGATATCAGCTGTATCTTCTGCAAGGGTAAGGGATGCCGTGTCTGTTCCAAGACAGGATGGCTGGAAGTTCTTGGCTGCGGTATCGTCGACCCGAATGTTTTTGAAGCGGTAGGGTACAAAGATGTCAGCGGCTACGCATTCGGCCTGGGCGTCGAGCGTTTTGCAATGTTAATTCAACACATCGGCGACCTTCGTTCACTCTTCGAAGGCGATGTCAGACTTTTGGAGCAGTTTCAATGATCGTTACACGCAGCTGGTTAAATGAGTGGATAAAACTCGACGATATTACAACGGAAGAGTTGGCGAAGACCTTCAACAGTATCGGTCTTGAAGTTGACCGTGTCGAGTCGTTCGAGATTCCGGAGAAGATTGTTTTCGGCAGGGTTATGGAGTGTGTAAAACACCCCCATGCCGAAAAGCTCAGTGTCTGTAAAGTCGATATCGGTGCCAGTGTCCGTCAGATCGTCTGCGGCGCTGCCAATGTACGCGAGGGCATTACTGTTGCGGTTGCAACACTCGGTGCCGAGATGCCGGGCGGGCTTACGATCAAACCGGTCAAGCTTCGAGGTATTGATTCGGAGGGGATGATCTGTTCATCGACAGAGATCGGCCTGCCGAAGCTCGAAGACGGGATCATGGTGATCGATGAGAGTATCGGTGCGGTAAAACTAGGTGATGAAGTACGCAACAACCCCTATCTTAATGATGCGCTGATCGAGATCGAACTGACGGCAAATCGCGGAGACTGCTTGAGTGTCCGCGGTGTGGCACGCGATCTTTGTGCCGCTTTCGATCGGCCGATGAAAAAGATGAAAATCGAAGACAACGATCAGGCACGCCTTGGAATCGGCCGTCTGCTTCAGTTGACGCAGGAAGAGACGCTGGATGTCGATCTGACCTACCGTGCACTCGATCTTAAAGGGCTTGACCTGCCATTAAAACTTCGTCTGCGTCTGGCCCAGATTGAAGAGAGTCAAGAGAACGCCATAGAGGGACTGCTCTGGTATGCGACCTACAGCACCGGTGTCGTTCTTCGCGCGTATCACTACGGTTTCTTCAATGATGACAAGCAGCAGCGCGCCATCACGACACTAAAACGCGATGAAAATGGTTTTGTGAGCATCTACGGAAAGGCCAAGGCATCTATCGTCGGTATCCGCCAGGAAGATGCATCGCGGGTAAGCTATGATGAGGGGATTGTATTTATCGAGGCGAGTTACATACCGCCGGATATCATCTCCCGGCAAAAAGCAGAACACAAAGTCGAAAACGGACCGCATTTCTATCGCACGTCACGCGGGTCCGAGCCGGAACTCGCTATCGGTCTCGGTTATGCGCTCAACCTGTTCGAGTCGTATTCAGACTCATCGATCTATGGCGGCAGTGTTGATGTGACGAGCAAGTTCAATGAGAAGGTGATCGGTATCAGTATCGATGAGATCAACGCGATCATCGGCATGGATATCAATAAAATGACGATCACCAATCTCCTGCAGGGGCTTGGTTTCGGTCTGAACAAATCCAAAGTTGACAGTTTTGTTGTCGAAGTGCCGCGCTATCGTCACGATATCGTCAATAAACAGGATGTGGTCGAAGAGATCGTCCGTCTGGTCGGCATTGACAACATTCACTCCAAGCCCTCTTACTTTGCAGAAGATAACCGTTTCGGCGATGACTATGCCGCGTATTCAAAGCGTAAAGTGTACCGTCACCGTGCTGCGCAGAGCGGTTTCTATGAGACGGTGCATTTTGTCTTTAACGAACGTGCCTCTTTGGAGAAATACGGTTTTAGTACGGTCGACAAAGCCAAAGAACTGCTCAACCCGATCGCCGGTACACTCGACACACTGCGTTCAAC
>JBAUSV010000281.1:0-10128 GCA_049581885.1 Gammaproteobacteria bacterium | reverse complement strand
CTCGCGGGAGCGAAATGACTCTCGTTGCGCGTTGGAGCGGGTGTTGCTCGGCGACGGGCGGTTTGCGCAATCTTAAAATGGGCGGTAATAAGCTGAAATAGGCACCCATTGGATGGGTTTCGCCCGCTGCGAGGCGGCTGCCACTCAAGGAGCGTCCGCAAAAGTGCTGCAAAGACGCTTCAGCATTGCCCCGATGATGGATGGGACGGGCTGAGGTAGAAAAATTGTTTCACGTCAAAGACTTGTTTGTGGTCGCCGTGGCGCGTGTCGTACCGCTCGTTGTACTCGTCCGGAGCAGTTATCGGCTTTTCGGCAACCAGCAAATTCAGCGAAGGCGGTCTATCCAAGACGCTATTTCTGCAAAGCGTCATAGGCGTCGCCGAATCCCTTGAACGACACCGGGATTGCGACCAACTGTTTGCGGGCATCTTTGAATTGAAGCTTGCCGCTTTTCTTCAGATGGCTGAGTTCCTTGATCTGATTCTGATCAATATCGGTTTCGGCAATACAGCCGGCGGGAACACAGCGGCTGAAGCTGGCGCTGATGTCGGCCTTCTTGTTGCCCGTCGCCAGCGTGACGCCGGCCGGCAGCCACACATCGACCGGGGCCTCGAACACGAGCTTCACCGGCCCCTTCTTGGATTGCCGGCCGATGGCAATCTGGGTGATCGGCTGCTGCCGCCCCTTGATCTGCGTGGCCTGGGTCATCTCGCAAAGTTTGGTTTTGCCGTTCATCGCGCAGCGGACGGTCCAGTCCCCGTAGGTCGCGGTTGTGCGCTGCGGCGCCGGAGCGGCCACCGCGGTGCCGGCAATCGAAATCAGAGCGACAAGAGTAAGCGCGGGTCGCCATTCCATGTCGTGCTTCCTCGTCAATCAAGAGATGCGGTAACAGGCATCGCATAGAGATGCTGTTACGCCGCTCAGCGCCCCGCGTACAGAATCAGCATATAGAAGGAAGGTCTGCAACGGATCAGGCGCGAAACCCGAAGACATGGTTTAGATGAATGGCGAACGGATTGCTGCCGAATGTACATATGGATGTCGTGAATAAGAGATAAGAGATTTGTACAGAGGGCAGATGTAATTATATCCGTGCGCGGCAATCGAGCGCTGAAGCGTGCCCCCAAGACAACAAGACAAAATGTGATAGGGGGGTGGCGTGTGCTTCAGAACATGTTAAACGGCGAGTGGGGGCTGGGGGAACGCGGGACATGTCGCTAACGCGGCTCTCAGTATTGTTGCTGGTCGGCTGTGCCGTGTGTTCGGCGAGCGCCGCCCGTGCCGCGCAGCCAAGCGCCCCCTCTCCAAGCCAAGCAAAGCCGCCCGTCTTTGCGCCCGGGCCCGTGGCGCCGACCCGGATCGTGCTGCCGCGCGTGGTGGCGGGCGCCAAGATACCTGCCGAGGCCAAGAAGCTGCATTTCGTGCTGACCGGCTTTGCCGTCAAAGGCGAGTTCAAGGACCTGGTCGCCAAGCGCGAGGCGCTGGAAAAGCCATTAGTGGGCAAACGAATTTCGGTCGCGCAAGTCTTTGAATTCGCGGCCAAGCTTCAAGCGCTCTATGTCCGCGCCGGCTATCCGCTGGTGCGGGTCGTCATCAGCCCGCAGCAGCTTGGCAAGGCGGCGCGGGTGAATCTGCGCGTGGTCGACGGCTTCATCGAGCGCATCGATGCCAGCGCGATCGATGCACCCGCGCGGAAGCGCGTCGTGGCGGTGGTCGGCGGCCTGCTGAACAAGCGCCACCTGACGCAGGCCGAACTGGAACGCAAGCTGCTGATCGCCGGCGAGGCGCCCGGGCTGGTGCTGAACGCGACCTTCACCGCCGGCAAGAAGGTCGGCGGCTCGATTCTCGTCCTCACCGGCCGTTATCGGCCGGTCTCGGTCAGCCTCTATGGTGACGACTCCATGCCGGCGGTGTTCGGCACCGGGCAGGCCGTGGCGACGGCCTCGCTCAACGGCGTGCTGGGGCTGGGCGAGCAGCTCACGGTGTCGGCGGCCGGACTGCCGGACAAGGATTTCACCAGCGCCAACCCGACGCGGCGCTATCTCACCGCCGCGCTGCAGGTGCCGATCGGCATCGACGGCTTGTTCTTCAACGGCAGCATTACGAACGGCATCACCACGCCGCGGGTCGCGGCCGACGCCGCCAGCCAGGGTACGCTGACCGAGGGCTATCTGGGCTTGAGCTACCAGCTCATCAAGCGGCGGGATATCGGACTGACGCTGAGTGGCAAGCTCGATATGACCGACGAAGAGGTCGATACGCTTGTGTTAAATCCGGCGGTGGCCATCAGCCGCGACCGCACGCGTGTCTTGCGCGGCAGCGTGGACGGTTTCTGGAAGCGGCCCGAGAGCGGCACGGTGCTTTCCTATGGCGCGACCCTGTCGCAGGGGATCGATGCCCTGGGAGCACGCACGGCGGCGGACGCGGCGACGACGTCGACCCCGCTGTCGCGGACTGGTGCGGATGCGGTGTTCACCAAGCTGTCCGGGCACCTCTCGGTGACGCAAAGCCTGCCGAAAGGACTGTTCGTGACCCTCGGGGGCTATGGGCAGACGTCGTTCAACAAGCCGCTGCTGACCTCCGAGCAGTACGACATCGTCGGCGCGCAGATGTTGTCGGGCTACGATGCCGGCTCGCTCGCCGGCGACACCGCGTGGGCGACACGGGCCGAGCTGGGGCACGACTTCGCGATTCCCAAGACGACGGCCGTGCTGACGCCGTATCTGTTCGCGGCGACCGGCGAGCGCATTCTGGAGCAGCCCACGACGTTGGAGCTGGGCAGCCTGCATGCCTCCAACCTCGGCGCCGGCGTGCGCCTCCATATCGCCGGCACCAAACTGCTGCCGCCGGATTTCTACGGCTTTGTCGAAGGCAGCAAGCAGCACAGCGACGACCCGACGCAGGACGGCTGGCGTATCTTTGCCGGCGGCGTGATCAGTTATTGATTCCCGACGAGTCGGTTCAGCGACTTGATGCAAGCGTCTTCAATTACACAAATCGTTGCTGTCATTTAACGACGCGGCAATATGCGCTCGTCACCGGCGAGCAAGTTGCCGCGAGGGTGCAAATTGTCGCGAGGGTTAAGAGGCGTCGCCGCCATCGGTCCGAAAATTTCTTCCGATCAATCAATGACTTGATGCAAGCGTGCTGAATTTTACAAACAACGACTGCAGTTTAACGAAGCGGCAATACAAGTAAATGGCTCATAAATTATTTCCCTTTTTGATAACGGTTCTTTAGGATTTCCCGCGGGGGCACGTTCTAAGCTGGCACATATATTCGTGCTTGCGTATGCAAGTGGTTTAGAACCATGCCCTTATTCGCGGTCCAGTCGCAGCTGGCGGCGCAGCAGAGTCTATTTTCCCGCTTACGCGCAATCTTGAAATCGTCCGTCGCATGGCTGACCCCAATAGCCGGCGCTACCGCACTGGTGCTGGTGCCGACCTTCGCGCAAGCGGCCGAGCTTCCGCAGGGCGGCTCGGTCGCCGCCGGCAGCGCCAGCATCGGCACACCGCACAACGGCACCCTCGACATCACCCAATCCTCGAACCGTGCCATCCTCGACTGGCACTCGTTTTCGATCGGGAAGGCCGGCACCGTCAATTTCAATCAGCCGAGCGCGGCCTCCGCGACGCTGAACCGCGTCACCGGCGACACGCCGTCGTCCATCGCCGGCGCCATCAACGCGCCAGGCACCGTGCTGCTGGTCAATCCCAACGGCATCACCATCACCAAAGGCGGCGTGATCAACACCGGCTCGTTCGCGGCCTCCACCCTCGACATCAAGAACAAGGACTTTATGTCGGGGCACTACAAGTTCCGCGGCGGTCGCGGCTCGGCGGCGGTGCGCAATGCCGGCCGCATCGACGTCTCCGACGGCGGCTTTGCCGCGCTGCTCGGCGGCCACGTCGCCAATAATGGCTATATCACCGCGCATCTCGGGCATGTGGCGCTCGGTAGCGGCGAGCTGATTACGCTCGATCTGTCGGGCGACGGCTTCCTGTCGGTCGGCTTAAGGGCAAAGGACGTCAAGGGAATCAAGGGCGCCGACGGCAAGCCGCTGGTGTCCAACAACGGCAGTATCGTTGACGACGGTGGCGTGGTCGAACTGAAAGCGGCGACCGCGGCGGGATTCTTACGCGACGCGGTCAACGTGCCGGGCTCGATCCAGGCCAATTCGGTCGGCGTGCAGGACGGCAAGATCGTGCTCGGCGGCGGCGCCGGCGGGCGTGTGCGGATCGCCGGAAACCTGAGCGCGCGCGGCCACAAGAACAGCGACGGCGGCACGGTCACCGTCACTGGTGCCGATATTAATCTCGCCGGCACGATCGACACCTCGACGAAAGGCCAAGGCAAGAATGCCGGCGACGTGTCTGTGATCGCGGACGACACCACCAATTTCAGCGGCTCGATCCTCGCCATCGGTGGCGAGGGCGGCACCGGCGGCTTTGTTGAAACGTCCGGCCAACATGTGCACATCGCGGATGGCGCGAGCGTCCGGACGGACGCCGCGCGTGGCACGGACGGCACCTGGCTGATCGATCCCGCCAGCTTCACCATCGGGGGGGCCCACCCCGACATGTCGGCCGCTATGCTGTCGGCTTCGCTTGACTTCAGTAACATCACGATCACGACCAGCGGCACCGGCCGGCACGACGGCATCTTTGTCAAAGACGCGGTAGCCTGGACCGGCAACACCCTGAGCCTGAATTCGGCCCACGATATCGTCATCAAGGGGGCGATCACGGGCACGAATGGCGCGCTGACCATCAACGCCGGCAACAACGTGAGCGCGACCGGCGCCATTGATGTCGGCCAGTTCAACCTGCAATCCGGCGCGTGGAAGCAAGAGTACGCAACGTTGCCGTCCTTCACGGCGTCGGACTTCACCATTAGCGGCGGTTCGTTTTTGCGCGTGACCGGCGGCGACGGCTCGAGCGGCAATCCCTATCAGGTCGCCGACATCTATGGCCTGCAGGGCATCGGTTCGTCGCCCGCGCTGCTGGCGGATAATTGGCAGCTGGTCAAGAACATCGACGCCTCGACAACCTCGGGCTGGAACGGCGGCGCCGGCTTCGTGCCGCTCGGCACCGATGGCGCAGGCCATGTGTGGAACGGCAGCACGTTTTCGGATGACGCAGGGACCGGCTTTACCGGTTTCACCGGCAATTTCGACGGGCAGGGCCATGTGATCAAGGGGCTGACCATCGATCGGACGTCGGCTGATTATGTCGGCCTGTTCGGGTATACGACTGACGCGACGATCAGCAATGTCGGGCTGGTCCGCGATTCCGTGAGCGGCTTCCGCTATGTCGGCGGCCTGGTCGGGTCTCAGAACGGCGGCCTGATTACCGCAGCCTATGCGATGAGGGTTTCGGTCAGCGGCAATTATCTTGAGTCTAAATATTACCCGGATGGAGTTTTATACTACGTTTACAGCTCCGATATCGGCGGACTGGTGGGATACAACGACGGCACGATCCGCGATGCGCATGTGAGCGGCGAGGTCAGCGGCGGTGATGGTAGCTACCATATCGGCGGACTGGTGGGAGAAGACGGCGGCACGATCAGCGACGCCTATGCGGAGGTTAAGGTCAACGGCGGTGAGGATAGCTACAAAATCGGCGGACTGGTGGGAGAAAACGACGGCACGATCCGCCACGTCCATGCGAGCGGCGAGGTTGGCGGCGGTGTCGGTAGCTACGACATCGGCGGACTGGTGGCGTTCAACCGCGGCACAATCATTGACGCCTATGCCACGGGCACGGTCGGCGGCAGTGGAAGCCGCTACTCGATCGGCGGGTTGGTAGGATACAACGGTGGTACGATCCGCCACGCCGATGCCACGGGTAACGTCAGCGGCGGTGACTATAGCAGCGACATCGGCGGCCTGGTGGGATGGAACGAAGGCACAATTATTGAAGGCGATGCCACGGGCAACGTCTTCGGCGGCGGCTACCGAAGCAACTCCATCGGCGGGCTGGTGGGCTACAACGACTATGACGGCACAATCATTGACGGCGATGCCACGGGCAACGTCTTCTCCGGCTACGAAAGCAACTTCATCGGCGGGCTGGTGGGATACAACGACGGATGGATCATCGGCTCCAAGAGCGACCGCGTTTACGCGACAGGCAACGTTCGCGTCGGCGGCACTAGCTACGACATCGGCGGCCTGGTGGGATGGAACGACTATGACGGCACGATCAAATGGGCCGTTGCCAAGGGCAAAGTCCGCGTGGGCTACTATGAAGGTGACGGGCTGGTCGGATACAGCAACGACATCGGCGGGCTGGTGGGATTGAACGACGGTACGATCCGCCACGCCGTTGCCAAGGGCAACGTCGACGTCGGCTACGAAAGCTACGAGATCGGCGGGCTGGCGGGCTACAATGACGGATCGATCAGCCGTGTCCGGGCCGAGGGCAACGTCCACGTCGGCGACACTAGCTACGATATCGGCGGGCTGGTTGGAAACAACGACGAAGACGGCACGATCCGCCATGCCCATGCCACAGGCAACGTCAGCGTCGACTCTGGTGCGGAATACGCTAGCTACGACATCGGCGGGCTAGTGGGATGGAACGACAGCACGATCAGCTATGCCGATGCCACGGGCAAGGTCCGCGTCGGCGACTATAGCCATGAGATCGGCGGGCTGGTGGGCTACAACGACGGCACGATCAGCCATGTCGATGCCACGGGCAACGTTCGCGTCGGCGACTATAGCTACGCTATCGGCGGGCTGGTGGGATACAACGGCTACAACAGCGGCGACATGTCCGGCGAAGAGGGTGACGAGGCTTATGCGGCCAAGATCGAATGGGCTTACGCCACGGGTAACGTTCGCGTCGGCGACTCTAGCCATGAGATCGGCGGGCTGGTGGGAACCAACGACGGTACGATCCGCCACGCCGACGCCACGGGTAACGTCAGCGGCGGTGACTATAGCCGCGACATCGGCGGACTGGTGGGATGGAATAGCATTGGCGCCCAAAGCGAGTCAGGCATCACCTCTAACGGCACAATCATTGACGCCTATGCGACGGGCAAGGTCAGCGGCGGCGACTATAGCAGCGAAATCGGTGGTCTCGTTGGATCGAACCTCGGCAGGATCAGTTGGGCCCATGCCACGGGTAATGTCACAGGTGGTTCCGACGTCGGCGGGCTGGCGGGAGTCAATTACGGCACGATCATTGACGCCTATGCCACAGGCGATGTGAGCGGCAATGGCTTGGAATCGCGCCGAGTGAAGCACGCATCTGGATCTGGCTTCCTTACCGACCTCGGCAGCAGCTATATCGGCGGCCTGGTAGGGGACAACTACGGCACAATCGTCGTCTCCTATGCGACGGGCAGTGTCGACGGCAAAGCCTATAGCTTCGCTGTCGGCGGGCTGGTGGGGGCCAACGAATTCGGCGGCACGATCAAATTGGCCGACGCCACGGGTAATGTCACAGGCGGTGGCGAAGTTGGTGGGCTGGCGGGAATAAACGCCGGTTCGATCAAGGTGACCTATGCGACGGGCGACGTGAACGGCAATGGCTATAGCAATATGGGGGCCGACCTTTTGGGCAGCGGCTTATCCGACGGATCGTCGTCCGACGGATCGCCGTCCGGTGGCGCCTATTTCGGTGGGCTCGTCGGACTCAATATAGATGTTAATTACGGAGTCCCCGCACTTGGTGCCTCTCCAGTTTTTGGTGGCAAGAGTCGCCCGTCTGGCAGGATCAGCGATTCCTACGCAATGGGGAACGTCGACGTCGTCGCGCCGGAAGAAAGCGACCTCCCGTTCGGCTTCGACGTCTTCGTCGGTGGGCTGGTCGGCGGCAATGGCGGCACAATCCATGACGCCTACGCCACCGGTAATGTGTCTGGCCTCGTCTTCGTCGGCGGGCTGGCGGGGAGCAATGGCGTTTTCTCGTATGCTCCTTCTCTTCCGCCGGTCTCCTTGAACGCGGAATTTTCTACCATCAAAATCAACCCCTTCCTTCCTCCGCTGAATGGCAAGATCAGCGACGCCTACGCCACGGGTGATGTGTTTGGCGGCGCCTTCGCTGGCGGATTGGTGGGGAGCAATGGAGTTTCCGGGGATATTTTTGAACGCGTCGGGGGCCCTGGATTAGATGGGCTCACGGGCGCACACGGTGAGATCCGTGATGCCTATGCGACGGGCGCGGTCGGGGCCTTCTTCGCCAGCGGCGGACTAGCGGGATTAAATGACGTCCACAGTGCGATCCGCGATGCCTATGCGACCGGGGAGGTCACGGGCTTTGCGGGCGTTGGCGGGCTGGTGGGAGAAAACGCCGGCAAGATCAAGCTTGGCTACTACGACTCCACCACCACGGGTCAGGCGCATGGCACGCAGGCCGACGGCTCCATTGGCCTGACCACGCTGGAATGGTTGACCCAGGGGCCGGTCGCGACCAACCAGTTCGATACGACGACCACTGGGCCGTGGGTCGCCGGCTATCCCTATCCGGTGCTGAGGGCGCTGCCTTACGTCCTGATCACCGCGGACGGCACCGCGGTCTATAGCTCCGGCGCGGCAACTGCTACCATTACAAGCATCATCGACCAGAACGGCAACGACGCCAGCAGCCTCGTCCGCAACACGGCCGGCATTCACTGGCTGACATCGGCCTACCCAAACAGCCCGATCGGCAATTACGTGCTCGGCGGCACCGGCGCAACGGTGGACCCGCACTATCAGCTCACCTATATCGGCATACTCGCCGTGACGTCGGCATCGCAGACCAACACCAATACCAATACCAACTCCGATTCCTATTCTCCTCGCCAGTATGAGCCGTCGGACAGCGGTAACGGCAACGCGCCGTCAACCAACGTCACCTTCCAGAACTCCAATAATTCGAACACGCCGGTGATCACGACCGTCACGCAGACGGCCTCGAACGGCCAGAACATCGCGACGGGCAGCGGGCCGAACTCGCTGTTCCCGCTGATCTCGCAGTTCGATCAGAACCAGTACACGAAGGATAAGCTGCCGGACTTCGCGCCGCAGGCGGGCGAGGCGGCGGTGCTGACCATGATCGCGCGCGCCGAGGAGAACAACCGGAAGGCGCCGCCGATCAACGGACTGTGGCAGGGCAACGCGGGTGACTGGCCGATTGGCGACAGCGTGCTGAAGAACGTGAGCTTCAGCGATGGCCATGGCCATACGCGCACGCCGGACGGCAACAACGGCTTCCCGTTCAAGGACGGCACCACCGACATCGCGAGCCTGTTGCAGCATGGGCCGGTGGCGCTGGGCGGCGCTTCCGGCGGCCAGCCGCCGACGACGCCGTGGCTGCTGGCGCTCAAGCTGACCGCCGACGGCAAGGGCATCATCGCCAACGATCCGCTCACCGGCGACCAGGTGATCCTGGCCTACAACCCGGTCACCAAGACGGTCGGCGGCGTGACGGCGGTGATCGATCCCAAGACCGGCAAGCCGGTGCCGCTCGGCAACGGCGCGCCCACGCTCACCGGCCAGAAGACCAAGGTGCCGGATAGCGCGTGGCCCGAGCTGAAGGCGTTCACGCCGACGAGCTATTTCGCGGTGTCGATCTAGACCGTCGTCGCGTCAGACGCTGCCGGGCGTCGGCCCGAGCTCGCCGGCCAGGATGGTCCGGCCGGTCGCTTGTGCGGTGCGCTTGACGGGTGTGCGATGGTTGTCGGCGCGTACGCGCACGTCGGTGAAGCGTTCGACGCCGGCCGTGTTGAGGGCGAACAGCGGCTTGAAGAACCGCGCTTCGTGGTCCGGGATCAGCCGCCGCCAGCGGTTGTCGAGCAGGAGCCATTGCCCGTTCGCACGGGCGGCAAGCACAGCATGATAGCTGTGAACCGACTTGTCCCGCACCACGAGCAGCCGAAGATCGCGGGCGGGCGTGCCGGCGTTCCGCAACGCGACGTATTTTGCGATGGCGTAATCCTCGCAATCGCCCGTGCCGGTCTGAAACGTGCCTTCATGATGCCTGTCAAACGGTGCCGACCAGACATCGGCCCGGTGCCAATGCGCCCTGTCGCTGACATAGCGGATCGCGTAGTTGATACGCTGGTTGACCAGTTCCAGCCGGGCGCGGCCGTGCTGCTTTGCAGCTTCGTCGATGATGGCGACGAAGCGCG
>JBAUSV010000280.1:0-4983 GCA_049581885.1 Gammaproteobacteria bacterium | reverse complement strand
AATAAAATTTATTAACTTATTGATTTATATGACGGTTGTGGCTGTGTCGCCTGCATTTTTCACACCGACCTGACCACCACCAATAAAAAACGATCAGTACCACCATGAGGGCTGGCCAACCCAGCTGATGCATTCATCTCCCGCCCTAGCTTGATCTGCATCAATTCCTGTGCTGATAACCGATGCGACCATATGCACTCAGCTTGAAAATGGTTGAAATTTAGAAAATTCTAATTTAGAATAAACCTTATTAAATGACCGTTCCGTAATTCTTTAAGAAGCCGCGATGCGGCAGGAGTCCATCATGAACATTGACCGTTGGGTTTTCCGAATCGCGGGCCTATTGGTCCTTGCGAGCATTATCCTCGCTGTCTGGGTCAACTGGTACTGGCTATGGCTGGGCGTATTCGTGGGAGCAAACATGCTGCAGGCTTCGTTCACGGGTTTTTGCCCATTGGCAAGGATACTCGGAGGCCTCGGCATCAAGCCCGGGGCTGCCTTCGGGACGCGACGCGAATCATGATCTGCCGCTCATCCAAACGCAGTAGTCAAAAATGAACTTACGTCAAGACAGCAAGAGACAACCGACGTTATCTGTGGATATAGACGTAATGACGCGACACGCGGAAGAGTCTTCCAATCTGCTCAAGGCCATGGCCAGTACCCCACGGTTGCTTGTCCTTTGCCATCTTGTTGAAGGTGAACGTTCGGTCGGCGAGCTACTGAGCGAAATCCCGCTGAGCGCTTCCGCGCTTTCACAGCACCTGGCCGTATTGCGCCAGAAAGGTCTGGTCACCACGCGTCGGGACGCACAAGTCATCTACTATGCCCTGCCCCCCGGCCCGGCCGTGGAGATCCTTTCCCTGCTCTACGATACTTTTTGCGCAGCGCCCCAATCACACCGGCATGGCAAGCGGAAAGTGTAGGGAGAGCATCATGCGCCTGAGTGCCTTCGGTCTCATAATCGTCGTATCACTGTCTTGGGGCAATGCCTGTGCGGCCTCTGCGGTGCACCTTGACTTCAACCATGCAGTGGAAATGACCCTGGCTTCCAGTCCCACACTGCAGGAAAGCCAGGGTCAATTGCGGGCAGCCAACGGCGCGGCCACGGCCGCCGAGGGGGCACGCTGGCCCCATCTGAGCGCCTCACTAGCGGCCGCACGCAGCAACAATCCGCTCACTGTGTTCGGCTACAAGCTGAGCCAGCGAGACGTCACGTTCGCCGACTTCGGAGCTGCGCAATTCACCGGGCCGGGATCACTGGACGTCGCGCCGGAGGCGCTCAACTATCCCGGCGCCTATGACAATTTCAATACCAGCCTCCAGATCGAGTGGCAGCTGTATGCCGGCGGACGACTCAGCGCCACCGTCGCCGAAGCACGGGCCGCGATCAAGGCGGCCAAAAGCGGCAACGATGCAGCCCACCAGGCCGTCATCCTAGAAGTCCTCCGTGCCTACGAAGGCGTGCGTGCAGCCACAGCGCAACTGGCGGTTGCACGCCGTACCCGTGCTGCTGCGCGCTCTTACCTGGAGATGGCCCGCAAGCGCTACCAGCAGGGCACGACGATCAAGAGCGACGTCCTGACAGCGCAGGTAGGATTCGACCAGAGCCGCCTGGCAAACCGCACCGCAAGCGACCAACTCGCCAGCGCACGCGAATACCTGCGGATCCTGGTCGGACTGCCCGCAGGCACGGAAATAGCGATCGGTCCGCCGGCCAAACCCGACATGCCGACGGCTCCCCTGGCGGTGCTGCAAGTCCAAGCCGCTGCCCGCAACCCGACTCTGCTCGAGCTGCGCAGCCACGTGACCAGCCGCCGTGCTGCCGTTTCCAGCGAAAAGTCGACGTATCTCCCTCGCGTCTCTCTGGTAGCGAGTCGTGACTGGAACGACCGCACGTTCGGCCTTTCGGCCCCGTCCTACACAATCGCCGGCGTGCTGTCGTGGGACATCTTCGATTTCGGCGCCCGGCGCGGCAGCGTAATGCGGGCAAGGGGCAACCTGGACTCCGCTGAGGCGCGGGTCCGCGCTTATGAGCAGCAGCTGCAGGTGAAGCTGGACCGAACTTGGCGCAGTGCCCGGGAGGCGGCGGACCGCGTCGCCGTAAGCCGCACCGCCGTCGAACAGGCGGGCGAAGCGCAACGCATCCTCAAGCTGCGTTTCGGTCAGGGGCTGGCGACCATCACGGCGCTGCTCGACGGCCAAACCCGCCTGGAACAGGCCGAATCGGATCTGCTCTACGCTCACTACCAGCTGAGTCTGAGCCGCGCCACGCTGCTCGCCGAACTGGGCGAACTCGATCTCGGCCGCTTTGGCACGGGACGCAACGCTACGAATACCACCGCGGTGCCCGCCGCCGGCACGGGAGTCCATCCATGAACCGCACCCACCACTTATTGACGGGCGTGCCCGTATTGCTTGCCGCCCTGACTCTCGGGGCCTGCGGCGCATCACATGACAAAGGCGGTACGGTCGGCGGCACAGCCGCCAGAGCCGCCACGACCGTCGTCACGCCCGCAACGGCGACCGCCTTTTCGCAGTCGCCGGGCACCATAGTCTCGAGCCAAACGGCTCGCATCGCTTCGCGTCTGTCGGGCTACGTGCACGCGCTAGACGTTGACGTCGGCGACCAGGTCAAGGCCGGACAGCTCCTGCTCACGATAGACAATCGCGACGTGGAAGCGCGGGTCGCGCAAGCGCGTGCCGCACTGAACAGTGCGCGGGCCGCCTACGCCGATTCGGAATTCAACTTCCACCGCTATTCCAATCTCTATAAGCAGCAGGCTGTGAGCCGCCAGGAATACGAGAGCGTCAAACGCAACTACGCTACGGCACGCGCCAGCGTGAGTGCCGCGCAGGCCGGGCTGGACCAGGCCGATGCGCAGCGCGCCTATGCCGAAGTGCGGGCCCCCTTCGCCGGCGTGGTCACGGCGCGTTCCGTGGAGGTCGGCGATCTCGCCACCCCCGGCAAGCCGCTGCTCGTCATCCAGGCGCCAGAGCATCTTGAAGTGCATTCGCAAATCACCAACCGGGCCTATGCCACCCTCACCACCGGCAGCACCGTGTATGTGGCAAACGCCACGACGCGGTTGGCGGCGACGGTCGTGCAGTTGAGCCCCGCGGCCGATCCAGCGACCGAGACCCACCTGCTCAAGGCGGCACTGGCCCCGGACTCGGGACTCGCGCCCGGGGAGTACGTCAACGTGCTCGTGCCCGTCGGTACCTACCGTGCGCTGTTCGTGCCGGATACAGCGGTCGTGACCCGCACCGGGCTGTCCGAAGTCTTCGTCGTCGATGCCTCGCACCACGCTAACCTGCGCATGGTGCGCCTCGGTGAGCGCCGCGGCGGACTTACCGAAATTCTCTCCGGGCTCCAGGCCGGAGAACGCATTGTGAGTCGGCCCGGAGATGCGGTAGTAAACGGCAGCCTGATCCAGCCGGCGTCGCCCTGAAATGGCCCGCCGTATACCGCCCCTGAACGGCGTCGGGCGACTGACCCGGCGCTTCCTGCGCTCGAAGATCACCGTGCTGCTCATGATCGCGGCGGCGCTGTTCGGCGCCATGGCGATCATGTTCACACCGCGCATGTACAACCCGGAAATATCGGTGCCGGCGGCGAACGTCATCGTGCGCTTCCCAGGCGCCTCCGCGCAGGAGGTGCACAACCAGGTGATACGCCCGCTGGAAAACCTGATGGCGGCGATCCGTGGCGTCGACCACACCTACGGCTATGCGGTGAACGACCTGGGCGTGGTCACGGTGCGCTTCAAGGTGGGGCAGAACGAGCAGACCAGCCTGGTCAAGGTGTACGACCAGATATTCCGGAACCTGAACCGCATTCCGCCCGGCGTCTCGCAACCGCTGATCCAGTCCACCAGCATCAACGACGTCCCCATCCTCACGCTCACGCTGAGTTCCAAGCAGCTTGACCCGACGGCATTGCGCCGCCTCTCGCTGCACGTCATGGACAGCCTGCGCAACGTGACCGACGTCGGCGACACCCGCATCTACGGGTCCTCGCCAACGACCGTCACTGCCTGGCTCTACCCGGGCAGGATCAGCGCCGCTGGCCTGTCTCTCGGCCAACTCGAGCAGACGCTCAAGGCCTCCAACCTGACGCTGTCGGCGAACCATCTTGTCTCCGGTAACAAGGAAACCGCGGTGCGCGTCAGCGGCGACCTCGGCGACGCGGCGCAGGTGGGCGCCCTGGTCATCGGCACGCACGACGACAAGCCCGTGTTCCTGCGCGATGTCGCCCGTGTCGAAGAAGGCCCGCGCACGCCGCGCGAATACGGCTTCCTCGGCTACGGGCCGGCCGGGTCGCAGACAGCCTCCCCTGACGCGGCCCACGCGGTCACGATCGCGATCGACAAGCGCGCCGGAACCAACAACGTCACCGTCGCTGATGCGGTGCTCAACCGCCTCGGTGAGCTCAAGCGCACCGCGATCCCTCACGGCGTCCAGGTGGACGTCACCCGCAACTACGGCTACAAGGCCGACGAAGCCGTCAACACGCTGATCGAGCACCTCGGCATCGCGGTGATCTCTGTGGCGATCATCCTGCTCCTGTTCCTGGGCTGGCGCGAAGCTTCAATCGTGACCTTCACGGTGCCACTGGTGCTCGCCGTCGTGCTCGGGGTGGACTGGCTGATCGGCCAGACCATCAACCGCATCACGTTGTTCGCTCTGATCCTTTCGCTGGGCCTGCTGGTGGATGACGCCATCGTGGTCATCGAGAACATCCACCGCCACCTGCACGAGCGCAGCCGCCGGCGCTTCGACGAACGCATCGTGCTGGCCACCAACGAGATCGGTCGCCCGACCAATATCGCCACCATCGCGGTCATCCTGGCCTTCGTGCCGATGGCCTTCGTCACCGGGATGATGGGGCCGTTCATGCGCCCGATCCCGATCAATGCCCCAATCGCAATGCTTGTCTCGCTCGCCACGGCCTACGTCATCGTGCCTTGGATCGCCTGGCGC
>JBAUSV010000279.1:0-2669 GCA_049581885.1 Gammaproteobacteria bacterium | reverse complement strand
TTATAAGATTGATCTTGAGACAAAGATTTACACAAATGCACAACCGGCGGAGGATCTGCATACCCGCGTGATCATCCCGCCGCGCCGGCAGCGTTATCTCTCCGAAATTTCAGACACGGTACGCGATTATCATAAATGGGCCGAGGAGCAGGTTGAAATCGCCAGGCGGCTGCAGCAGGTGGAGGGTACGATAGAGCAGTTGGAGCGATGGGCGCCTGAAGGCCAGAAATCGATTCAGGAACGGCTTGCAGAGATGCAGGAACACTGGAAGGCGCACATGGATGCCGTCAGTAAAAAAATCCTCGACGGATGGGACGATCTGAGCAGGCAATATGGTGAGGAGATCGTTGAGACGCGGATACGCGGAAAAGCCATTAAAAATGAGATGTACCGTACTTCACTGAGCGGAAATAAGATACCACGTATCTCTTTGCCTAAGTTCAAGGATTATGGCGAGCGTCTTCGTTTTGCGCTTAAGGAGAATTTGCCGGGATATTTTCCGTATACGGCCGGCGTTTTTCCATTCAAGAGGGAAGGAGAAGATCCAACGCGCATGTTTGCCGGTGAGGGAACGCCGGAACGGACCAATAAACGGTTTCACTACCTGAGCCTCGGCATGCCGGCCCGTCGCCTGTCAACCGCGTTTGACTCGGTAACGCTGTATGGAGAAGATCCCGATTATCGCCCGGATATTTACGGAAAGATTGGCAACTCGGGCGTCAGCATTTGTACGCTCGACGATATGAAGAAACTCTACTCCGGCTTTGAACTGACCAGCCCGAAGACTTCGGTCTCGATGACCATCAACGGTCCGGCGCCCATGATCCTGGCCATGTTCATGAATACGGCGATCGACCAGGAGGTGGAGCGTTACCTGCGGAATGAAGGAAAATGGAATGATGCCGTTAAACTCATGAAAGACTGGTATGCCAAACACGAACTTAAATGTCCTGAATATCAGGGACAACTGCCAGAGGGGAGCGATGGATTTGGTTTGGGAATACTGGGTTTCACCGGAGATAAACTGGTTGACAAGGAGACATACCACAACATCCGTGAAAAGGCATTGAGTGTGGTGCGTGGAACAGTCCAGGCAGATATTCTGAAAGAGGACCAGGCCCAGAACACCTGTATCTTTTCGACGGAATATGCGCTCCGGATGATGGGAGACATCCAGCAGTATTTTAATGATCACAAGGTCCGTAATTATTATTCGGTCTCTATCTCCGGCTATCATATCGCCGAGGCCGGGGCCAATCCCATTACGCAGGCAGCATTTACGCTTTCTAATGGATTGACGTTTGTCGAATATTACCTTTCGCGAGGAATGAAGATTGATGATTTCGCGCATAACTTGTCCTTCTTCTTCAGCAATGGCCTGGATCCTGAATATGCCGTCATCGGACGTGTTGCACGGCGTATCTGGGCGATCACGATGAAGAACCTGTACCACGCCAATGAAAGGTCACAGAAGCTGAAATATCACATCCAGACCAGTGGCCGATCACTGCATGCACGTGAGATCCAGTTCAATGATATACGAACGACGCTGCAGGCATTAATGGCAATATACGATAACTGTAACTCGCTGCATACCAATGCCTATGATGAAGCCATCACCACACCTACCGAGGAATCGGTGCGAAGAGCAATAGCTATTCAGCTGATTATCAACAAAGAGATGGGGATGGCAAAAAACGAAAATCCGTTGCAGGGCTCGTTTATCATTGAGGAACTCACCGACCTGGTGGAGGAAGCCATTCTCACCGAGTTTGACCGGCTGACAAATCGCGGTGGGGTCTTGGGCGCCATGGAGACGATGTACCAGCGCGGCAAGATCCAGGACGAGAGCCTGCACTACGAAACGCTCAAGCACAATGGACAATTACCCATTATCGGTGTAAATACATTTTTGAAGGAAAATGGTGAGGCTGGCGAGCAGAAACCCGTTGAACTCATCCGCTCTACGCACGAAGAGAAGGAACAGCAGATAGACGAGCTTCATACCTTCTGGAAAAGAAATGAGAATGGAAGCAAAGAAGCCCTCAAACGCCTGCAGAAAGTTGCGCGTGAAGATGGCAACGTGTTTGAAGAGCTGATGGAAACGGTGAAAACCTGTTCACTCGGTCAGATCACGCATGCCATGTACGAAGTAGGCGGGCAGTACCGGCGGAATATGTGATATATTGTCGGCAGGAGAGCTTCTCCGGCAGGTACGGCATTGCATTGGTTCCAGGCTGTTTTTGGCAGCCGCGGATTTGCGCGGATTTTGAACGTAGGGATAATCCCCTGTGATTACCCCTACCAACGTAATATGATGTAACCAGCTTTACTTCGATTTACCCTGTTCGGCCACGGCTTTGGCTTTGGCAGCGATAGCGTCCTGATCGCCCAGGTAATAATGTTTGATAGGCTTCAGATCATCATCCAGTTCGTAAACCAGCGGGATACCTGTCGGGATGTTCAAACCGACAATCTCATCATCAGATACATTATCAAGATATTTAACGAGGGCACGCAGGCTGTTGCCATGGGCGGTTATCAATATTTTCTTGCCCGATTTGATGGATGGGGCAATCGTGTTTTCCCAGTAGGGTACAAATCGTGCAACGGTGTCCTTTAAACATTCTGTAAGAGGTAGTTCATCTTCACTAAGATCACTGTAACGG
>JBAUSV010000278.1:0-25174 GCA_049581885.1 Gammaproteobacteria bacterium | reverse complement strand
GGGGTAATGTGCACATCACCCACACTGAATGCGGCGTGGCTGTCGAACACCTGGGTAGCCTCGGGCAGTTTGCGTCCGTACCCTGCCCCTCGTGTACCGGCACTCGCCCACGGCGCAAAACCGCAGCGCTCGGACAAGCGCGCGGCACCGGCAATATGGTCGCCGTGTTCGTGCGTGATAAGCAACGCATCCAGATCGTCGAATTCGAGTCCCAGGCGTTGCAGACGACGCTCGCACTCCTTCAGCGAAAGCCCGCAGTCCACCATGATCGTGGTGCTACCGGCACGGATCAGGGTGGCGTTGCCGCGGCTGCCGCTGGCGGCGAGCGCAAACTCCATTACGTCCCGCCCCTTTTGGGGGGCGTGTACATCGGCAACACGGTCGCGCCCTCGCCGCTGACCGGCGTCACCTTGCCGGTGCCTTCACGGCTCACCTCGTCGATGCGTACCACCGCATGCAGGGGAATATAGCTGCGCTTCACACCTTCGAATTCGCCGGCCAGTTTCTCGGCGCCGGGATCGACTAGCAGTTTGGAACCTTCACCGAAGGTCAGTTCCTCGATTTCAATGAAACCGAATAACGCACTCTGGTTCAATTTGTGCGCATAGATTTCATAGAGCTGATCCCGGCTCTGGAAAATGATCTTGTAGATATGCCTTGCCGCCATGCCGTTAGCCGGAGCGAGGAACCAGGCGCTCCATCCCGCCCAGATAGGGGCGAAGCACCTCGGGAATGGACACGCTGCCGTCCGCCTGCTGGCCGTTTTCGAGTACCGCGACCAGCGTGCGCCCGACTGCCAGGCCGGAGCCGTTGAGCGTATGCAGCAGGCGCGGCTTGCCGGTCTCCGGATCGCGGAAACGCGCGCGCAGTCGACGAGCCTGGAAATCGCCAAAATGGCTGCACGAGGATATTTCACGGTACGTGCCCTGCCCCGGCAACCAGACTTCCAGGTCGTAGGTCTTGGCGGCGGAAAATCCGGTGTCCCCGCTGCACAGCACCACGACCCGGTAAGCCAGTCCCAGGGCCTGCAGCACGGCCTCGGCATGTCCGCGCAGGACTTCCAGCGCGTCCCATGAGTGGTCCGGGTGCACCAGCCGTACCAGTTCCACCTTGTCGAACTGGTGCTGGCGGATCATCCCGCGGGTGTCCTTGCCATGGCTGCCCGCCTCGGAGCGAAAACACGGCGTGTGCGCCACCAAATTCAGCGGCAACTGATCGGCATCGACGATCTCGTCACGCACCAGGTTGGTAAGCGGCACCTCGCCGGTGGAGGTCAGATACCATCCGCGCTCGCCGTCGAGATGAAACAGGTCGTCGGCGAACTTGGGCAACTGTCCCGTGCCCAGCAGGCTTGCCTCGTTGACGATGTAGGGCACGTAAAACTCCCGGTAGCCGTGCCGCTCGCGGTGCAGGTCGAGCATGAACTGGGCGAGCGCGCGGTGCAGTCGCGCCAGCGTGTCCGAAAGCACCACGAACCGGCTGCCGGCAATCTTCGCCGCGGCACCGTAATCCATTTCACCCAGCGCCTCGCCGATCGCCACGTGATCACGCGGCTCGAAATCGAATTCCGGCGGCGTGCCCACCCGGGCGACCTCCACGTTGTCGGATTCGTCCTGGCCTTCGGGGACCGATTCGTGCAGGAGATTGGGGACCGCCAGCAACAGGGCGTTCAAGTCCGCCTCCAGGGTCGCGAACTCTTCCTTCAGCACCCCTTCGCGCGCCCCCAGCCTGGTGCCTTCGGCGAGCAACTCGCCGGCATCGCCTTTCTGCGCCTTGACCCGGCCGATTTCCTTCGCCAGCCGGTTGCGCTCGGCACGCAGGTTTTCGAGTTCGGTCTGCACCCGCTTGCGTTCCGCCTCCAGCGCCGAGAACCTCTCGCGCTCAAAGGCGAAACCGCGCAGGGCGAGTCCCGTGCATACGGCGTCGAGATCGCTGCGCAGCAAATGCGGATCGATCACTGCCTGTCTCCCATCCACATGTCGGCCAGCCAGCTCACCACGTGGCCGGGCTCGACACCCTCGAGTTCGGTCAGCACCTGGTCGATGCGCTCCGGGCTGTCGTAAAACTCCACCGTCACCGGCAGATCGTAGGACATGTCGAGTATACGCGCTGTATGTATCTTCCCCGAATCCCCGAAACCGGCCACGCCCTGATAGACGGTGACGCCGTGCACCTTCCAGCGATCGTGCAGTTGCTTGAGCAGCATCTCCACCTCGCCGCCGCGCTGGGAAAGGAAAACGCGCACGATGCGCACATTGCGAAAATTCATAGCCGTCCTCCCAGAACGTATCCGCCCCAGACCAACACCAGCGCCAGTCCCAGGTTGGCCGCCACATTCAATCCGGCGCGCACCATTTCTCCACCGTGCAGCAACTCCAGCGTCTCCAGCGAAAAGGTGGAAAACGTGGTGAGTGCGCCCAGCAGACCAGTCATGATCAGGGCCCGTACCGCCGGCGTGACCGAAAGGCGGTGTGAAAACCAGGCGAAAAGAAAGCCGATGGCAAAGGCGCCCACCGCATTTGCAATCAGGGTGCCCCAGGGGAATGCCGTGCCGAAAGCGGTCACGGCCGAGCGTGAAATGGCAAAGCGCAGCACGGCGCCCAGGCTGCCCCCGACGGCCACGGCTATCCAGATCATCGTTCTTTTCGCGAGTCGGCGCTTGGCATGCGGCACCGGCATATCGAATTGGCGCCTATTTTAACCGGTGCGAAATCCGGCGGGGCTTAAATATCCGTCTAAGTCACCCAGACGCAAAGCAGGCGACTGCACACCGCCTGTTCCAAGACCCCGAACCCGACAATCTAGGGGTCGCTTTTCCCGGATCCTCTCTGGCGCTTCACTTCGGCATCCAGCTTGGCGAAGTGGCGCAGGCGCTCTGCGATCCTCTGCTCCAGGCCCCGTTCGGTAGGATGGTAATAATGCCGTTCGGGCATGCCCTCGGGAAAATAACGCTCGCCCGCGGCGTAACCTTCCGGCTCGTCGTGGGCATAGCGGTAGTTCGCGCCGTGGCCCATGGTCTTCATCAGTTCGGTGGGTGCATTTCGCAACTGCATCGGCACTTCACCCGACCCGTAGCGCCGGGCATCCTTGCGTGCCGCGCCGATGGCCTTGTACACCGCGTTGCTCTTGGCGGCGACCGCCATGTACACCACGGCCTGGGCGATCATCAGTTCGCCCTCGGGACTGCCCAGGCGCTCGTAGGCATTCCAGGCATCGAGCGCGATCGTAAGCGCGCGCGGATCGGCGAGGCCGATGTCCTCGCTCGCCATGCGCACCACGCGGCGCGCTATGTAAAGCGGATCGACGCCGCCCTCGAGCATGCGGGCCAGCCAGTACAAAGCGGCATCGGGTGCCGAGCCACGCACCGCCTTGTGCAGCGCCGAGATCTGGTCGTAGAACAGGTCACCACCCTTGTCGAACAGCGCGAGCCTTTCGCCGAGCAGGGCATGGAATCCCGCCGTATCGAGGGTTTCCGTCGTATGCGCGGCCGCGACCGCTTCGAGCAGGTTGAGGGCGCGCCGAGCGTCGCCGCCGGCGGCCGCCGCGATATCGCTGCGCCAGGCGGCGGGGATGGTCTCCTCTCCCAGGCCCAGCCCGCGTTCCTCGTCGGTGAGCGCGCGCAGCAGGATCCGCTCCAGGGCCGACTCGTCGAGGGCCGCCAGCTTGACCACCTGGCAGCGCGACAGCAGGGCGCCTCGCACTTCGAAGGAAGGGTTTTCCGTGGTGGCGCCGATCAGCGTGACGGTGCCATGCTCCACATGCGGCAACAGCGCGTCCTGTTGGGCCTTGTTGAAGCGGTGAATCTCGTCCAGGAAAAGCACCACGGTGCGACCCTCGGCCCGCAGTTGCTCGGCGGACTCGATCACCGCCTTGACGTCCTTCACCCCGGCCGTCACCGCCGACATCGGGAAAAATCGCGCCTCGTTCGCCGTGGCCAGCAACCGGGCCAGCGTCGTCTTGCCGCTGCCGGGCGGCCCCCACAGCACCAGCGACGGCAGCAGCCCTCCGGCGAGCGGCCGGGCGAGCGTACCCTCGGAACCGATCAGCGCGTCCTGGCCGACAACTTCCGCCAGCTCGCGCGGCCGCATCCGTTCGGCGAGCGGCGCCTTATCCGCCACGCTGCACCGCGCCGTATGTTCGACCACGAATGGCTATCGGCATAATCAGGCCCGCCGAGTATCCTTCCAGTTCCACCACAGCAATCTGTCCGGTTCACGTCCGCCTTCGGCGTAGTACACCGCACAGCGCAGGACGTACAGCATGCAGCGGTCGATATGTCCACCCTGCTGAATCATCATCCGTTCGTAGAGATCCTGCGGCTTGCGCCCCCGCAACTCCTCGACACGCTCGATGCCCAAACGCCGGAGGTCAGCCTCGATCGACCTGCCGACGCCCGGAATCTCCTGCAGTTCCCTGGTTGCGGCCTGCTTCACGATTCCCGGCTCCCGGACTCGCCGGGCACGCACGAAATCACTCCCCCGTAGCGGCAGCAGGACTCTGCTGGTGCACGACATCGACGCCCGGCGGCGGAGTAAAATTGAACAGGCCGGGATCGAGTTTGATGTTGCGCTTGAGGTCGCTGAACACGATTCGCGTGCTCTGCCCGAGTTTCGAATCGAGTCGCAATTCCTTCAACTGCCCCTGGCCATCGAGACCGACACGCATCTCGGTGTAGTCGCTCTCGGCATTCAGCGGCACCAGGCGCACCCAGTGCAGTCCGCCGTGCTCGCCGACATCGCTGACCTTGAACTGGCCCTCCACCTTGCTGGTGCCCGCAAGCAGCGCCGCGGGGCCGGCGGCCAGTGCCCGGATCTCGGGGCGCACCGTCACCTGCTCCAATCCGGGGTCGTAAAGCCACAGTTTCTTACCGTCGGCGACGATGAGCTGCTTGTAGGGTTTTTCGTAATCCCAGCGAAAACGCCCAGGCTTGGCAATCGCCAGCGTCCCCGAGGACTGCTTGACGGTCGCGGCATTGGCGTTCTGCACGGTCTCGGAAAAATGCGCGCTCAGCGTCCGGGTCTGGCTGAACAGGGCGTCGAGCCGCTGGGCGGGGCCCGGAGCGGCTGCGTAAGCACTGCCCGCGAGCAGAGCGCTGGCCGTGACGGCGGCAATTGACAGGGTACGGATCATCATGTCTCCTATTCGGGCGGCGGCGCAGCTAAGACCTCACGGCTGCCGTTCGGTTGCAATGGGCTGACAATGCCGACCCGCTCCATTTGCTCCACCAGGCGGGCCGCCCGGTTGTAGCCGATACGCAGGCGGCGCTGCACGGCCGAAATCGAGGCGCGACGAGTTTCGGTCACGATGCGCACCGCTTCATCGTACAGCGGATCGTCCTCGTCACTCGCCGAGGCGCCGGCCCCACCCGCTGCCGCGCTGCCTTCCTCGACCGATTCCAGCACGGCGTCCAGATAGGCCGGCTCACCGGATTCCTTGAGCCAGGCGGTCACGCGGTGCACCTCTGCATCGCTCACGAAGGCACCGTGGACCCGCTGCACCAGCGAGGTGCCCGGCGGCAGATACAGCATGTCACCGTCGCCGAGCAGCGATTCGGCACCCATCTGATCGATGATGGTGCGCGAGTCCACCCGCGCGGATACCTGGAAGGCAATGCGTGCGGGAATATTGGCCTTGATCAGGCCGGTAATCACATCGACCGACGGGCGCTGCGTCGCCACCAGCAGGTGAATGCCGGCGGCACGCGCCTTCTGAGCGAGGCGTGCGATCAGCTCTTCGACCTTCTTGCCGGTCACCAGCATCAGATCGGCCAATTCGTCGATCACCACCACGATGTTGGGCATCGGCTCGAGCGGCGTACGCTCGCCGTTTTCGTCCGGTTCGGCGAGTGGATCGGGCAGACTCTCGCCCTTCTTCGCCATATCGCGCAGCTTGCGGTTGAAGCTCGCCAGGTTGCGCACCCCCGCCGACGCCAGACGCCGGTAGCGCCGGTCCATTTCGGTCACGCACCACTTGAGCGCTACCCCGGCATCGCTCATGTCGGTCACCACCGGCGTGAGCAAATGCGGAATGCCGTCATACACCGAAAGCTCCAGCATCTTGGGGTCGATCAGAATCAGTCGCACATCCTCGGGCGAGGACTTGTAAAGCAGGCTCAGGATCATGGCGTTGATCGCCACCGACTTGCCGGAGCCGGTGGTGCCCGCGATCAGCAGATGAGGCATACGCCCGAGATCCGTAATCACCGCCTGGCCGGAAATATCGCGCCCCAATGCCAGCGTCAATTTGGACGCGGACCGCTCATAGGCCTCCGAGCGCAGGATCTCCCCGAACGTCACCAGTTCACGGGCTTCGTTCGGCACCTCCAGGCCCACCACCGTCTTGCCCGGGATGATTTCCACCACGCGTACGCTGACCGCCGAAAGCGCCCGCGCCAGATCCTTGGATAGTTGCGAAATCTGGCTCACCTTGACGCCGGCGGCCGGCTGCAGCTCGAAACGGGTAATTACCGGCCCCGCATGCACGGTGACCACTTCGACATCCACCCCAAAGTCGCGCAATTTGATCTCCACCAGGCGCGACATGGCGGTCAACGCTTCCTTGCTGTAGCCCTCGGCGTGTTCCGGCGGCGGATCGAGCAATTCGAGCGACGGCAGGCCGCCCGCCACGGGCTTGGGTACAAACAGGGGTTTCTGGCGCTCGCGCTCGGCGCGCGGACTGGGCGGTACCACCCTGACGGTAGGTTCGATGCGCGGCTGCGGGCGGCTCTTGCGACGCACGTGTTCACGCTCGACCTTCAAGCTGCGCTCCTCGCGCGACGTACGCGCTTGGCGCCGTTCACGCCAGCGCTGGAACCGGGCATACGTCCACTCGTTCAAACGCACGCCGAAGGCGCCCACCCGATCCATCAGGGCCAGCCACGACAGGCCGGTCGCGACCGTGATCGCGGCAATCAGGACCGCGAGCAGCACCAGCGCCGTACCCGTATCGCCAAGCACCCCGATCATGGGCGCGCCTATGGCTTTGCCGACGACTCCTCCGGCTCCGCTCGGCAACCACTCCGGGCCGGGAGAAGCCACCAGCGCCAGCAGGGTCGAAAGCGCCAGCAAGCCGACCGCCAGGGCCGCGAGACGGGTCGCGCGCGCCCAGCCGCTGCGTTGCGACAGTCCCCGGAACAACAACCACCCGCAGTAAGCGATCAGCAGCGGCAGCACATACGCGCTGGCTCCGAGGATAAAGAGCAGGACATCGCTGGTCCAGGCACCCGCCGGACCGATCAGATTGTGGACGCGGGTCGCGGAGGTGCTGACGGTATAGCTGGAATCGGCCGCATTGAAACTGGCGAGCGCCACCGCGAGCACCACCGCCAGTGCGCCGCTCAGCCAGAACGCCGCCTCCCGGGCCGCCGGACTCAAGTGAGACAGGATCAGGCCGGTGCTATCGGGCTCGGGTTCGCGGGACTTGGCCATGGCTCCATCGGTGCAGCACAACAACGTGCTGAGTTTAACGTGTCCCCGCTAGAAGCGTGAAGCGTTATGGTTAATGGTGAAGCGGGAGTGCGGCCACGCTGCGCGATCATCAATCCAGGTCCCGAGTCGCGCAACTTGACGCTTCTCTTAAAATGGTCGCAACGAATCCGGTTTTGTCGTAACTAGGAACCCCTCCCATGGCCGACGCACAGCATCACACCCTTATCATCCTCGGCTCGGGCCCCGCCGGCTACACCGCCGCCGTGTATGCCGCACGCGCCAACCTCAAGCCGGTGCTGATTACCGGCCTAGCCCAGGGCGGACAGCTCATGACCACCACCGACGTGGACAATTGGCCGGGCGATATCGAAGGCCTGCAGGGACCCGATCTCATGCAACGCATGCTGAGCCACACCGAACGTTTCGGCACCGAGATTCTGTTCGACCACATTGCCAGCGCGCACCTGAACGAAAAACCCCTGCGCCTGGTAGGCGACAACGGCACCTATACCTGCGATGCGCTGATCGTCGCCACCGGCGCCGATGCGCAGTATCTCGGACTCGACTCCGAAGAGGCCTACAAGGGCAAGGGCGTCTCAGCCTGCGCCACCTGCGACGGTTTCTTTTTCCGTGACCAGGAAGTAGCTGTGGTCGGCGGCGGCAACACTGCGGTGGAAGAAGCGCTGTATCTGGCCAACATCACCTCGCGCGTCACCCTGATCCACCGGCGCGACGCCCTGCGATCGGAAAAAATTCTCCAGGATCGCCTGTTCGAGCGCGAACGCGAAGGCAAGGTACGCATCCTCTGGAACCGCACCGTCGAGGAAGTGCTCGGCGACGGCGATGCGGTCACCGGCCTGCATCTCAAAGGCTCGAACGGTGAAACCGCGGACGAAAAGATCGAGGTCACCGGTGTGTTCATCGCCATAGGCCATACACCTAACACGTCGATCTTCGAGGGCCAACTGGAAATGCAGAACGGCTACATCGTGGTCAAGAGCGGGCGTCACGGCGACGCCACCGCCACCAGCCTGCCGGGCGTATTTGCCGCTGGCGATGTGATGGATCACGTTTACCGCCAAGCTATCACCTCTGCGGGCAGCGGCTGCATGGCCGCGCTGGATGCTGAAAGGTACCTGGACGCGCTCGCCCAGGATCACTAAAACCGGATCCCTTGCCACACATACGCCACCCCGCTTCGATCGGCGACATCACACCGTCCGCCTGGGACGCACTGGACACCGGGGGGCAACCTTTCCTGCGCCATGCCTACCTCGCCGCGCTGGAGACGAGCGGCTCGGTAGGTCCCGGTACCGGCTGGACGCCCCGCCCCGTTACCATCGAAGACGACGCGGGCCAACTGCTGGCGGCCATTCCGCTCTACGAAAAACACAATTCCAACGGCGAATTCATCTTCGACTGGGACTGGGCCGAAGCGTATGCCGCAAGCGGGCGCGACTACTATCCCAAGTGGGTGGCCGCGGTACCGTACACACCCGTACCCGGACCGCGACTGCTGCTCTCGGCAAATGCCAACGACTCGATCCGCGAAACGCTGCTTGCGCATCTTCTCGACCGGGCCCGCGAACGAAGCCTGTCTTCACTGCACTGGCTGTTCTTGCCCAGCGAGGAATTACCGTCGCTCGAAGCACACGATTACCTGGTGCGTACCGGCTGTCATTTCGAATGGCGCAACCCCGGCATCACGAATTTCGAACAGTGGCTGGCAACACTCAGCTCGGCGCGGCGCAAATCGATCCGGCGCGAACGGCGCCGCGTCCGTGAAGCCGGCATCGGCTGCGAATGGCTCAGCGGAGCCGAGCTCGATGCAAATACCCTCACCACGGTGTATGAACTCTACGCCGCCAATTATTACGCGCACGGCATGCGCCCCTACCTCACGCCGAGCTTCTTTGCCGAACTCGCCACAAACCTGCCCGATTCGTTCGCGGTGTGTCTCGCGCGGCGCGGCAGCGAAACCGTAGCCGGCGCCATTTTCCTGGAAAGCGCCACCACGCTGTACGGTCGCTATTGGGGCGCCTTTGAGTGGGTGGATTGCCTGCACTTCGAGGTCTGCTATTACCAGGGCATCGAGCGTGCCCTGGCCCGCGGCTACAGCTTTTTCCATCCCGGCGTGCAGGGCGAGCACAAGCTGCTCCGCGGCTTCGAACCCACCCTGCACTATTCTGCGCACTGGCTGCGTGACGAAGATTTCCGGCGCGCTGTAAAGCACTTCCTGAGCCGCGAACGCGATGCCGTCGGCGCTTACGCCGATGCCGCCGAGCGCTATCTGCCCTACCGCAACACAGCCGCATGAACGCGATACGGCAATCGGCCTTCATCGCACCCGGCGCAGCGCCGGTTTTTCCACGCGACGACAGCGCACTCGCTGAGCCCAACGGACTCATTGCCATCGGCGGCGACCTCGCACCCGAGCGTCTGATCGCCGCCTATCGGCGCGGCATCTTTCCGTGGTACGAAAGCGGGCAACCCATTCTGTGGTGGACGCCCGATCCGCGGCTGATCCTGCTTCCGCAGCGCTTCCATGCCGGGCACACCCTGCGGCGTGCGCTACGCCGCGGCGACTTTGATATCCGTTTCGACAGCTGCTTCGATGCCGTCATTCGCACCTGCGCCGCACCGCGCGGCGACGAGGATGGCACATGGATTACGCCCGAAATGATTGCCGCCTACGGGATGCTGCACCAGCAGGGTTTTGCCCATTCGGTCGAAGTATGGCGCGACTCCGAACTGATCGGCGGACTCTATGGCATCGCGATGGGCACGGCTTTTTTCGGGGAATCTATGTTCAGCCGCGAATCCGGCGCCTCGAAACTTGCGCTGCATGCACTATGCCAACGCCTGCAACCGTGGCCGGATGCCTTCATCGATTGTCAGGTGTCATCCCGCCATCTACTCGGACTCGGTGCCGAATTGGTGCCGCGCCTCGCATTCGCCCGGATGTGCGCAACCGCCGTCGGCACGCCGGGCCCGTGGGGCAATCATTTGCCTTAAACTCGTAATTTAGGCAAAATAGATCGATTAACTACAGAGCAAATTCCACGCTTTTTATATGGCCAAAGAAGACAGCATACAAATGGAAGGCAAAGTCACCGAGACCTTGCCCAACACCATGTTCCGGGTCGAACTGGAAAATGGTCACGTCGTCACTGCGCACATTTCCGGGCGCATGCGCAAGAACTACATCCGGATTCTGACCGGCGACCAGGTAACGGTCGAACTCACTCCCTACGACCTCACCAAGGGGCGCATCGTTTTTCGCGGTCGCTAGCAGCTCGTTCAGCGGGTTCCCAGCAGGATCCCGGTCAACAACAGCACCATCACGAAGAGTCCGATCACCACGAATCGCCAGTTGTGTTGCCGTGCACTGTTTATCACACTGGCAATCAATCTAAGAAACGGGGCGAGCAGCAGCACGAGCAGTCCGGCCTCGATAAACCCACGTGACTGACCTTGCGCTATTCCGCGAGCAGCATGGACGACTATGTCCATGATGCCATGCACCTGAAGCGGCTGCGCAGCCCCACCCCGGAAAAGAAACAGCGCCAGGCCGATAACGAACAAGGCCGAGGAGAGCGCAACGGCAACCACGATCACCCCTGCCGTAAGCCGCCCACCCTCTGCCGAATCGGATTTCATGCCACCCCCAGGCCGCGGAGAATCATCTCCACCGCAACCAACGAAAGCACCAAGGTAAAAAGCCGCCGCAAACTGACAACGCGGATCAGCGGTAGCAAGCGCGCGCCAAGTGCAGACCCGGCCAGAATGCCGAGCACGATCGGCGCAACCACGAGCGGCGGCGTATCACCGTGGCTCAAGTAGTAACCCGCACCCGTGGCGGCCGTAATGCCGATCATGAAATTGGATGTTGCCGTCGAGACGCGAAAGGGCAAACACATGAAACGATCCATGGCCAACACCTTGAACACCCCCGAGCCGATGCCGAGCAAGGCGGAAAGCAATCCCGCGCCGATCATCATTGCAAAACCTCGGCCCAAGCCGATCACGCCATAGGAGCGGGTGCTGCCATCGGCCTCCGTGTAACTGCCACCCAACCCGAACCAGGCTGCCGACCGGCTGCACTCCCTCACGGGCGCTTCATGGCCTGTCGCGGACACATACGACAACACCACCGTGGGCAACAGCATGATCCCGAAAACGAGGATCAAGGCCTGACTGGATACCAAATGGGCAATGACCACCCCGATCAGGGCGCCGCCCGAGGCAGCCACCTGCAATACCAGGCCGGCACGCAGATTGGTCAGCCCCGAGGCCATGACCCGGCGTGCGGCACCGATCGAGGTGGCGACGACGCCGAAAATACTCGCTCCAATGGCCAATTGCGCCGGCAACCCGAAACCGAGTGTCAGCACCGGCACTATCACGACGCCACCGCCCATGCCCGTCAAGGCCCCCAGTCCGCCGGCGGCCATTCCGACCACAATCAGAAGACCTATGTCCAGATAACTCATTTACGTTCGCACTACACGCGAACGTAAATAATAACCGGTGAATATGAACCGATTTTGAATCAGGCTTTTGCGAACTCGAATCCGTTCTCGCCGACTGTCACGCGAACAGTGTCGTCGGAACCGAAACGGCCAGCCAGTATCGCCTCGGCCAGCGGATTTTCCAGTTGTTGCTGAATCGCACGCTTCAGTGGACGTGCACCGTATACCGGATCGAAGCCGGCCTCACCCAGCTTGTCGAGCACGGTATCGTCCACCTCGAGCGTCATGTCGCGCGCGGCCAGCCGGCGCATCAGCCAATCGACCTGGAGCTTCGTGATCTCCCGCAACTGCTCGCGGTCGAGTGGATGGAAGACGACGACCTCGTCCACGCGGTTAATGAACTCGGGACGAAACTGCGTGCGCACGATCTCCATCACCGCATCGCGCATCGCGGAGTAATTGCCCTCGCCCGCCATGCGCTGAATGACGTCGGAGCCGAGGTTCGAGGTCATTACGATCACGGCGTTTCGGAAGTCCACGGTGCGACCCTGACCGTCGGTGAGGCGCCCATCATCGAGCACCTGTAGCAGCACATTGAACACATCCGGGTGCGCCTTCTCGACCTCGTCCAGAAGTATCACCGCATACGGACGCCGCCGCACGGCCTCGGTCAGGTAGCCGCCTTCCTCGTAGCCGACATAGCCGGGGGGCGCGCCGATCAACCGTGCCACCGAGTGCTTTTCCATGAACTCGCTCATGTCGATACGTACCATCGCCTCTTCGGTATCGAAGAGAAAATCGGCGAGCGCCTTGCACAGTTCCGTCTTGCCAACACCGGTGGGGCCGAGGAACAGGAACGAACCGTTCGGACGATTAGGATCGGCGAGCCCCGCGCGCGAACGGCGCACGGCGTTGGCCACGGCATTGATCGCTTCGTCCTGACCGATCACGCGCTGGTGCAGCGCCGCTTCCATGCTCAGAAGTTTTTCCCTCTCACCTTCAAGCATCTTGGCGACGGGAATGCCTGTCCAGCGCGAGACGACCTCGGCGATTTCCTCATCCGTGACCTTGTTGCGCAGAAGCTGCGGCGCGGCCCCTTCTGCCTTGTTCTCACGGGACTGTGCCTCGGTCAACTGCTTCTCCAGTTCGGGGATGCGCCCATACTGGATTTCTGACATGCGGGAGAGATCACCCGCGCGGCGCGCGGTTTCCAGTTCCGTGCGAGCCCGATCGAGTGCCTCCTTGATCTGGGCCGTGCCCTGCACGGCTGCCTTCTCGGCCTTGAGTATTTCATCGAGATCCGAGTACTCGCGCTCCAGCGCCGCAATCTCCTCTTCCAGCGTTTTCAAGCGCCGTTTGGAGGCTTCGTCCTTTTCCTTCTTGAGCGCTTCGCGTTCGATCTTGAGCTGGATCAGGCGCCGCTCCAACCGGTCCATTTCCTCGGGCTTGGAATCGATTTCCATGCGGATGCGGCTCGCCGCCTCGTCCACCAGATCAATCGCCTTGTCAGGCAACTGACGGTCCGTGATGTAGCGCTGCGACAACGTTGCCGCAGCGACGATGGCCGGGTCGGTAATCTCGATCCCGTGATGCACCTCGTAGCGTTCCTTGAGTCCACGCAGGATAGCGATAGTGTCCTCGAGCGTGGGCTCATCGACAAGCACCCTCTGAAAACGACGCTCCAGCGCCGCATCCTTTTCGATGTACTTGCGGTACTCGTCTAGCGTGGTCGCGCCGATGCAGTGCAGTTCACCGCGCGCGAGCGCAGGCTTGAGCATATTGCCTGCATCCATCGCGCCCTCGGCCTTGCCCGCGCCGACCATGGTGTGCAGCTCGTCGATGAAAAGCACGATGCGCCCTTCCTCCTTCGCGACTTCGTTCAGCACCGCCTTGAGTCGCTCCTCGAACTCACCACGGAATTTCGCGCCCGCCAGCAACGCCGCCATGTCTAGCGCGAGCAGGCGCTTGTTCTTCAAGCCCTCCGGCACCTCGCCGTTCAGGATGCGCTGCGCCAACCCCTCGACGATCGCCGTTTTGCCGACTCCCGCCTCGCCGATCAGCACCGGATTGTTCTTGGTGCGCCGCTGGAGCACCTGGATCACGCGCCGGATTTCCTCGTCGCGCCCTATCACCGGATCGAGTTTGCCGGATTCGGCGCGTGCGGTCAGGTCGAGCGTGTATTTGTCGAGCGCCTGGCGCTTGTCCTCGGCATTTGGGTCGTTCACCCGGGCGCCGCCGCGCAATTCGTCGATGGCATGTTCGATGGCCGCCCGCGTGGCACCGCCTTCCTTGAGCGCATCGCCTGCCGCCCCCTTGTCGTCCAGGCAGGCGAGCACGAACAATTCTCCCGCGACAAATTCGTCCTTGCGCTGTTGCGCGAGCTTATCGGTGATGTTGAGCACACGTGTAAGATCGTTACCGACATGCACTTCTCCGGGCGTGCCCTTCTGCTGGGGCACCCGATCCAGGATCGCATCGAGTCGGTTTTCCAGCACACTGATATTGACGCCGGCCTTGGCGAGCAATGGACGTACGCTACCGCCATCCTGCTCCACCATGGCGAGCAGCAGATGCGCGGGCTCGATGAAAGGATGATCGCGGCCCACGGCAAGCGATTGCGCGTCGGCGAGAGCCATCTGGAACTTGCTGGTCAGTTTGTCGAGTCGCATGGGCCTTTTCCGCCAACTGGAATTGTAAACAGAATGGGGACGATGAACCATCGTTTCAAGCAGTTAGCTGCGGAGTGATGCTCGAAATTCATGAACATCTCGCCAAGACGCCACCTGGAGTCCAGTGATCATGGACTGCCGACCCTGTGTGACCACGCAGACGCGGGATCAGATCGGGCAGGGCAATGTAGATCAGGCTGGCCCCAGCGACTGCCAGCACATAGGCCAAGGCGGAGGGAGTACCGCGCAGGCATAGCTTGGAAGCAAGCAAAGCGGCCCCAGCAGCGCTGGCGAACGCTGCTGGGGCCGGTCAAAGCCCATATTCAGGCCCAATTCGCCATCACAGCGTCCTCATCGCCAAACCGTTTACCCGATCCAGATTAGTGTAGCCATGCGCCCCGTTTCACCAGCCCTGCGATAAGAAAAAAACCGGACAGGATCGGAATACGTGCACAGCCCACTTTGCTCCACGACGCCTACGCCCAGAACCCGCAACCGGGCTTCGGCCAACGCCGCCAGATCGCAATACCAGTGCTCGGCGTCAGAGCTCGGGCTGAACGCCTGCTCAGCTCCAGGCACGTCGGCGAACGCCGTGCGCACGGGGCTGTCGACCTCGTAGCGAGCGGCGCTGATGCCGGGACCGATCCACGCCGCGACCTCGACAGCAGGCGCTGCCAGCGCATTCAATGCCGCTTCCAGCACCCCGGCAGCCAGCCCGCGCCAGCCCGCGTGAGCAATACCGATCGCGCTCCCATCGCGGACGGTCAGCACGACCGGCAGGCAATCGGCCGTGAGTACGGCGAGCACCCGCCCCGCCTGGCGGCTAATCGCCGCATCGGCCGTAACAACCGGCGTTGCGCCTGCCGTTTGCTCGGCCTGTACCACCCGCGTGCCATGAACCTGGTGCAGCCACATGGGCTCGGCGGGCAGATCCAGTGCCTGCCACAAACGCCGCCGGTTTTCGGTCACGGCTCGGGGATCATCGTCGACGTGCGTCGCCAGGTTCAAGCCGGCATAACGTCCCGTACTCACACCGCCCACGCGCAATGTTGTCAGCGCCCGCACCCCGGGTGCGAGCACACGCGCAGGTGCAACAACGTAATCCACCCTTACTGACCCGATTCGCGTAGAGTGGCAAGCAGTTTCACAATGTCCTGTGGCAACGCGGCCTCGAAGGTCACGTCTTCCCCACTCAAGGGGTGAACGAAGCCCAACCGTGTGGCATGCAGCGCCTGGCGGGGAAAAGCACGCACCGCCTCTGCCGCCGCGGGAGACAAACCCGCCATGAGCACCTGACGCCCGCCATACACGCCGTCGCCCACGATCGGTGTCCCGGTATGACTGAGATGCACCCGGATCTGGTGCGTGCGCCCGGTCTCCAGCTTCACCGCCAGCAATGTATAACCCGCAATCCGCTCGATCACCCGCGTATGGGTCACTGCCGGTCGACCCCGGGTATTCACCGCCATACGCGTACGCGCACTCGGATGACGCCCGATCGGCGCCTCGATGCGCGTACCGGCCACAATTTCGCCCCTTACCAATGCTAGATATTCGCGATGTATCTCGCGGCGTTCGAGTGCCGCCACCAACGCCGCGTGGGCCTCCGTGGTCCTGGCCACAACGAGCAGACCAGAGGTGTCCTTGTCCAGGCGGTGTACCAGTCCGGCGCGCGGCAGATGGGAGAGTTCTGGCGCGTGATGCAGCAGGGCATTCACCAGCGTGCCACGGCGATTACCCGCGCCGGGATGCACCACCAGCCCCGGCGGCTTGTTAACCACCAGCAGGGCGGCATCCTCGTAAACGATGTCGATCGCTATCCTCTCCGGGGCATCCTCGATCACCGGATCGAGCACGGCTTCGAGCACCACCGATTGTCCTTCGGACAGTAGCGCGCGGCTCCGTGCGATTTCACCATCAACCCGCACCTGCCCGGCCCGGATCCAGCCTTGCAGACGCGTGCGCGAATACTCCGGCAATGCCCGCGCCAGTGCCCGGTCGAGTCGTTCTCCGGCCAAACCGGCATCCACGTTCAGCTCATGACGGCGAACTTCACGATGAAGATCGGGTCCCAGCCCGTTAGAATGTCCCTTTTCAGGTGCGGAAAAACGCATGCGTCGACTGACTCCTCTGCTGATCCTGGTATTCGCTAGCGCTGCTATTCTGGCAGGCTGTGCCCACGGTCCGGAAAAAATCCAGCCGGAAACCGTACTTTACAAGCGCGCTCAGGACGCCCTTACTACACAGAACTGGAACAGAGCTACCGGCAGTCTGCGCTCGATGATTTCCACCTACCCCTTCGGCAAGTATGCCACGCAGGGCCGGCTCGACCTGATCTACGCCTATTACCGCAACAACCAGACCGACGAGACCGCCAAGCAGGCCGATGACTTCGTGAAGGAAAATCCGGCCAGTCCGTATGCCGCCTACGCGATGTTCATGAAAGGCGTTGCCTACGCCAATGCCCTGCAACGCGGTCCCGTGGATGCCGTGTTTCACGTCAATCTGTCCGATCGTGATCCACTCGATCAGAAGCAGGCCTACACGGCATTCAAACAATTGATCAAACGTTATCCGAATTCCCGATATGCCCACCAAGCCAAACAATGGATGGTGTTCGTGCGTAATCGCATGGCGCAGTTCAACCTCAACCTGGCACGCTTTTATCAGCGGCGCAATGAATGGGTAGCTGCCGCCATGCATGCATCCGATATCGTGACCCAATTCTCCGACACGGAAGCGGCGCAGCCCGCCTTGCGGATTATGGCCCGTTCGTACAAGGCGCTGGGCGAAACCGAACTCGCCGCCGATGCCCGTGCCTGGTACGACTACAACTATGGCAACAAGTCACACCACAAGCCTGCGCCTGCAGCGAGCACCGCTTCATCCGCAGGCCATTGAGGGACTACTCCCGCTGATGGTGTGGGAGAACCACCAATATCGGCACGGACGCTAGATGCCGTCGGTTTCGTCCTGTTCCGATTCGGCTGGTTGGGGAAGGATCGGAGCGAAGCCGGAGGTGATGGGATAGCAACGATCCAGGCCGAAGGCACGAGTGGATATCTTTACCCCCGGCGCCCCCTGGTGACGCTTGTACTCGTTGCGCTTGACCCGCGCCGCCACTTGCTCGATGGTGCGCGAATCGAAGCCTTCGTGCACCAGATCGGCACTTGTCTGCTCGTTCTCTATGAGTCCGGCGAGTATCGCGTCGAGTACCGGATATGGTGGCAGGGAATCGGTATCCTTCTGCCCGACCGAAAGCTCCGCAGACGGTTCGCGCGTCAGCACCTGTTCCGGAATCGGGGCCGCATCCAGCTGACGATTGCGGTAGCGAGCCAGCTTGTAAACCAGCGTTTTTGATACATCCTTGAGCGGCGAGAACCCGCCAACCGTATCGCCGTACAAGGTGGCATAGCCCACCGCGCTTTCGCTCTTGTTGCCAGTAGCAAGCACCATGCGTCCGGTCTTGTTCGAAATCGCCATCAGAATGGTCCCGCGACACCGTGCCTGAATGTTTTCCTCGGTCATATCCGGCTTCAGCCCGGCGAACACGTCCTTGAGCGCATTCAGGAACGCCTGATACGGTTCCTCAATCGAAATGACATGCGACTTCACGCCCAGGCGTTTGACCTGCTCCTTGGCCAGCTCGACGCTGAGATCGCTGGTGTAGCGTGAGGGCATCAACACCGCGGTAACCCGTTCGGCCCCCAGCGCATCGACGGCCAGGGTCAAAGTCAGAGCCGAATCCACGCCGCCCGACAGCCCTACCAGCGCGCCTTCGAAGCCGTTCTTTTCAATGTAGTCGCGGACCGCGAGTTCGATCGCCTTGTATACCTCGCCCTCGGAATCGGCCGCATCGAGCGGCGCCTCCACGTCGGAGCGCAGGTCTCGGGTCGCGCTTTCGCCATCGACAGCAACGGGTGCCTTGAGCTGCGAAGCCACCCGCCCTTCAATGCGACCCCGGCTGCCAGGCGTGGCGCCCACACGCAGAATGACGAAATCTTCCTCGAACCCCGGCAGGCGTTCAACGACCTCACCCGCCTTGTTCACCGCAAATGAATGGCCATCGAAGACCAGATTATCCTGTCCGCCGACCATGTTCAGGTATATGAACGGCACGTCATTGTCGGTGGCACGTTCAGCGATTTCCTGCTCGCGGTTGGCACGTTTCCCTATGCAATACGGCGAGGCGTTGACGTTCACTATCAGGCGTGCGCCCGCCTCCGTCAGTTCTCTGATCGGGTCGGGACGCCAGGCATCTTCTCCGATGGACAGACCAATGGGCACACCGCCGATGTCCACCACCACGGCTTCGCTGCCCGCGGCAAAATAGCGCTTCTCGTGGAATGCCCCATAGTGCGGCAGTGCCCGCTTGCGATACGTGGCGTACGTCTGCCCGTCGCCGATCACCGAACAGGCGTTGTAGATCAACCCCTCCTGATACTCCGGATGCCCCACCACGACCGTGGTATCGGACACTGCCTCACGCAGTCGGTTGAGCGCCTCATGCACCTGGCTTTCCAGATCCGGATGCAGCAGCAGATCATCGGCCGGGTAGCCAACAAGCATCAATTCCGGGAAGACGATGAGATCGCACTGCGCGCCGAACGCCTCCACGCGTTCGAGCACGCGGTGGGTGTTGCCCGCCACATCGCCCACCACGCAATTGGACTGCGCCAAACCGATTCTAAGCGTCGACATGATTCCTCCGACTCGCAGCCGGCTGCGTTCGATTAGCCCAATACGCGCTTGGCCGCCGCGCCGATTTCAGCGGGCGAACGCACGGTGGTCACACCAGCCGCTTCCAGGGCCTGGAACTTGTGTTCGGCTGTACCCTTGCCGCCGGCGATGATCGCCCCGGCATGGCCCATGCGTTTGCCGGGTGGTGCAGTCACGCCCGCGATATAAGCCACGACCGGCTTGCTCACGTTGGCCTTTATGTACTCGGCGGCCGCCTCCTCATCGCTGCCCCCGATTTCACCGACCATGACAATCGCCTCGGTCGACGCATCCTTTTCGAAGAGTTCAATCACATCGATGAAGCCCATGCCGTGGACCGGGTCGCCGCCGATGCCGACGCACGTCGATTGCCCCAGGCCCTCCAGCGTGGTCTGATGCACCGCTACGTACGTGAGCGTGCCCGAGCGCGACACGATGCCCACCCGTCCAGACTGATGAATATGCCCTGGCATGATGCCGATCTTGCACTCTCCGGGAGTTATGACACCCGGGCAATTGGGACCGACTAGACGTACCGACGACCCCCTGAGCCCCGCCTTCACACGCACCATGTCGAGCACCGGAATGCCTTCAGTGATGCACACGATGGTCTCGAGTCCTGCGGCCGCCGCTTCCAGAATCGCATCGGCAGCGAATGGCGCCGGTACGTAGATCATGCTTGCCGTGGCCCCGGTCTCGGCCACCGCATCGGCGCAGGTATCGAACACCGGCCGCTCCAGATGCTGCTGTCCGCCCCGGCCCGGCGTGACACCGCCGACCAGTTGCGTGCCGTAGGCAATCGCCTGTTCGCTATGAAACGTGCCCTGCGTACCGGTGAATCCCTGGCACAGGACGCGGGTGTTCTTGTCGATCAAAATACTCATTCGGACTTTCCTTCGCGTGCGGCTTCTACCGCCTTGTCGGCGGCTTCGGTCAAATTGGTGGCGGCGGTGATATCGAGACCGCTTTCGGCCAGCAGGCGACGCCCCTCTTCCACGTTGGTTCCTTCCAGGCGCACCACCACGGGAACCGGCACGCCCACGCCGCGCACCGCGGCGATGATACCCTCGGCAATCATGTCGCAGCGCACGATACCGCCGAAAATGTTGACCAGAATTGCCTTCACCTTCTTGTTCGAAAGGATCAAGCGAAAAGCGGCCGTGACGCGTTCGGCGGTGGCCCCGCCGCCAACGTCCAGAAAGTTGGCCGGCTCACCGCCCGCCAACTTGATAAGGTCCATGGTCGCCATTGCGAGGCCGGCGCCATTAACCATGCAGGCGATATCACCGTCCAGCGAAACGTAGTTCAAACCGTGCTCGGCAGCCTCGGCCTCGGCCGCGTCTTCCTGGCCGGAATCGCGCATGGAAGCCGTATCCTGGTGCCGGAACAGTGCGTTGTCATCCAGATTCACCTTGGCGTCGAGCGCCATCAAGCTGCCGTCCTGGGTCACGATCAGCGGATTGATTTCGACCAGGCTTGCATCCTTGGCGAGCATAAAGTTGTACAGTGCGCGTACCAGTCTGGAAAACGCCTTCAGTTGATCGCCTTCAAGTCCCAGCGCAAAACCGAGGCGGCGCGCCTCGTAGCCGGAAAAACCCGAACCCGGATTCACCGGAACGTTCAGTATCTGTTCCGGCGTCTTCTCCGCGACCTCCTCGATATCCATGCCGCCGGCGGCGGAAGCGACAAACGTCAAGCATTCCCGCGCCCGGTCGAGGAGCACGCTCAGATACAGCTCGCGCGCGATGTCGGACCCGCGTTCCACCCACACCCGCTCGATCGGCAAGCCCTCGCCCTGCGTCTGATGCGTCACCAGACGCCGGCCCAGCATTTCGGCAGCGGCTTCACTGGCCTCGCCCGGCGAGCGTACCAGCTTCACCCCGCCCGCCTTGCCGCGGCCGCCAGCATGCACCTGGGCCTTGACGACCCACAACTTGCCGCCCAACGCTTCGGCTGCGACGGCGGCCTCTTCTGCGCTGGCGGCGACCCGGCCCTGCGGAACCGGAACGCCAAATTCGGCGAACAACTGCTTGGCCTGATATTCGTGCAAATTCATGGTATAGAGACCTTCTGTAACTGTCCGATCAAAGTGAAAACCCATGCCTGACGGCACTCAAGACCGCACATTTTGGAGCATTAGCCGACTTTTAGCAAAGCGTGCACAGCCCGAGATTCTTGCGACCCCCGCGCGTTGGCGCCTGCTCAAGGTGCTCAACATCTACCGCCTGCTGGTCGCCAGCGCCTGCATCATCCTGGCCGTAACGCCGATCGCCGTCGAGCAGTTGAACATCGAATCGCCGACCATAGTGGCGATCACCGGCATCATTTATCTGGCCCTGGGTCTGGCTTCGATCGGATTTCTCTCGCGCCAGTGGCCGGGGCTCGGCGTGCAGGTCGAAATTCAACCCCTGATCGATCTGGTCGCCATCACCGTGCTTACCCAGGCGGCAAACGCCGATCTTGGGATTTTTTCCTTTTTGCTTATTCCGCCGGTTGCCGCCGCCGCCGCTAATGCGCTCAATCTGCGCCGCGCCCTGTTCTTCGCTGCTCTGAGTTCGTTGATCATGCTCGGAGCGACCCTGGGCGCCGGCTTCACCCGAGATTTGGCCGTCCTGCTTTATGCACGTTCCGGCCTGTACGCGCTGGGGCTGCTGGCGGTGGCTTTTATTGCCTACCAACTGGCCACGCGCCTGTTCGAAACCGAAGCGCTGGCCGAGCAGCGCGGAATCGAACTGCGCGAACTGGATGCCATCAACCGGCGCATCATTGCCCAGTTGCGCACCGGCGTGATCATTACCGATAACCGCGGCGAATTTATACGCCTGAACCCCGCAGCCACGCACTACAGCGACCCCGCCCTGCGCGCCACCATCATCCGCCTCGCCGGCCCCGAAGCCAAGCACGGCAATTCCGTATACCAGCGCAAGGAAGGCGGCGCTCTGCTGCTCACGGTCTTGCCGCTGGGCAACGACGAAAACGCGCGCCGGCTGGTTTTCGTCGAAGATACCGAAATTGCCCACGAACAGGCCCGGGCGATGACGCTTGCCGCACTCGGTCGTCTCACCGCCGGCATCGCGCACCAGATCAGGAACCCGCTCTCGGCCATTTCCCAGGCCAACCAGTTGCTCGCTGAAGACGGCTTGCTCGATGGCGAACAGCAGCACCTGAGCCGCATCATCGGCAACCAGAGCGCGCGCCTCGCCGGCATGGTGGACAGCATCCTCAAACTGTCGCGGCGCGAAACCGCCGAGCCCGCACACATCGAACTCAAGAGCTGGCTCGATGAATTTGTGCAGGACTATGGAGAACGCCACCCAGACCGCCTGCCTCATCTGCAGCCGGTAGGCGCCAACCCGGGCGTCGAGACCCGCTTCGACCCCGGCCAGCTCCAACATGTGGTCACCAACCTGGTGGACAACGCCTTCGTGCATGGCGATCCCGGTGCAAAGGTTTACCTCAGAATTGGCTTTAGCGGCGCACACGTGTATCTTGATGTACTGGATCGCGGCCCCGGGATCGCACAGCCCGAACGTCTTTTCGAGCCGTTTGCCACCACCCGCGTCAACGGCACCGGCCTCGGCCTGTACCTGGCGCGCGAACTGGCCATCGCCAACGGTGCGCATCTGGAGGCCTATCCACGCCAGAATGGCGGCTCGCGGTTTCGACTTGAATTTGCACAGGACAACGCATGGCTGGAGTAAAGAAAACATCTCAGGTACTGATCGTCGACGACGAACCCGACCTGCGCAATCTGCTCACCCTGACTCTCGGCAAAATGGGCGTAAAAACCGTCGAAGCCGAGGATCTGGCCAGCGCACGGCGCACGCTGGTGAGCGACCGTTTCGACCTCGTCCTCACCGACATGAACCTGCCCGACGGCAACGGTCTCGACTTCGTGTACTGGATGCAGGAGCAGGCACCCAGCGTGCCGGTCGCCATGATCACTGCTTACGGCAGCATGGACATCGCAGTGGACGCCCTCAAGGCAGGCGCCTTCGACTTCATCGCCAAGCCGGTTGATCTGCTGCGCCTGCGCACACTGGTGCGCGATGCACTGGCCCTCGATGCCGCCGAGGCCCCCAACGAATCCGCCGCCGCGCAATTACTCGGCAATTCGGCACAGATGCACGAGCTGCGCACCGTCATCACCCGCATGGCACGCAGCCAGGCGCCGGTACTGATCACCGGCGAGTCCGGCACCGGCAAGGAGCTCGCGGCGCGGCTCATCCACACCTCGGGGCCGCGCGCGGCGCACCCCTTCGTGCCCGTCAACTGCGGCGCCATCCCGGCCGAGCTGGTGGAAAGCGAACTCTTTGGTCATCGCAAGGGCAGCTTCACCGGGGCCCATACGGATCGACCGGGCCTGATTCGCAGCGCCGAGGGCGGCACCCTTTTTCTCGACGAAATCGGCGAACTGCCCCTGCCCATGCAGGTCAAATTGTTGCGTGTCATCCAGGAACGCCGCGTGCGCGCCGTGGGCGCCACCCAGGAAGTGCCGGTGGATGTGCGCTTCGTCTCCGCTACGCATCAGGACCTGACTCTCGCGCTGGCCGAAGGCCGCTTTCGCGAAGACCTCTACTACCGCATCAATGTCATCGATCTGCACGTGCCGCCGTTGCGCGAGCGCCGCGGCGATATCCCCCTGCTCGCCGAGGCCCTCCTCACCCGCATGTGCACCATGGCGGGCACGGCAACCAAAAAACTCACCCCCGAAGCCATCGCATTACTGGAAGGGCACCCTTTCCCGGGCAATGTACGCGAACTGGAAAACGTACTCGAGCGCGCGTTTGCGCTCACCGAAAGCGATACCATCGGCGCCGCCGACATCCACCTGCGACGCAGCCCGCGACGCGCCGAGGCCGACGCTGCGGCAAAGCCCGATGCCGAGGCCCTGCCCGAGATGCTCAACGACGTCGAACGCCAGGCGATCCAGAAGGCCCTGCGCGAAACCGGCGGCAATCGCACCGCGGCCGCGCGCCTGCTCGGCATGACGTTCCGCCAGTTGCGCTATCGGCTGCAAAAGCTTGACATCAAGCCCTGAAGAGCCGGCCGGGTCAGGGGAAAAGTGACAATCAACTGACAGATATTGTCACCTTTTGGCGCAAATTGTCACTTTATTGCGGTCCTTGTCACCCGTGTCCGAGCGCATCTTTCGGTAGCATCCCGATCATGGATTATGGGAAAAACGCGCGCAAAAAGAATAATAACGTTAAAAATCATCCACTTGTAAAAAATTTTCTCTGTGTCCAGATGGCCTGAAGGACGTTTGTCCATAGGATTGGCACGCTTTTTGCTACATACAGGGCAGGCCCCCACGGCCTTTACAGCTAAGTGTTTTCAACATCGGAGGTTCTCTAACCATGAAACGTAATCAGCAAGGGTTTACCCTTATCGAATTGATGATCGTGGTGGCCATTATTGCCATACTCGCGGCCATCGCCATTCCCCTCTACCTCAACTACACGGCCCAGGCCGAAGGCTCCGAAGCGCTCTCGCTTGCCGGCGGCCTCCAAACCGATATCGCGCAGTTCTACAGCGAAAACGGTCATTACCCCCTGAACAACGAGAGCGCCGGTGCGAAGCCGAAAGCCAGCATTTCCGGCAAGTATGTGGCGCAAGTCGAGGTCAACAACGGGCTGATCACTGCACAATTCAAATCCACTGGCGTTGCCACGCCGCTGCATGGCGCGTACGTATACCTTGCCCCCTCGGCCACTGGCGGCTCATTGGTGTGGAAGTGCGGTGTCGACAACACGACCATGTACAAGTATGTGCCTGGAACCTGCCGCAACCCGAAACCCACGGCCAAACCCTAGGATCCTGTCCTCCTCCCGTTGCTTTTGGCAACGGAACGCGTGTTGGGCCCGCTTCGGCGGGCCCTTTTTTT
>JBAUSV010000277.1:0-1566 GCA_049581885.1 Gammaproteobacteria bacterium | reverse complement strand
ATGTCGAGTAAGCGCTCACATCCAACCCAGGAGGGGAACCATGCGCTTCTATACCGAGCAGCATCAGCATTACTGCGGGATCGACCTTCACGCCCGCACTCTCTATCTGTGCATTCTGAACGCCGAGGGCAACGTCTTGGTTCACAAGAACCTCCCCTGTGACCGGGCCCGCTTCCTCGAAGCCATCAAGCCCTTTCGGGACGACCTGGTCGTGGCATCGGAGTGCATCTTCAACGGGTACTGGCTCGCCGACCTCTGTGCCGAACACGAGATCCCCTTCGTCCTCGGCCACGCTCTCTACATGCGGGCCATCCATGGGGCCAAGGCCAAGAACGACCGCATCGATGCCCTCAAGACCGCCAGCCTGCTCCGGGGAGGTCTCCTTCCCATGGCCTACGTCTATCCCGCCCCGATGCGATCCACCCGGGACCTCCTCCGGCGCCGGACCCACTTCGTCCGCAAGCGGGCCCAGTTCATGGCCCACGTCCAGAACACCTTCCATCAGTACAACCTGCCCCGTCCCCCCGGACGCCTCGCCTACAAGTACCAGCGTGCACCGATTCCCGACGCTTTCGACGATCCCATGCTCAAGAAGAGCGTCGAGACCGATCTCGCCCTCTGCGACACCTACGACGAACTCATCCGGGACCTCGAAAAGACCGTCGTCCGCCAAGCCCGGGTCCATGACCCTCAGACCCTGCTCCGGCTCAACACCATCCCCGGTATCGGGGAGATCCTGAGCCTCACGCTTCTCTATGAGATCCATGACATCGGTCGCTTCGCGTCCGTCCAGCGGTTCGCCTCCTATGCCCGCCTGGTCAAATGCGAGAAATCCTCGGCTGGGAAACGCATCGGCACATCCGGCCACAAGATTGGAAGTGTCCACCTCAAGTGGGCCTTCAGTGAGGCGGCCGTCTCCGTCCTCGCCCATCTCCCTCAGAGCAAGCGGCTGCACGACCGCCTCAAACGCAAATGTGGAAAGGGCAAGGCCCTGAGCATCTTAGCCCACAAGCTCGGCCGTACCGTCTACTTCATGCTCAAACGGAACCAGGCCTTCGACGCTGACCGGTTCCTCGCTAACGCTTAATCCGGAGGAGAGAGGGTGAGCCCGGCGTATAACTCGAGCCTAAAGGGCCGATCCGGTTCTAGACGCCCCACGACGATCTCACGATCTGTGCCTCGAGCACCCCGTGGCGTCCTCGGACATAGAGCCCGGCAGCGAGGTTTATTGATTGGCCACCCTCTCTCTCTCCCAACCTCGGTCTTTCGGTGGCTCTGCCCCTCCCCCGAACCCGGTGATAACTGGACGCCCCCCGAAGGCGACCCTGTACCTCTCTTGATTGGGACGGCATGAGGGCACCCATCTATTTCTAGAACGCGGGGCCAGTCAGCTCCGCACCGCCGCTTTCCTCAGGTCGGAAAGAGACCCGGCGGCTGAGTCTCGATACGTGTATGGTGCAGAGCTCCAGATCCGCTCCGCACCCGATACTGAAATCAAGTCAGAGGCCGACGACCGAGCCTAAACCGAAACAAGACAGACGTCGAAAATCGACGTCATAGGAATCG
>JBAUSV010000276.1:0-4035 GCA_049581885.1 Gammaproteobacteria bacterium | reverse complement strand
CAGGAGGACAAGGCGATGCCTTTGACGGACGCAAAGTGTTGATCGGCACAACCCGGACCCAAACTCCAGAAACTGACAGGCGGTGGTGGCCTCCAGCTATGGCTACAGCCGACCGGCGCCAGATTGTGGCGGTTTGCCTACCGCTTCGCCGGTAAGCAGAAGCTGCTTGCGCTCGGGGTCTACCCCACGGTTCCGCTGGCGCGCGCCCGCCAGGCGCGAGAGAACGCGAGGCGCCTACTGGGGGATGGCATTGATCCGGCGCTCGAAAAAAAGCGGCAGGCGAAGGCCCAAGCGGATGCCCCGAGGTTTCGCGGCCTCGCCGACGAGTATGTCGCGAAGCTTCGGCGGGAGAAGCGGTCAGAAGCGACCATGGCAAAGGTCGAGTGGCTCCTCAGCTTCGCCAACGCGGAGTTTGGAGACGAACCGATCAGTCAGATCTCGGCGCCCGCCATTCTGAACGTACTGCGGTCTCTAGAAGCATGCGAGAGATACAAATCGGCTCGCCGGCTCCGATCAACGATTGGCAGCGTATTCCGATACGCGACCGCGACCGCCCGTGCCGAAATCGGTCGTGTCCCTGGTGGTGGTGTAGGAGGCCGCTGATCAGCCTGCCGGCGTGACCGTCGAGAGTCTGACGTCGGCAGGCTGATTGGCGGCCATCGCGGGGATTTTGGGTAGGGTTGGGTTGCGAACACCAACTCTGACCGGGGGGCCCCCACGATGACCAATGACAAGATCGCCCTTCTTGAACTGCTTGAGAAGGGTTCGGACGCCGGCTTTCTGCGCGAGATGATCGGCTTTGCGGCGCAGCGGCTGATGGAACTCGAGACCGAGGAACTCTGTGGTGCCGCGCACGGCGAACGCACCGCCGAGCGCCGCAACCAGCGCAACGGCTATCGCGACCGGGACTGGCAGACCCGGGCCGGCGCTGTCGAGCTGCGGATCCCGAAGCTGCGGCGGGGCAGCTACTTTCCGGCGTTCCTGGAGCCGCGGCGAATGGCGGAGAAGGCTCTGACCGCGGTGATCCAGGAAGCCTACGTCCAGGGCATATCGACCCGGTCGGTGGACGACCTGGTCAAGGCGATGGGAATGGAGGGGATCAGCAAGAGCCAAGTCTCCCGCCTCTGTTCCGAGATCGACGAGCGGGTCCAGGCGTTCCTCGATCGGCCGATCGAGGGCGACTGGCCGTATATCTGGCTCGATGCCACCTACGTCAAAGCCCGGCGCGGCCATCATATTGTCTCGGTCGCGGTGATCATCGCAGTCGGCGTCAACACCGATGGAAGGCGCGAGGTGCTCGGCATGACCGTCGGCCATAGCGAGGCCGAGCCGTTCTGGGTCGAGTTCCTGCGCAGCCTCGCACGTCGGGGCCTGCGCGGGGTGAAGCTCGTCGTCTCCGATGCACATGAAGGGCTGAAGGCTGCGATCAGCAAGATACTCGGCGCCACCTGGCAACGCTGTCGGGTTCATTTCATGCGCAACGCGCTGGCCTATGCCGGCAAGACCCAGCGGCGCATCGTCTCCGCCTGGATCGGCACCGCCTTCGCCCAGAACGATGCCGAAGCCGCACGCAAACAATGGCGATACGTCGCCGATCAGGCCCGGCCACGCGTACCAAAACTCGCAGCCCTGATGGACGACGCCGAGGCCGATGTCCTGGCCTACATGAACTTTCCCGCCCAGCATCGTACCAAATTGCACAGCACAAACCCGCTCGAGCGGCTCAACGGTGAGATCAAACGCCGCGCCGACGTCGTCGGTATCTTCCCCAACGAGGCAGCCGTTGTCCGCCTCATCGGTGCCCTGCTGCTTGAGCAGAACGATGAATGGACCGTCCAACGCGCCCGCTACATGACACTGGAAACCATCGCCACAGTGAGCAATACTGATGCCGTCAGCTTGCCGCCCATGGCAGCCTGACAGAGCAGCCAACACTGCTCAGGAGACCCGCTCCTACACCACAACACAGGACACGATCTAGCAAAACCGGGGCCGTTCCACAAATGACCGTGCCGATGGCCTCCACAACCACCCGTAGTGACACCGCGTTCGGGGCCGGCCTCGATGCCGTGGCTCGGGCATGAACGGTTCGATCAAGGCCCATTCCGCGTCGGTGAGGTCGCTTGCGTAACGCAATCCCGCCCGGCAGTATCGTTGCCGAGCGATTTCGGTCCAGGCTATTGTGAATCCGTCCGTTGTTGCAAACCGACAGAATCACAACATACTGAAATCGCTCAACTATCTTTTTCGGTCCGGCTCTCAGAAGATGTGGCTGAACACCTAATAACCTAACCCATCTTATTCGCGGCATGTCAGGGACTCGCTGGCGGGTGTGGTATAAGTCATTGATTTCGCGCAAAAATATGGGTGCTGACGCCAACCTTGCTTGAACCGGACTGTGCCACACCCGCCATGATCGAAAATACCCTGTTTCCGTTTTTGCTACCATCCGTTCGGCGCAAGAAAGTCACGGCTGCGTTTGATGGCGGCCGGCTGACGTCCGATGGCGGGGTCATGCTTCTGGGGGCGGTTGAAAAGTCGCTCGGCATTGCAGCAAAGCTCGCCAGGTTGATTTTCGATCCGCGCAATCCGCGGCTCATCACCCACAGCGTTGCCGATATCCTGCGGGCGCGCATGCTGGCCATCGCGTGCGGCTATGAAGATGCCGACGACCTTGATCACCTGCGGACTGATCCGGGCTTCAAACTGGCCTGCGGACGGCTGCCCGACAGCGACGCCGATCTGTGCTCGCAGCCGACCGTCTCGCGCTGGGAAAATCAGCCCGATCTGCGCGCGGTGATCCGCATGAGTTACGCCATGATCGACCTCTATTGCGCAAGCTACCCTGTCGCGCCGCGCAGCGTCACGCTGGACATCGATGATACCGTTGATGTCGTGCACGGACATCAGCAGCTTTCGCTGTTCAACGCGCATTACGACGAACGCTGCTTCCTGCCGATCCATGTCTATGACACCGCCACCTCGCGCCCGGTGGCGGTGCTGCTGCGGCCCGGCACCACGCCTTCAGGCAAGGAGGTGCGCGGTTATCTGCGGCGCCTGATACGGCGGATCCGGCTGCATTGGCCGACAACCCGCATCACCATTCGCGGTGATGGTCATTACGGTCGCCCCGAGGTGATGGCATGGTGCGAGGCCAATGGGGTGAATTACATCCTCGGCCTCCCTGGCAACGCGGTGCTGGATCGTCTGGTCGCGACCGCCGCAGATGATGTCCGGGTGCGGCGCGCCGAGGGGCCGGGGCCGGTGGTGCGCGACTTCACCGAAACCAGCTACGGCGCCAAATCCTGGCACTGCCAACGCCGGGTGGCGGCACGCATCGAGGCCAGCACGAAAGGTTTGGACATTCGCTACGTCGTCACCAACCTCGCCGGCGGCAGCGCTCAATGGCTTTACGAGACGTTGTATTGTGCCCGCGGCCAGGCGGAAAACCTGATCAAGCTGCACAAAAGCCAGTTGTCATCCGACCGCACGAGTTGCCGCTCGCCGCTTGCCAATCAGGTTCGCCTGATCCTGCACACGGGAGCCTATTGGCTGATGCTGAAGCTGCGTGACGCCATCCCCGCGCTGCAGCCTTTGGGTCATGCCGAGTTCACCACCCTGCGCATGCGCCTGATCAAGATCGCCGCGCGCATCACCGAAACCGCCACCCGCGTGCGCATCGCGCTCGCCGCAGCACATCCCGAGGCCGAACTGTTCGCAAGCCTCGCGCGCTGCCTCCAGCCAGCCAGCCCAGGACCGGTGGGGCCGATGCCCCAGAACCAGCCCAATCTGCTCAACCCCCTACGCCAACCAAATATCAAACCGAAAACGCGACCATGAATCGCAACGAACACGCACAACCAAAATCCTAAAGCGCACTCATCACACCGCCGAATGAATAAGATGGGCTAATAACCTGAGCACCTGAACAGAACGAAACTGGATCAGGTTCAGCCTGCGCCCTACCGGGCTACGTCGCGTATCCAGTTTTCGTAGCTGCGCCACTCTGGGCCACACGCATGCCCTGCTGTAGGA
>JBAUSV010000275.1:0-1721 GCA_049581885.1 Gammaproteobacteria bacterium | reverse complement strand
GCGTGAGTCGCTTGCACGAGGAGGTGAGCCGGCACATTTTTCTGCCTCTCTTTCCGAATTGGCCGCAGGAGGAAATTCCGGTCGGCCATGTGACCAACGGAGTCCATATGCCGACCTGGGACTCGGCCCCGGCCGATGATCTTTGGACGGAAGCCTGTGGCAAGGACCGCTGGTTGGGGCCGACGGAAACCCTGGACCAGGACATTCACCGCATCTCCGACACCGGCCTTTGGCAATTTCGCATCGCCGCCAGCAAGTCTCTTGTTGAATACGCTCGCGAGCGATTGTCCAGGCTACTGGCCGCCGCCGGCGCATCGCCCGAGGCGGTTGACCGGGCGAAACAGCTATTCGATCCCAACGCATTGACACTGGGCTTTGCGCGGCGCTTCGCGACCTACAAGAGGCCGAACCTGCTGCTGCACGACCCGGAGCGACTGCTTCGTCTGTTGACCAATCCTGAGCGGCCGGTGCAACTCATCATCGCCGGCAAGGCTCATCCGCAGGACCGTGCGGGGCAGGCACTGATTCATGAATGGATAAATTTCATTCGCCAGCCGGAGACCCGACCCCACATCGTCTTCCTGAGCGACTACGACATGCTCTTGACCGAGCACCTGGTGCAGGGTGTGGACGTCTGGATCAACACGCCGCGGCGACCCTGGGAGGCGTGTGGAACGAGCGGCATGAAGGTGCTCGTCAATGGAGGCATCAACATCTCGGAATTGGACGGCTGGTGGGCCGAGGCGTACTCCCCTGAAGTGGGGTGGGCGTTGGGGGACGGCCTGGAGCATGGCGACGACCCGTCCTGGGACGATGTCGAAGCCGAGGCGCTCTACGACCTGCTCGAGCGGGAGGTGATCCCGGAGTTTTATACCCGAGACGAGAGCGGCATTCCCACCGCCTGGGTCAAGCGGATGCGGGAAAGCATGGCGCGGTTGACACCACGCTTTTCCGCCAACCGCACGGTGCGCGAATACACCGAGCAACACTACCTCCCGGCTGCCTCAGCCTACCGCAAGCGGGCTGCTGACAAAGGTGCAATCGGCGTGCAGGTAGTCAATTGGCGGCACACGCTGGAACAGAAATGGGCCGCGCTGCACTTCGGCGAAGTGAAGGTTGAGACTCGTGGCGAGCAGCACGTATTTGAGGTTCAGGTCTATCTCAATGACCTCGAGCCGAACGCGGTGCGGGTGGAGCTCTATGCTGACGGAATGAACGGCGGCGCACCGGTGCGGCAGGAGATGAATCCCGCCTTGCCGGAACCACCGGCCGGCGCGTCGGGCGGCACCATTTACAGCGCGGCTGTGTCTGCGGCCCGCCCACCGGCGGACTATACGGCGCGAGTGATACCGCACTGCGACGGCGTTGCGATCCCTCTGGAAGACGCACGAATCCTGTGGCAGCGATGATCCGATCGACGGAAGAATAGACGATGAAGAAAGCGACAATGACGAAGGAGTCACCCATGAAATCAGCTAACACGCGCATCCTGACATTCAATGGCGGTTCGTCGAGCATCAAGTTCGCGCTGTCCGAGGCCGGTGACTCGCTCCGACGGATTCTGGAGGGCGTGATTTCCGTGCCGTCCTGACGGGTTGCGGTTCGCGTCATTTGCACGGACGAAGAACGCATGATAGCCGAGATGGTTTGCCGCGTTCTCGACCTCGCCTGAAAAAAGGAGAATTGAACCATGCAGACAAAAACTCTTTCCCCGGAACTGC